>JALSHE010000012.1 GCA_026982415.1 Robiginitomaculum sp.
CCATAGAGGCCTTACTCCCGCACCAGCATATAGTTCGAATTTCCCGCAAATGATCCGCCAGCGCCAATAAAGCCGCACTGCCAGGGAATAGCTTACCCATGAAATCCGTGCGCAATCCATAACACAATACGGGAATACGCAACTCGTCCGTAACCTTACATAATTGCCAAACCTGCGCATCGCTTAAAAACTGCGCCTCGTCAATCATCACGCAATCAATATGCTTCTCGGCATGTCGTGCAGAAATAGATGCAAATACATCCGTGTCACCCCCAAACAAATCGGCTTCTTTACCCAGCCCAATCCGCGATGTAATCTGCCCGACCTTGGTCCGGTCATCCAGCGCCGCCGTCATAAGCAAAGTATGCATACCTTGTTCATGATAGTTATGGCTAGCCTGCAAAAGCACAGTTGATTTACCTGCATTCATCGCAGAATAATTAAAGTATAATTTGGCCAAGTGATGCTCCGAATCTAATTGGGAGTTTCATATCACAGCAAGCCCTTACTCAAAAGACATAACACCGTCGTTGATTTTGCCCCAGCGGATTGTTTTGTAGTCTTTGAGATAATTCTCTGGGTTGCGCCACGGCATCTCTTTGCCTTGCTTGGGCAGAATATCCAAGGAGCGCAGGAAATATCCAGATTGCAAATTGACCAGTCGTTCAGTTTCAATATCACCGCTGAGTTTTGGCATGGCGACTTCATAATTATGCTTGTCCATAAAATTCAGCAAGCGGGCAACATAGCCGCAGGTAAGATCTGCCTTGAGCGTCCACGAGGCATTGGTATAGCCAAACACCGCCGCCATATTGGGCACATTGCCAAACATCATGCCTTTATAATTTATCAATTCGCCCGCGTGAATCTCTTTGTTGTCGATATATGTTTTAGCACCACCAAAAAACTGTAAATTCAGCCCCGTAGCTGGTATGATAATATCGGCGTCTATGGTAGCGCCGGATTTTAGCTTAACGCCCGTCTTGGTGAAGCGTTCAATATGATCGGTGACGATGGAGGCGGAGCCGTCCTTAAGCACATTAAACAAATCACTGTCCGGTATCAGGCACAGCCTTTGATCCCACGGATTATAGCTCGGATTGAAATGCACATCCACATCAACACTATCGCCCAATTCTTCTTTGGCCATATTGCTTAGAAATTCGCGGACTTTCTCTGGTTTGGTACGGGCACGATGAAACATGAAAATATTGAGCAGTACATTTTTGGTACGCGCCAAGCTATAGGCGAATTTTTGAGGGAATATTTTGCGCAATGTATTGGCAATTTTATCCGCTGCTGGACGGGTAAAGACATAGGTCGGGGAACGCTGTAGCATTGTGATATGCTTGGTCTCGCCCGCCATGGACGGTACAAGGGTAATGGCGGTAGCTCCACTACCAATGACCAAAACAGTCTTATCCTTATAGTCTAAATCTTCTGGCCAGAATTGCGGTTGCACCACTTGGCCTTGATACTCATCATAGCCATCAAACTTGGGCAAATAGGCTTTGTCGTAATTATAATAACCAGTGCAAGAGAGCAGAAATTTGCAGCTTATCTGGAAATCACCACCTGCATTTGTAACATCAACGACCCAGTGCTTTTCCGCTGAAGACCAATTGACTTTGGTAACGCGGTGGCCGTAACGGATTTTCTTATCAACGCCGTATTCTTCGGAAGTTTCTTTGAGATAACGCAAAATTGACGCCGCGCTGGCAATATCATTGCCCTCCGTCCACGGACGAAAGGCATAGCCGAATGTGTACATATCCGAATCCGACCTGATGCCTGGATATTTAAATAAATCCCAAGTCCCGCCAAGATTGTCGCGTCTTTCTAAGACGGCAAAATTTTGTGCTGGACTGGTCATCGTCAAATGACATCCCGCCCCAATACCGGAAATCCCGGCACCAATAATCAATACATCAACATGTTCCATAATACCCGAACCTACCACCTTATCTACCAAGGTAATTCATACCCTTCCGCATGCCAGAATGTGCCAGTGCTGTCTAGTGTTAGGGCATCCATGCGCTCTATCAGGCCTGCGGCGGCGGTGGCCGCATCGGTTAGACCATTGCCGCCCGTCATATTGGTGCGGACATAACCGGGATGCAGGAGTGCCACGGCTATCCCGCGCGGGCCTAGGTCGTGGGACAGATTGACCCCAGCCATATTGGCCGCTGCCTTGGACATACGGTAGCCATAATTACCGCCGGACGAATTATCATCCAGTGAGCCAACCCTTGATGTGACAATCCCGACTTTGGCACCCGCGCCCAGATTACCGTTCAGGGCGTGCGTAACCCGTAAAGGCCCCAGCGCATTGACATCATATTGCGCCTGCATACGCGCGTAATCCAAAACATCAAAACTCTCACTGGTCAATATCCCGGCATTATTGATTAACATGTCCAGTGGGCGATTACCGACCACCTGCGCCAATGCGGCAACACTGGCATCATCGGCCACATCAACATTTTCAATTATCTCACAACCAACAGCCTGCAACTCTTCGCTGGGTTTTCGGCAAGTCGCCAACACCGCATCGCCGCGCGCAACATATTGCCGCGCCAACTCCAGCCCAATGCCTTGGTTCGTGCCTGTAATTAAAACTCTTGCCATTGTTTGCTCTTTTCTAATTTTTGATAAACACCGCGCAATGCGGCGTCTAAATCTGCGATTAAATCATCCGGATGTTCCAAGCCTATTGAGATGCGGATTAGACCTTCTGTTAATCCGCCTTGTGCGCGAACATCTGCGGGGATGCCGGAATGGGTGGTAGATGCGGGGTGACAAACGAGGCTTTCTGAACCACCGAGCGACACGGCAGACTTAAACAAAGACATGCCGTTTATGACTTTAAATGCATCTTGGCGTGTACCGTCTATGACGAAAGAAAATGTAGAGCCAGGGCCACTACATTGGCGCTTATAAACGGCTTGATAAGCGGCGTCCGTGACATGGTCTGGGTGCAGGACTTTGACCTTGCAATAAGGATTACTGGTCAGCCATGCCGCGACTTTCTCGCCGCTATCCGATGCCCGCTGCATACGAATGGACAGGGTTTCCAATGAGCGCGACAACATCCATGCCGTATTGGGGTCGAGATTCATGCCCATGGCATTGCGGATACCGCGCACAGCTTTGATGGCGGCACCATTGCCCATGACCGCACCTGCGATAAGGTCGGAATGGCCGCCGACATATTTGGTCAGGGAATACACAGCCAGATCAATGCCGCTCTTGACGGCTTGCTGAAACACGGGGCCGAGCAGAGTATTGTCGCATACTGTGACGGGGCGAACTCCGGTTTCTTTTTCCAGCCTTTCTTGGGCATTTTTCAAAATTTCAAAATCAAAAACCGCATTGGTCGGATTGCCCGGCGTCTCCATATAAATCATTTTCACCGGCCCCATTTTTTGAGCCTTCTTAATGGCCGCATCTAGACTGGCCGGATCGATACCGTCTTGGAACTCCACTGATTGAATACCAAATTGTGAGAGTAGATTGCGGATAAGCGTTTCCGTACCGCCGTATATGGGCGAGCCGTGAACCAAGACATCACCGGGGCGTAGCACCGACAAAAGCGCACTGGAAATAGCGCCCATGCCGGACGCACAAACAACGCCCTCTTCCGCGCCCTCATACACGGCGAGACGGTCTTCGGTGATCTCTGCATTGGGGTGGTTAAAGCGCGAATAAATCAAGCCCGCTGCATCACCCGCAGGCAATGGTTTGCGCCCGGCCATGACGTCGAAAAATTCCTCGCCAGCTTCTGCGTTGGGAAAAGCAAATGTCGAGGTCAGAAACACCGGTTGCTTCACCGAACCCTCCGACAACATAGGGTCATAACCATAGCCCATCATCAGGGTTTCAGGATGCAGTTGGTGATTGCCGATTTTGGTTTTATTGTTGATGACTTTTTTCATTTTGAATTCCTATATGTTGTAGAACTTTTTATACCAATCGACAAACACCGGAATGCCTTGGTCAATGGTGGTTTTGGGGCTGTAGCCGAAGGCGGCTTTCGCCTTGGAAATATCGGCAAATGTTTTGGAGACATCACCCATTTGTTTGGACATAAAGTTTTTCTTAGCCTCCTGCCCGCAAGCTTTCTCGACCGCATGTACCAAATCCATGAGTGGAGTCGGCGTGGAGTTTCCGAGATTGTAAACTTCGTGGGGCACGTCGGCGGTCGGAGGTGTGTCAACAATGCAGGTCAGTGCGTTGGTAATATCGTCGATATAGGTAAAATCGCGGGACATCTCCCCAGCGGCAAATATGTCTATCGTCTCGCCTCTCAAAATCTTCTCGGTGAAAATCCAATAGGCCATATCAGGCCGTCCCCACGCACCGTAGACCGTAAAGAACCTGAGACCCGTCAACGGTATCCCGTACAAATGGGCATAGCTTTGGGAGATCATCTCGCCGCTAATTTTAGTCGCTGAATATAGCGATACAGGCTTAATCACCGGATCAATTTCGCTAAACGGCCCGTCGGCGCGGTCGCCATAAACAGATGAACTGGAGGCATAGGCCATGTGCTTCAGGTCTTTAGCAGCGCGGGCAAATTCCAAAACATTGAGATAGCCCGTGAGATTAGAGCGCATATAAGCACGCGGGTTTTCAATGGAATAGCGCACGCCGGCTTGGGCTGCCAGATTAACAATATGGGTGATAGCGTCCGGCGACACGGCTTTTTCCAGCGCACCATCATCCGCCAAATCAAGCTGGGCGAAACGGAACCGCTCAAATCCAGCCAAACGCTCTAACCGCGCATGTTTAATCATCGGGTCATAGTAATCATTGAGATTATCCACACCCACAACCTGCTCACCCTGCGAAAGCAAAGCGAGACAAAGATTATGGCCGATAAATCCGGCAGCACCTGTCACGAGAATAGTCATAGGGTTTGTTTAGCGGAAAATACCAGAAACGATAGTGTAATTTATAAAATCATATATTAGGATCAGGACCTATTAATTTCACTGTTTCTGCTGACCGTGGTGTTTAATGTTGTGTGATTTTTTGCCCCAGCTCCAGTTTTATCCTTGCATCAAGTCCAATACTCACTATACCCACATTAGAATCATTCTAATTATGGAGAATCCTATGCCTACCCACGTCCCTAATGTAACATTTATGACCCGTGTCCGCGATGAAAGCATTGGCGGTGACAATCCGTTCAAATGGTTGCCACTAACATCTGATGATATTTTCAAGGGCAAGAAAGTTGTTTTATTTTCTCTGCCCGGCGCATTTACACCGACTTGTTCAACTTCGCATTTACCGCGTTACGAAGAATTATACGACGACTTTAAAGCCCAAGGTATTGACGAAATCATTTGCCTGTCGGTCAATGATGCGTTCGTCATGTATCAGTGGGGTCTCAGCCAAAACCGCAAAAACGTATTCTTACTCCCAGACGGTAGCGGCACATTTACCCGTCAAATGGGTGCATTGGTCGATAAGGACAATGTCGGCTTTGGCATGAGGTCATGGCGTTATTCCATGCTTGTAGAAGACACCAAAATCACAAAAATGTTCTCCGAAGAAGGCTTCGAGGATAATTGTCCAAGCGACCCATTTGAGGTCTCGGATGCCGATACTATGCTGGCATATCTGAAAGGACGGTAAGTCCTACCTTAAAACCACATAAAGCGCATACCCTTATTGGGTGTGCGCTTTTTATTCTAATGTTTCCAGTAGCTTAGCTGAACCACTGAAATCAACTTTACCCGTTCCCAAGAGCGGAATTTCATCGACGACAAATACTTTACGCGGTATGGACAGTTCCGAGACCCCGTGGTTTTGCGCCCATGTGCGGATGTCGGTACGGTTAGCCTCTTTGCAATCGGATATGAGGACGATTTGCTCGCCCTTTTTCGGATCTGGACGAATGAGAGCGACATGTTGATTGTCCGGCCAAACCGCACTGGCACAGTTTTCCACCACCGCCAGAGACACTGTTTCACCGCCAATATTGGCAAAGCGTTTCACCCGTCCGCGAATAGCGATATAGCCGTCTTCGTCGATTTCGACAACATCACCCGTATCGTGCCAACCACCCTCAAGCGGTTGAATAACACCAGGGTTATCCGTTGTTATATAGCCCATCATCACATTAGGGCCACGCACAAATAACCTGCCGCCGCGCTCAATACCCGGGACGGGTTCAATACGGTGTTCCATGCCCGGCATAATATGCCCAACCGTGCCAGAACGATTGGCAGTGGGTTGGTTGACCGCGAGGACGGGCGATGTTTCAGTGACGCCGTAACCTTCCAAAATTTGCATATCAAATTTCTTACGCACGAAAGCACGGGTTTCGTCGCGCACTTGCTCGGCTCCGCATACACAGAACCTAAGCCCCGAAAGCTCGTCGCCCTTACTAGCGCGGGCATAGCGGCTGAGGAAGGTATCCGTGGCAAACATAACTGTCGTGCCCATAGCCTTGATCCGCTCGGGAATCATTTTGACGTGTAATGGTGATGGATAAAGAGCCACTTTAACCCCGGAAAACAACGGCAAGAGCGCCCCACCCGTCAAGCCAAAACAGTGAAATGTCGGCAAGGGGTTAAACATAACATCGGTTTCAGGGTAAATCTCATCAATATGCGCCCGGATTTGCTCCACATTAGCCACCAGGTTTTTATGGGAAAGCGCCACGCCTTTCGGGTCGCCTTCTGTGCCGGATGTAAACAAGATAACCGCTTCTTTTTTATGGGACAGCTTGGCCATGAACAGGGTTGGCATAAGCGACCCCAACACAGCTACAATCTTGTTTTTCTTGGTCATATTATCGCGAACATCTTCCAGATAGACGAACTCAACATGGGGTGACAATTTTTCTATAAGTGGTTCTAGTTGCCCAATTTTGATAAAGCGGTGAGCGGTAATAACTTTGGTAACCTCGGCGGCTTTGAAAGCGGCTAATAGATTGTGGGCGCCGGCAGTAAAGTTGAGCATGGCTGGTATACGCCCGGCAGCTTGCAGAGCAAAAAACGAGAGAATACTTCCGGCTCCGGTCGGCAGTAAAATACCGACTTTTTCCTTTGGCTTTGTCATGGCTTTAAACGCACTACCCAGCGCAAAAGACGCCCGCACCATGTCAGTATAGGTCAAAACCCGATCATCAGCGTCAATGATGATTTCTTTCTTACCACCAAATTCACGCCGCGCCCGCAATAATGCGCCAAAGACGGAAATATGTGAGCGACTTTCCTTAAACTTACCCATAATTATCCCTTATTGTTTCAATAATTGTCAACAGACCCTAAGCTTATGAACGCATAGAGGCAAGGGTTTGGCGGTATTCCCACCTGCCTATTTCAATGAGTGCTTTCTCGATAGAGAATTTCACATCATGTATATGGGCTGACCGCACTTCTATTCCGCCTTTTTCGCCTTTCAGCCCCTCGCCTTTTTCGCATAGTTCTGCGAGTTTATGGGCGCCTATAGCGCGGGCAGAACCTTTTAGGGAGTGCATTATTGCCCCCCAACTCTCGTCGTCCGCATCAGGGGTCATACCGCGTGACCACATCTCGACCTGATTTTTGAACAAGCCAAACACCTCTTTGGTCAATTCAATATCATCGCCGAGATATTGCTTAATATGCTCAAAATCTATTTCCGTGTCTCTCATAGCCCCCTCTTACATTTATTAACCCCAGATGAACACCCCTTTCAGACAGCTTTCAACAGCTAATGGCTAAGAGAGAGACAACTGCAACAAAGGAGTCGATTATGACCAAGCAAAATTCAACCCACGCGCTTTCCCACAAATTGACAAGGCCGCTCGTGATCGCACTGATATCGGCGGTCGCCGTGCCAGCACTGATGGCTGCACCGAGCGCCTATGCTGGCGACAAAGCCAGCCCGCGTACTAACGGCAACACCTATCAAGCTGACCGCGCCCACGATAAACGCAAGGCACAAGCGCAACGCCGTGCGAAATCTAAAGCGCAAACCCATCGCCGCACCAAAGCAAATGGTCAACGCGAGCGTAATTGGCGTGAAGACCGCAGGAATGGTTATGGTGATTGGTCGAATGATCGACAACGACAACGCCGCCTTGAAAGGGCGCAACGCCAACAACGAGAGGCGCGTGAACACCGCCGCGACGAACGTTCGGATCGCTCGCATCGCCGGGATGAAAGGCGGAATATCAGGATCGACAGGCGCCATGATCGCAATGATCGTGCGCACCGACGGAATGACAGGCGGGATGCTCGTGAACATAGACGTCACGACCGTTCGCACAGTCGTGCCGACAGACGTAATGCACAACTTCGGAATGAGCGTTATTGGCGGCGTCAGGCAAGGCGCCAAAATAATTTTCGGCCTTTTTGGAACAATAGACGCCATGTTGGCCGAAATACAGGATGGAATGATTACTATAATGGTTATCAGACAAACTACCGCTCCTCACTGGGTATAAGCTTTATCTTTGGGCAACCAGGCTATAGCCGCCATCGTTGGGCGCCATCTCGCTACAGTTTTTATCAGCCGGGCTATATGTCCTATGCCAATTATCAGGCCACAACCCAGTGTCAGCGTGTTGTGATAGACGGCTTCCACCAAGGCCACGCCGAGCAGGTTAGTGTGTTGCAATGTGGCAACCCTTATGACGGCACATATATCGTTCAAGGTTCCGAGCAAATTGTACAATGCTACGGCGTACCGAGATATGATCAGCCGTATTATCGCCGATAACAGTTTTTCCAAGCTGTGGGCAACCGAACCGCCGTCCCTAGGGACGGCGGTTTTTTTATGGATACGTTAAAGTTTCCCCGCTAGGTAGTGTACGCATAAACTTGCGAAAACTTATCCGGGGATCCTCATGACAAACCAAACACCAATTCAGGCCTTCTTCAGTCAGGCCAATAACAGCAACACCAATTGGTGGACATGGATCGCCGTATTTTGGTTTGCGATCATGATGTGGTTTTACGGCCAAATAATATTTGGCATCCCTCTAGCAGTCATTGGCATCATTATCGATCCGTCCTCAATGGAAGCCGTGATGGAAAGCCAGTCGGACGAAAGTGCGGGTACGGGAATTGGCTATATGCTCGCCATGGCGACCGTGATACTCGGGTCGCTCATCGCCTTTCTAGTCTATGTCCTCAGAAATAAGTCATCAGAAGAATCCGGTAAAACCAACACATTTATCGCATCAATATTCGGCATTATTTCCTTTGCAGCCCTCGTTAATTTTATGATGACCGGCTCTAGCCCCGAAGATGCCCAACTGCTCAATAGCTGGTTATCCAAAAGTGCTTTGGTGTATATGTTTATGCTCTTGATGTTCCCGCCCATGGCACTTGGCTTGTGGCTGGGGGTCAAACATGTGCAGAAACGCACAATACTATCCCTGCACACCGCCCATTTCAAATTCCGCTGGCGGCGCATGATATTCGCCATGTTAGTGCTTTGGGCCATAGCGGCGCTATTTAGTTTCGGCACCCATGTGACAGGGCTTAGCGAAGCCAAATTGGTGTTTGATCCGTCGCGGTTCTGGAAATACCTGCCAATCACACTGCTGTTTATCCCCCTACAATCGGCCACAGAAGAAATCGCCCTGCGAGGTTACCTCAATCAAGGCCTCGGCAAATATATCAAAAATCCGTGGATTGTTTTTGTCGTAACCAGCGCCGCCTTTGCCTCCTTGCATTTGGGCAATCCAGAGGTCGCTGAAACCGTGAAAGAGCATTCAATCTGGGTGGCCTTGTCCGGCTATTTCTTGTTCGGTATGTTCGCCTGCGTGCTAACTTATATAGACGGCGGCCTAGAAACCGCCATCGGTATGCATGCCGCCAACAATATGTTTGCCGCAGCAGTTGTCGGTTATGATAATTCCGCCCTGCCAACGCCAACCATTTTCAAAGTTGGCCTAAACACGCAATTGGACAGCATCATGTTGGTTGTCAGCCTGTCTTTGGTCTGCCTGATTATGTACGCAACGCGCCGCCCCCTCATCCGCCCGGAACCTGTTGCCAGTTCTGAAAGTGACGTTTTCTCTTGAGTAAAGTCAACAAAGCAAAACCAGACAGCTTATCGCCGCGTGCCGAATATCTGATAGAGCGACACGGCAGTGTCTGGCTGATCTGGTTATTGTTTGTGTACCTCAAATGGACGCGTAGTGCTGAAAGCTTGCTACGGGGTGAGCTTGCCAATAATGATGACTATATGCGCATGGTCGAAATCCGCGACTGGCTCGGTGGTCAAAACTGGTTTGATATGCACCAATATAGGCTTAATCCTGTCGATCCACTTTATTCCCATTGGTCGCGGTTATCAGATGTGCTGATTGGCGGCCCTATTAAAATTTTGACCCCTTTGCTTGGGCAAGCCAAAGCAGAACTTGTCACAGTAATTGCCTATCCGAGCATTATGCTCATAATCTGTCTTTATCTGGTGACCACTTTATGTGGAAAACTGTTCGAATCAAGAGCAACGCCCGTCGTTTCTGCCGCAATTTTGATCCTGTCCTTTGGTGTGTTCACCCAGTTTGGTATGGGCCGCATAGACCATCACAGCCTGCAAATTGTTATGGCGCTGGCCACATGCTGGTTCATCATTACGTCACTCAATAAACCCAAGAATATGGTCTATGCTGGCATATTGTGCGGTGTAGGCCTGTATGTTGGCATCGAAAGCGCACCTTATGTGGCTGCTGCCTGTATTGCTGTGGTTTTGATATGGGTGTTCGCTGAAAATATGGCCGCGCAAAAAATGCGGTATTTCAGTCTTGCTATGGCTGCAACCACGGTCATTTGCCTCATGATTAGCGCTCCGCCGACACGTTGGTTTACCCCTTCATGCGATGCATTATCCGTTGTTTACACCCAGCTCACCCTTGCCATCGCCCTGATTATGTGGGGCCTGAGCCTAGCCAGTAACCACATCAGAACGCCCATAGGTCGGTTTGTTCTCGCAGGTGTTTTCGGGAGCCTGGCTCTCCTCGTTACGGTTGCGCTTTACCCCCACTGCATAGAAGGCCCCTATGCCAATCTTGACCCGCGCTTGGTCGAAATATGGCTCTCCAATGTTGCCGAAGCGGGTAATTTTATACAATTTCTTGCAGACGGTATCGCTTCGGGCGTAGCCGCAGTTTTCTTACCTATAATGGCAATAGTCGGATATTTTTGGGCGGCAAAAACCGAGAACAAATCTTTGGCTCTAATAGAGCGGACAATGCTCGTTTTTGTCGTGCTGACTTTGATCGCTGGCTTGCTACAAACCAGATTAATGTTCGTGAGTAACGCACTTGCCATTCCTCTTGCCGCGTCCGTAGTCTTGAAAATGCTTTCATGGGCTGGGAAATTTAAGCCGAGAGCAAAAATGATATTAATTCGTAGCGCCATAATTATTGTATTATCGCCCATAACATTGCCAATTCTGATCAGTATAGTTGCCCCTTCTAACAATACAAAAGAAACGGCGGAAAACAGCAACTCCCTAGAATCGGAACTGAAAGTCCAAGAATGTTTTAGCCAAATTGTGCTCAGCAAATTAGCCGCCTTGCCCGTAGGAACAGCGCTCACCCAAATTGACCTTGGCGCACCGATACTTAAATTTACGGATCTAAGTGTGACCTCGGCACCCTATCACCGCAATACCAGCGGAATATTGGCCGCACTGGATATGTTCATTGAAGACGAGGCAACTGCCAAGCGCGCCGTGGCTAAAATGCAAGCGGATTATGTAATTGCTTGTCGCGACAGCAATGAAACCAAAATGATGCTTGGCTATGGCTCAGACGGCGTTTTGGCAAATTTGATCGCCGGCGCCCCCCCCTACTGGCTGGAAAAAATTGAACTTGATACAGATGAAACTTTACTTGTTTATCGCGTGAAACCTGACCAACCTTAACGAAAATTCACCTTTATCGCGTAATATTGGCAATACATTCCCTTGCAAATAAGACCATATCGTGTACATACGACAAGCACCGTAATTCAAACAAAAGTTCATGCGGGGACACTATGGACACTTTAAAATGGCTACTCAATGCAAGCCTTCTCATAGCATTCATGTTTTTGGGGCTAAAAGCCGAAGACAAAAAGAACCACAAGGACGGCGAGAAATCACAAAAATCTGTGATGATGCGTATTATTGGCTAGACCAGACTAAACGCCCAATTCGGCAAAGCTAGGCTAAATCAAACCTAAGTTTGAGCAGCGCGGCGCCCTTGTTGGGTCAAGCGACAAACCAGCCATTCTGGCTTGAGCGGATTGGCAAACCATCGCTTTGCATAGCCCTTTTTGATGCAAGCGAGTATAGTTCTGCTGTCAATCTCCTGACCTCGACCATCAAATAGCGGCAGTTTACCGCCAGGTTGGTCTAGCCCCATACGCAAATATGATTGTTCTTGCGCCGTCAAGCGCGTCATTACTTTGGCCATAAGGCCCCCCTTTTCCAATTCACCCACTAGGTAAAGTCTTGTTTAACCTTTTCCCTTAGTGATGTTCAGTATAGGATAAACTCACGAATATTTCCCTAACGGGGGTAAAATCGCTATAAATGCAAGAATTGGCAGATGAAAAATGAAAATAACCAGTATAGAAACGGATATCAGTGACGGTTTATCAACCGATAAAACGAAGGATACACTGGAGTTGACCAAACCCGTTGTCCAAAAAGCGGCAGAACAAACGCCAAAAGCCCCTGCGCTACCCGAGGCCTTGGCGAGCAAAGCACCAAATTCACCCCAAGCCCAAGCTTTCTCTACACCGCAGGGAGATACGCCAGATTATGGCTGGGTGAAGAAACTAACGATTATCACAGTCTTGTTCTGGCTAGCCCTCGTAGCAGGGCTTTTGTTTGCGGTGCTAAAAATCGGTGCCAATTGGCAATCCTATTCCGCCTTACAATGGACAACCATTATTGGTTTAATCATAGGCCCTGCCCTGTTAATAGTTGTGGCTGGCTATGCTCTCAAACAATTAGCAGGGATATCCGGCCAAGCTCATACCCTTGCCCAAACGGCCAGTGCCCTGATTTCGCCCGATGAACGGGTTATTGGCAAAAGCAAAATTATGGCAGCCGCCATTGCATCACAGGTCGATGAGGTTAATGAAAAGCTCAACATAGCCGTCGGGCAACTGTCCTCTATGGAAGATGTTATCAAGAACCAAACCCATGCTCTGGATACGGCCAATGCAGGGTCGCGCGAAACAGTTGATAAGATCAACGCGTCGGTCGAGAGCCAAAATGCAACGCTTAAATCCATGACAGCATCCCTTGATGACAGTATGGAATCCTTATCGACAAACTTAACCATGCACACCGACAATCTTGCCAAATCTGTACAAATCGCCGAACAAAAGATTAAGGAAGCCCGGATCAGTGTCGAAGGTGCCACTGCGAAAATCAACTCGGCGTCCGATATTGTCCACGCCAACACCGTTCAAGCTTCTGCTACACTCAGTGCGAGCCATGAAGACATCAAATCGCTCGGCGACATTATCCGCCTTCGGTCCGAAGAGTTGGACGACGTATACAAAAAGCACGCAGGCGAATTAACCG
Organism: Robiginitomaculum sp.; assembly: GCA_026982415.1. Taxonomy (GTDB): domain Bacteria; phylum Pseudomonadota; class Alphaproteobacteria; order Caulobacterales; family Maricaulaceae; genus Robiginitomaculum_A. Next base: position 13,540 of record JALSHE010000012.1, read on the forward strand.
CTATGATTGAGCATCTGCGCGATGAACAAACAGCTCTAGGGGCGAGCATGGAACAAAGGCTTGTGAAAATGCGCAATCTGTCCTTGTCGGCGCAAGCCAGTGCCGAAAGCCTGTCCAATGCCTCCAAATCCGGTAAGGAGACAATCGAAGCTTTGGCTGCCGCCGCATCCCTCGCGGATGGTGCCGTTAAAACCCGGTTTGCGGAAATGCGCGATATGGTGCAGTATTCGACTGAGCATGCCCAGAGCATTAGCGATATGGCTGCCAAACGGGTGCAAGACAGTCTTGAATTGACCCGCAAAGAAATCATCCGCATTGAGCAAGAAATGGCCGATTTACAAAGCCGTATTGGCGACAAGAAACGTAAATCGTTGGAACTTATACCAGAGGAACCGACAGCACTTGAACCAGAAACATCAGATGCGCGACCGACAAAAAACACCAAAAAACGTACAAGGTTAATGCTAAAACCTATAATCGACACTGGGCACGACAAACCTAACCTTGACACTGAACCCGACCCGGCAGAGGAATCAGTTGAAATATTCAATCCGGAACCAATTTCTACTATTGTAGAGCAGGCACCCCAAGAGCAAACGTACCAAGAACAGGCATCTCTTGATTTAGGCGGACAAATGATTGAACCGGACATGATTCGGCAGACAGTTGAACCGCTGGAGTCTGCACCACTTGATATACCCACGGCGAATACAAAAGCGGTGCAAACATCCGAGCCAACGCCCCCTTCTGCTGACGAGGCAGTGCGCCGCACCGCCCCTTTGGAGGAACCCAATAAACCAAAAGCAAAATCTGGCCTGTTTCGTAATTTGTTTGGTGGGCGCGGTGACGAAAAAGAACCGTCTGCACTTGATATAGTCGGTAAAACTGTAGCTCCAGAACCCTTGAACACAAACCCACCACCAACGGACGAAGAAATCCTCATTGCAGACCTAGCACAACTTGGTCTGTCTGCAAATGCTGTTGTCGACGAAGGCTGCATCATCGAAGCCACCAATGCGCGAGCCGCCAATGGCCATGAAGCTATGAGCCGATGTGTGGTGGCACGCTTGAAAAACCCGGTCGAGCATTTGGTGAAATCACTCACCGTCGATGATGCGCTCAGTGACAAAGCAATCGTCTTTGCTACCCGTTTTGACCGCACAATAGAGCTTTTAGCTGGTGACCGCGAAGCCATCCGCACCCGGTTGGAAAGCGAAAAAGGTCGCGCCTATCTCTTATGCGACGCGGCATTAAATTATGGTCGCGTGTAACACCTATTTTTTGTAGCACTTCAATGCGCCCTACTGTAGCACTTCAATGCGAATGGATTTAAGCTCCATGGTTTCGCCTTTGCCTTCGTCACCGGGCCAAATACCAATAAAATCATTGCCGGGGTTTCCTTTGGGTGGATTGGTTTTGAATGTGAAACTGTATTCCGCAAAGTCTTCTGACAGAGTAAAGTTTTTCCAGCCACTATCCCCTGCCCCAACGGTAAAATATCCGGCCTTAAACTCGTCCAGCGGTTTGGTGCGGCCAGAACGGGCGGTGATGGTTATCTCCAGACTATGTCCGCCAAACCCGGCTTCGTAATTAGGGCCAAGGGTTCCGAATACACCCGCCGAGGCTGGTGCAAATCTGCGCGGGTTGTTGGACGAAAGTACGGCGAGCAATGGCAAATCTCCGACACCGTCAACAAAGCTTATTTCTGTGCCGGGGGCTGCGGTGAGTTTTTGCAAATCCGTACCGTTCAGGCTATAACCCTCGGCTATTATATCCACAGGGTTCAAATTGGTGTGCCGTATGCCCGGCAACAGCCCCAAGGCTATAATCCCGGTTATTACCAACACCAATAATGGATAGAAAAAACGATCTCGCATACCTGCCTTTAGCCGCTCTCTACAACAAAAACAAGACGGCGCGTTCATCGGCGCGTTGAATAAATGCCGTGTTCAAGGTCTCGACCAATTCGCCAGCAAACCGTTCTGAGGCGTCTTCGTTCCACGCATTGGCTACGGCGTTAATGAGTTCACCCCGTTGTTTCTTGGCCGCTTTGCGCACCCGCCCGTCCGTCATCAACATGCGCATAACACGCGGTACATTTGCGGCGCGTAATTTGCCCTCCAGTGCTTTCTTGCCAAAGATAAAACTACCCAGACCGAGAACACCGCCAATGGCAATGCCGATAGGGCTACCGAGCAGCGGTGCTAGTAAATGTGCTTGTGATAACAACACCCCAATAAGCACGGCAGAGATGGTTGTGCCGACCAAAGCCGTATCGCTCTCTAAACTTGTGATTTTGGGAGCGGCAACGCTCAGCCCCTCAAGATGTTTACTGACATGGGTGCTATCATCCAAAGACAACACCATAGCGGGCAGATTATGATCACGGCAGAGCGGGTCGGTGATTTGCTCGATATTACGTTGCAGGCCGGCAAACCAATCCTCGATAGCGGGGCGCAAAGTCTTCTGCGCTGCATCACTCGATAGCCATTCCGTAACCCGTGTGTTGAGCGCGTCTTCCACATCATTGAGCGCTTTAATTTCGCCGCGACGCCAATCGCCAAAGGCAGGCACAACGCAAGCATCAATCAGCGCATCGACCAATACGGGTGCCAATACGTCGCCGAGATTATCACTGGCGGCACGGGCTTTTGCAAACACCGGGCCGCCGTCTTTGACCAATTCGCCAATGGCGGTTTTAAAGCCGCCGTGTAAATATTCGAACCGACCAAGCCACGCCAAGCCGCGTGCAATGGCGAACTCAGGCTCCGCGCCCCTGACAACCCGTGCATTCGGGAAAGCTTTTTCGCAGGCCGGAGCCACCAAAGGTAAGCGCGACGCCCCGCCCGTGAGCAATACCGTTTGCGGGTGCCGACCGCCGAGCCGCTCTACGGATTCCTTAAGGGCATAGTTAAATGTCTGCGGCCAGGAAAACCCGTTCAGGGCGTCTATCTTGGTCTTTAAAATTGCGTCGGCGTCTTTGCTATCCATACGGATTTCAAACAATACGCCGCCCGCTACGGGCAACCTGCGGATAATTTCGACGGGCGAGCCTTCTCCATTAAAAAACTGTTCCTTAGCCAAGCGACACCAATATTCCATTATGGGTTTGTACCACGGATATTTGTTAATTAACTTTTCGATCTTTTTACGCTCCGGCTGTCGCGCCAAATTGCGCTCCAATATCAGCGTATCCAGAAGCCCGGAGCCTAGAATATTATGGCCAACATCCTCGGCTTCCAAATCATAGCAATAGGTGAAATCCGTGGTTGAAGAGCCAATATCAACGATAAGCACGCTAGACCGCGCAGCCTCCAAAGACAAATAACCCTGCTCCAGAGCCGTCATCAAAGCGGCACGGCTTTCGGGGACAATACGCACCATGGATAGGCCGGATGCTTGCATCAAATCCTTATAATCGTCCCGATCATTGCCGCTCCAGCCAGACGGGCAGCCTACAATAAACCGACTGGTTTTCAGACCGTCAATTTTCTTGTCTGCGGCCAAATCATTGAACAAAGTTTGCGTGAACAACCGCGTCGGAATTTCGGTCGAGCTATCGTTGAGGTCGCGGCTTTTAAACTTGACCCAAACCTCGTTCTTGCCTTTCCCTAGGGCAGACATATTAACGGCTTGCGCACCAATACGAACTCCCGATTTACCCCGCGCCACAGCACTGACAAAACTTTTCTCGCCTGCGTGTTCAATAATTTCCGGCTCTCGCGATGAACCACCATAAGCTCGCGCCACAGAAGTTTCCCCGTGACCGAGGTCATAGCCGATAAATTCCAGTTGTTTTGTTTTATCACCGCTCATGCTTGCCACACCGTACCGCGCCGCAAGACTTTATCACCCTGTATCAAAGCCGGAGCCGCTTGCTTGGTATTGCCGTCTTCCAAGTCCAGCGCCGGGAGAATGTCAAACAATTTAGCGGTTTTCCGCGAATAATTCACCACCTCAATCCCGTCCGCATTCAAAATACTTTCAAGCTCGCTGCCCACCAGTTTCAAGGCAAAATGCCCATCATCCACAGCCCGGGCTTCCAGCAATCCTTGCACGAAATGCATCACCCGCCCATCGTCCGTCCATGTGGTTTCCAGCACAGGTTCCGCCAAGCGCAGTAAAATATGGTCGGCAGTGCGCAAAGCTTCGGCCAGCGCATCCACATAACCCGCAGCCTCAACCGACACATGGGCATCAGCCAAAAACCTATGCCCGTCGGGCGCTTCCAATAGCTTCTGTTTTCCGCGCCCGAAAAACGGGATTTTACCCAGCAGGTTTTTCCAATCCTTAGGGTCAAAGAACCGCAGCGCCGCCATAACCACTGCGGCGAACATAGTCAGGGTCGAACCTTGCAAAAGACCCGCCACCAAAAACAGGAGCGCCGATCCGTAAAACAAAGTACTGCCCGCAATAACGCGCGGCGATGTATTGGGCACTTCGCGCCACACCACATCCGCCTTAGCCCCCCTGTCCAAAACCCCTGCCCCGGACTTGACCATCTCAAGCAACCAAAGCCCGGCCTTTTGGATTTGAATATCATCCGTCGTCTTGGCAAATATATCCCCCGTCCGGTCCAGCGCCCTTCGCGCTTCAGACACCGCCTTATGAGACGATAAATCCTCACTATTAATGAGCGCCCGCAAGTCCTCACGCTCACGCTCAAACGCGCGGGCAAGAGAGGGAATAGTAGCTGGTAAATTAGAGGTCATAACTTCTCCTTCCTCCGTTTTTTACGGGGGAAGTACCCCGCAGGGGGATGGGGGGAACAACTCTACTCTGGCGCAAGGCAAAAGGTTGTCCCCCAATCAAGCGCCAAGAGGCGCCCACTTCCCCCTGCGCCCTCTTGGAAGTCCCTTTTGGGAAAAACGGAGGAAGGAAAGAGCAGCAAACCTCTGCAAAACTATGTTTTATACTCATAGCCAAAATGTTGGCGTTACAACACTTAGAGTCAAGCCATTTGCCAAAAATTTGCATGTATACCCAAAATATCTGATAATCCGAATTTTGTTTTGACGTATATATGTTGAGACCTCTGTATAACACGTTATTTTCCCTGATAGTGATGAGTTTTGTGTAAGGTGTTTTGTTTAGGGGGCTTTGGCGGGTTTTATTGTACCAAGAGGGCAGACTTCGCACTGTTGTTTTGCATTTTTTTGGGGTTTGCGCGCAACTTCCTTGCCCTTTATCCTACGTTTATCCCGTGTTTGCAGGTTCAGGCAAGCCGTAGAGCCTCAAAAATTTCGCGCCTTTTTGGATGTTGAGTGCCACGGCGGCCAAGCCGTAAAAGGTCAGGTTCTTCGCCAACCCCATCAGCCGCGTTCGTTCCAGTCCGTAGCGGGCCTTGTACAAGAGGCACGCTTCGCACTAGGTGGCAAATGGGCGTTCGCCGCCTGATCTGGTCACGGCGATCTCGGCGTTTCAGATTTTATCGGCCTTGGACAAAGGATGCCCCCGATAGCCTTTGCGCTGCACCTGATCGGCAATTCCAAACCTCTCCAGCTTGGCGCGGCTTGCCGATCCGAAGCTCGCTTAAGCGAGCGAAGGCTGGTGGGTGATAACGGGATCGAACCGCTGACCCTCTCCGTGTAAAGGAGATGCTCTACCATCTGAGCTAATCACCCCCAAAACATGCGTCTTGGATTGCCTTAAAAATCAATGAGCGATAATACCGCCTTGATCTTGTGAACCGACTTTGGAAAACATCCCGGACAGTTCGGCTTCGTCTTTAGCTGTCCATTCTACTGGTGTCAAAGGTTTCGTGAGCGCATTTTTCAATACTTCGTCAACCGTTGCTACCGGAATAATCTCCAGCTTGGATTTAACATTTTCGGGTATATCTGCCAGGTCTTTGGCATTGTCAATAGGAATTAATACGGTTTTCACACCGCCGCGCAGTGCCGCCAGTAATTTCTCTTTGAGGCCACCGATTGGCAAGACTTGACCGCGCAATGTAATCTCGCCTGTCATGGCAATATCCTTGCGGACTTTGATACCCGTTAGCACGGAAACCATAGCTGTTGCCATACCAACTCCGGCTGAGGGGCCGTCTTTTGGCGTGGCACCTTCTGGTACGTGGACGTGAATATCTGTGGTGCGGAACACTTTCGGGCTGATGCCAAATTCTGGGGCGCGGGACTGCACATAGGCATTGGCCGCAGAAATGCTTTCTTTCATCACGTCTTTGAGATTACCAGTAATGGTCATTTTACCGCGTCCCGACATAGAGACCGCTTCGATGGTCAGAATATCCCCGCCAGCTGCCGTCCATGCCAAACCAGTGACCATGCCAACTTGATCTTCGTCGTCGGCTTCACCGAAACGGAATTTCTGTACACCCAAGTAATCGCCAATATTTTTAGACGTGATGGTGATTTTTTTGGTTTTTTTGGCCACGATTTTGGCAACGGACTTCCGCGCCAAACGCGCCAATTCACGCTCCAAACTCCGCACACCTGCTTCGCGGGTGTAATAGCGGATAATATCACGAATAGCTTCGGTCTTGATGGCAAATTCACCCTTACGCAGACCGTGGTTTTTAATTTGCTTGCCCAGTAAATGTTGCTCGGCAATTTCAATTTTCTCGTCTTCGGTATAACCCGGAATACGGATAATTTCCATACGGTCCAAGAGCGGCGGTGAAATATCCAGCGTATTCGCCGTGGTCACAAACATCACATCAGACAAATCGTAATCGACCTCAAGATAGTGGTCATTGAAATTAGCATTTTGTTCCGGATCAAGCACTTCGAGCAATGCAGAAGACGGATCGCCGCGCATATCACTGCCCATTTTATCAATTTCGTCGAGCAGGAACATCGGGTTGGTATATTTGGCTTTCTTCATCCGCTGGATAATCCGGCCCGGCATAGAACCTATATAAGTCCGGCGATGACCGCGAATTTCGCTCTCGTCGCGCACCCCGCCCAATGAAACACGCACAAATTCGCGTCCCGTAGCTTCGGCGATAGATTTGCCCAATGAGGTTTTACCAACACCCGGGGGGCCAACCAAACACAGGATTGGGCCTTTCAGTTTTTTCATACGTGTCTGCACGGCCAAATGCTCAATGATGCGCTCTTTGACTTTGTCCAGCCCGTAATGCTCGCGGTCGAGAATGGTTTGGGCTTCCACCAGGTCTTTGCGCACACGCTTTTTCTTGCCCCACGGCACGGACAGCAACCAGTCGAGATAATTACGAGACACATTGGCCTCAGCCGACATTGGCGACATTTGCGATAGCTTTTTCAGCTCTGCTTTGGCTTTCTTGCGAGCTTCCTTGGTGAATTTAGTCTCGGCAATATTTTTGGCTAGATCAGCAATCTCATCGCTGTCTTCCTCTGAGCCAAGTTCGGTCTTAATAGCCTTCATTTGTTCGTTAAGATAATACTCGCGCTGGGTCTTTTCCATTTGGTGCTTAACACGACCTCGAATTTTTTTCTCGACCTTTAACACACTGATCTCGCCCTCCATGAAGGAAAATAAAGTTTCAAGCCGTTTAGTGATGTTGGTTTCAGATAGCAGTTTTTGTTTTTCTGCTATTTTTACATTGAGGTGAACGGCAATCGTATCGACCAATTTTCCTGGTTCTTTGGTGTCAGAAACTGCGGTGACAATATCTTCGGAGATTTTCTTGTTAAGTTTGACATATTTGGTGAATTGGTCAAAAACACTGCGCATCAAAACTTTAGTAGCTTTGGTGGCTTTATTTTGACTAGCAATCGGCTTAGCTACCGCTTCGAAATAGTCGTCATGATCAGTAAACTTAGCCACTTGCGCCCGTGTCCCGCCCTCAACAAGTACGCGCACGGTACCATCCGGCAATTTCAGCAATTGCAGGATTTTCGCAATACAGCCTATATCATGAATATCTTCGATGGTCGGATCTTCGGTCTTGGCGTTTTTCTGGGTCAAAAGAAGGATTTTCTTATCCGCCTTCATCACCTCCTCCAGCGCTTTGATAGATTTCTCGCGGCCCACAAACAGCGGCACAACCATATGCGGAAAAACCACTATATCACGCAGGGGCAGGACTGGTAACGTTTGTGATATTTCTTTTACTGCTTTATTTGGTGTTTTTTGCGTATCGGTCATACTGATTCTTCACATTAAGTGTTTGCTCTTCACTCGAATATGGGGAAGTAACACCCCCATATCAACCCATACATATGTAGAAATGGAAATAAACAGTTACAGGCTTTATTTCGGCGTGCGCAAGATATTTACCCGGTCGAGCGCAAAGTCCTGAGCACAGTCACCATTTTCTGATTGCCTTGTTGTTCCGCAAGAGAAATTGCGCTGTTGCCTAAACCATCCTTTTTATCAACCCTAGCGCCCCGGCTAATCAGCAATTGCACCTGATTGGTACGCCCGAATAGCGCCGCCATCATTAAAGCAGTTTGGCCATTATTATTAACGGCATCAATTTCGCAGTTATAACCCAACAATTTGCGCGCCATATCATCATGGCCAGCAAATGCTACGCCCATTTGTGCGGTGTTACCCTTGCTGTCTCCTGCGCAAACATCTGCGCCTTTACCCGCAAGGTAAGTAACAGTTTCAGCTTGGTTGTTATAGGCTGCCAAGATAAAAGCCGTAAATCCCTTTTTGTTACGTGCTTCTATGGGGGCACCAGCCTCAATCAAGCCTTGTAATATCTCCACCTGACCCTTGCGAGCCGCGTCGAAATATAAGACTGCTATTTTTTCGGATGAATATGTTTCGCCACTATGTGCATTCATGGGTAATACGCTGGCGAGCAGAATAATGATTGTTATAAAATACTTCATGATATTTCTTTCGTGAAAGTTGGCGTAAAAAATTGGCGCAACATTAGCGTAAAATTTGGGGGCGAATGTTGCGCCACAGAATGACTGCAAATTATTGCGAAGCCATCTGAATTTTGTTGGCGCGGCGTTTTACCGTTGTCAAATTGACGTTGACGGCTTTGGCTAGGCGCATACCGTAGTCCTTATCCGCGAGGAAAAAATGTGTCACCATGATTTCTTTCACTTCAGAATTTTTCACCTGCCCCAAATCACCAGCAAGGTTGTTGATTAGGTTGGTTTGTTGCCCGGCGTCTAACGAGCGGTAAAACTCTCCCGCTTGCTTGAACGGCGCTTTAATACTGATGGCCTTTTTTTGCGCTGTGCCAGTAATGACATAGGACGCCATTGTGATTTTGGCATTGTCAGAATAAGCATTGTCATTGCGGGTGCGCGATGGTTGGTAATTCACATCTCCGCTTGGCTTGCCAAAATTCAATGCGCCGTCTTGACTGCCATTACGTACCGTCACACGCGGCGCATTTATAGGCAACATCTGGTAATTGGTACCAACGCGGTAGCGCTGCGTATCAGAATATGAGAACAAACGTCCTTGCAAAAGCCGATCAGGCGAAGCGGCTATCCCTGGTACAAAAACACCCGGTGAAAATGCGACTTGCTCGGTTGAGGCAAAGAAATTGTCCGGCACTTTATTGAGGGTCATCGTACCAATTTTGATGGTTTTGAACACTGAACCTTCTTCGGCCCAATCTTTCGTGGCATCAAAAGGGTTGAAATCAAGCTTGCCAATGTCTTTGGGGTCAAGGATAATCGCGTTCAAATCCCATTTAGGATATTTTCCAACCGAAATATCGGCATAGAGAGCTTTAGTCGCAAAGTTAAAAGGTTTGGCGGCTGCTTCTGAAGCCGTCAGTGTTTTAACACCTTGACGGCTTTTCCAGCGAAACTTGGCAAATACAGTATCTCCGCCTTTGTTAATCAAACGCAGGGCATGCACCGAATTTCCGTCCATATATTGCAGGCCAGCAGGAGTGCCGAGGTCTGTATAAACTTGGGTGAGCATATTTGTCGATTCCGGAAGATGGGAGAAAAAGTCGAAAAACCGGTTCGGGTCTTGCTGATTTGTTACTGGGGAAGGTTTTAAGCTATGCACCATATCAGGAAATTTTATCGCATCACGAATAAAGAAAACCGGTAGATTATTACCTACCAGGTCCCAATTGCCTTGGTCTGTGTAAAACTTGGTGGCAAACCCGCGTGGATCGCGCAAAGCTTCGGGCGAGCCTTTTGGGTGGATTACCGTGGACATCCGTACAAATACCGGAGTTGTCTTGCCCCTCTTCGAGAACAGGGACGCTGTAGTATAGTCACTAATTTCAGAATTTGTAACCACAAACTCACCCTCAACGCCAGTACCGCGTGCATGCACAACCCGCTCGGGAATACGCTCACGGTCAAAGCGTGCCAGCTTTTCGATCAAATGAAAATCTTCCAGCAAAACGCCGCCAAACTCACCTGCAGTTTTAGAGTTTTGGTTGTCAGATACTGGCGCACCAGAATCTTGGGTAAGCTGTGGGTTTTGTGCAAATGCATTCCCACCTAATATCAAGGTGCTCACTGCCACCGTTAGTAAAAACTTCGTTTTCATAATAATCTCCGCTAAATTAACATTCAAAAGCACGGAATGCGCTGTTGCTGTCTCTCTATAGAGGTGAAAAAATTGAATTTGAAATTGGTAGTTACGATGTGATTTATTGGTAAAACCGATAAGCGTATTATTGCACTAGTAAAGCCAAGTCAGTATTAAGACTCGGTGTAGCAGAAATAAGTTTGGCTAAGGCTATAAGACATGATTTGCGGGGAAAAGACTTGCGAAAAATTATCCGCACAGTTCTTTTGGGCTTTGGCGAGAAGCGCTTAAGAGAAGTCGAGCCAGTTTGATCATTCAGGGCACCCGTGGCTAATTTGGGTAAGAACGTATAGCCCCTACCGGCACGAACCAGTTCAATCACGGTCTGTAACCCCGCATCGCGTAAGTCCGCCTGCCCGCTCACTGACTCGCTGTTTAACTTACATAACTCCAAGGTTTGGTCACGTAAACAGTGCCCCTCTGGCAATAACAGCAAATCTTCAGGGTTAATATCGTGGGCTTGAATGCGGGGTTTTTTGCTTAGAGAATGGGTCGCCGGGCATAACAACAAAAATTCTTCGCTGTACAATTCTATTTCTTCGATGTTTTCAGGTGGAATTTCTGTCGCGATTATAGCAGCATCAATTGTAAAGTTGGCCAACATTGCATACAATGCTTCCGTCTTGTCTTCATGTAACGAAAGAGCCAATTTAGGGTGATCCGTAAGGGCTTGAGATAGAAAATGCGGAACCAAATAGGGGGCAATTGTCGGAATAATACCAAGTTTCAACTCTCCGCACAAAATACCTGATTGAGCCGCCGCCATGTTCTCAATATTTTGCGCATGAACCATGATTTGCCGAGCTTCATCAATAACTTTCTCGCCAATAGGCGTTATATTGACACCCCGCGTTGTGCGCTCAAATATAGTGATTTGGAGCCGATCTTCCAGCTTTTTTATTTGGCCGCTCAGGGTTGGCTGGGAAATAAACACCGCATCCGCTGCCTTGCCGAAATGCTGATGTTCGGCCACAGCTACAAGATATTTTAGGTCTTTTAAGTTCATGATGGCTCATATTATAACCATTCTAAAAATAAAAGATACGGAATAATTTAGAGTGTTCCATAATTTATCCCCCAGCACAAAAATTGGGTTCAGATATTTCGCCTCCCCGGCATTTGTCCATAATAAAGCACGGGGCAGGAAACTGTAAGAAAGAAAACAACCCGATTGGAAGCGGAAAGTTTAAGAAGCTTTACCTGCCTTTTTATTTTTGTTTGCATATATTAACAATGGTTTAGCACTACCGTTTACGACTTCGGCGTTAATGACGACCTCTTCTACACCTTCGAATGTCGGTAGGTCGTACATGGTATCCAACAAGATGCTCTCCATAATCGAGCGCAAACCACGGGCGCCTGTTTTACGTTTGATAGCTCGCCCAGCGATAGCCTTCAATGCACTCTCGTTAAAGCTGAGGCGGACATTTTCCATATCAAACATCAATTGGTACTGCTTAACTAACGCGTTTTTCGGCTGGCTTAGAATAGTGACCAATGCCGCTTCGTCGAGATTGGTCAGAGTAGCAATGACGGGTAAACGGCCAACGAACTCAGGAATAAGACCGAATTTCACCAAATCTTCTGGCTCGATGTCTTTAAGGATTTCGCCAGTATCGCGGTCTTCTTCCTCTTTAAGTTCGCCGCCAAAACCAATACTGACGGAATTACCGCGCGCGGCAATTACTTTTTCAAGCCCGGCAAAGGCACCGCCAACCACAAACAAAATATTAGTGGTATCGACTTGTAAAAACTCCTGTTGCGGATGTTTACGCCCACCTTGCGGGGGTACTGAGGCAACCGTGCCTTCCATAATCTTCAAAAGGGCTTGCTGCACGCCCTCACCTGAAACATCACGCGTGATTGAGGGGTTATCGGATTTGCGGCTAATCTTATCGACCTCGTCAATATAGACAATGCCGCGTTGCGCCCGCTCCACATTGTAATCGGCGGATTGCAGTAGCTTCAAAATGATATTTTCAACATCTTCGCCCACATACCCAGCTTCGGTCAACGTAGTGGCATCGGCCATTGTGAACGGTACATCCAAAATGCGCGCCAAAGTTTGCGCCAACAGCGTTTTACCGCAACCAGTTGGCCCGATGAGCATAATATTTGATTTAGCCAGCTCAACATCACCTGGCTTGCCCGCATGGTTTAAGCGCTTATAATGATTGTGGACGGCAACGGAAAGAACCCGCTTGGCGTAATTCTGCCCGATAACGTAATCGTTCAGTGTATCGCAAATTTCTTGCGGAGTTGGCACGCCCTCTTTGGCATCCCCCGCACTGGTTTTACCCTCTTCGCGGATAATATCCATACACAGCTCGACACATTCATCACAGATGAATACCGTCGGCCCGGCGATTAGTTTGCGAACCTCATGCTGGCTTTTGCCGCAAAAGGAACAATACAGTGTATTTTTTGCGTCTGTACTGTTTGACTTGCTCATGTCGCTTCCACTTCTCTTTTTTTCTTATTTATTTACCGCTTTGTTTATGTTCTGTGCAAGGGCTATGCCGCATTATATAGTCAGATTTGTCCTCAAATACGACATTTTTCTCAAGAAACCCTCATTTATTCCCATATAAAAACACTTCTTAGTTAATTCACCCGCTGCTGGCTACTTTTTCGCTTCACTCCGTGATGAGTAAACATGATCAACAATACCGAATTCCATAGCCTCATCCGCCGTCATAAAGAAGTCCCTGTCCAGAGTTTTCTCGATAACAGAATATTTCTTACCCGTATGTTTCACATAAACTTCGTTCAGGCGTTTCTTAAGCGCCAGAATATCTTCCGCATGGCGCTGTATATCGGAGGCCTGCCCCCGATAGCCGCCTGACGGTTGATGTACCATGATGCGGGCGTTCGGTAGAGCGATCCGCATATCTGGATGGCCTGCACAGAGCAGCAATGACCCCATAGAGGCGGCCTGCCCCATACATACGGTGGAAACTGGGGATTTGATGTATTGCATGGTATCATAAATCGCCATGCCGGAGGTAACGACCCCGCCCGGTGAATTGATATACATATAGATTTCTTTTTTCGGGTTTTCAGATTCCAAAAACAAAAGCTGCGCCGTAATCGACATAGCCATGGCATCATCAACAGGCCCGGTTAGAAAAATAATCCGGTCTTTGAGCATACGCGAATAAATATCAAAGGCACGCTCGCCCCGGCTGGTTTGCTCGATAACGGTTGGCACCAAATAAGAGATGGTTTCGTAAGGGTCTTGCATAGTTTATTCCTTGTATAGTTATAAAGACTACAAAGCAGCCATGATTCTACGCCCACACTCGCGCGTAATAGTTACCTCAATGTTTATATTAAAAATTTTTATTCAAGTGGCACGAAATTTATTTCAATTTATGCATCTTGAGTAAACTAGATGAAACTTTCTCAAATGCTGATGTTGGTTTACCTTTGGACAGGCGTTTCAAGAATAATTTCTCAAACGCGACTTTGGCTGTGTGCACCCATTTACCGTCTGCGGCCCAATTGACATTGCGCGGCGGGATTTGTGGTTGGGCTACGAACATAACGCCGCCGTCGCCGAAATCGGCCAGGCAGATTGCGTTCCATGTGGCCTCGGCGGTAGCTTCGCCGCCGCGCAGGATTGCGGCGATATTGTCTGTGGCGGCATGGGCCATGCTTTCGATCATATAGCCAGTTTTAGGCACACCAACCGGTACCAAAGAATTGCCCATAGGCGGAATGGCGATACACACGCCGATACCGTAAATCTCTGGATATTTTTCGTTACGCTGGTTTTTATCCACAAACACAAAGCCCGCAGGATTGACCAAACCGTCCAACCCTTGCAAAGCATCAATACCTTTGAACGGTGGTAGCATCATGGAATAAGAGAAATCCAATTCATGCTTTTCTTTCACGTCTTCGGTGGTCGCCATTTCGTCAATGTACATTTTGTCTTTGCCGATTTTAGTCACCTTAGCATTGGTCACCCAACCGATATGGCGCTCGCGCATTTCGGCCTCTAGCAAGCCTTTGGTATTACCGACACCGTCCAGGCCCAAATGCCCGATATATGGCTCGGCGGTCACGAATGTCATTTTGACTTTATCGCGGATTTTACGGCGCTTAAGCTCTGTATCAATAATCATCGCCGTTTCGTAAGCAGGGCCGTAGCAAGACGCACCCTGCACAGCGCCAACGATAATCGGGCCCGGGTTTTTGCAGAACTCTTCAAAGGCGATATAGCCCTCTTCCGCGTGGTCAATATGACAAACGGAATGTGTATTGTATTTTGGCCCTAAACCTTCGATAGCACCGTATGCCAGTGTCGGGCCTGTAGCTATAACCAAATAATCATATTCGACCTTACGGCCAGATTGGCAATGAATAGTCTTATTGTCTGGGTCTAACTTGGTGGCTGCATCAACAATAAACTCAATGCCTTTTTTCTTCATGGGCTTAACCAAATCAATAGTGATCTTCTCGCGGGTACGCCACCCAACGATAACCCACGGATTGGACGGAACGAACTGGTAAAAATCAATATCGTTAATGACGATAACTTCGTCTTCCTTGCGGCATTTCTCTTTCATCTCATAAGCGCAACCTACGCCGCCAAGCCCTGCTCCTAAAATTACTATTCTGGCCATATTTCCCTCTTATCCTATTCTAGATTTCTATTCTTGACTTCCACTCTTGATTCGTATTGTTATATGCTTAAATTTGCGTTCTTGCGCAATTAGGCAATTTGTCGCATGTTCAAGGCAGATATATTCTGCTAGCGATAAGAACAAACAAGATAACGCCATTGCACCAATAAATAAAGCCAAACAACAAATATTTTATAGAAAGTTGTGGAAACAGAAAAATGAAGAATTTTAAACGAAACACCATAATCACACTCGCCGTACTTGGCGCAATCTTAACGGCAACACCCAGCTTTGCGCAAAGCCCAACGACGCTCACGGTTAGCAAGGATGTGATAACTGACTACCGCCCGGTGGTCGCACGGCTAGAATCGAGCGACACGGCCACAGTTCGCGCTCGCATCCCCGGCATTATTGTCCGTCTAGATATTGACGAGGGGACTGTGGTTAAGAAAGGTCAAATCATAGCCACCATTCGCGATGAGAGCCTTAACCCCGGGATCGCCGCACTAGATGCCAAGATCAACGGCATAGAAAAACAATTAGCACAATATAAAACCGAGCTGGCTCAGGCCGAAAAGCTATTCGAGCGCGGCTTTGTGGCGACCACCAAACGCGACCAAGCCCAAACGGCAGTCGACATTACAGCCAAAGAACTAAGCGGCACCAAATCCCAACGCAGCGCCCTTGCTGCACAGCGGGGCAAAGGTGTAATCCGCGCCCCCGCAGACGCCCGCGTCACTCAGGTCAATGTATCCAAAGGTAGCGCCGTATCGCCGGGCGAGGTCATCGCCAATATGGCAACTCTGGACGGTGTCGTGCGCTTGTCCCTGCCCGAGCGCCACGCCGGGCAAATCAAAGAAGGCGAAATCATCTCTTTGCGCCTACCCGCGCGCGGCGGCGAAACCCACCAAGCGACAATTACCAAGGTTTATCCCGAACTGCGCGGCGGCAATGTTATCGCAGATGCCGTGGTTGACGGAGGGCTTTCGGCATTGGTCGGAGAACGTATTGATGTGTTGGCACCAGTCGGTGAGCGGCTGGCTCTGCGTATCCCCAAATCTTTTGTAACCACGCGCTACGGCATAGATTTTGTCCGTGTCCATGTTGGCGAATTGACGATTGACGCGCCTATTACGCTGGCCAACCCCAAAGCAGATGCGGACGGTTTTGTCGAAGTTCTGGCCGGGCTACACGACGGCGACACTATTGAAACACCTTCAACCAATAAATCTGGGCACTAGCCATGAAAACCGATATTTCAGGCTCCCTCACCAAAGCCACCATACGCTCTCCCCTCACCCCGCTTTTCTTGCTGGCCGCCCTCGCCCTTGGCTTGATGGCGCTGATGAATATTCCCCGCGAAGAAGAACCGCAAATCTCTGTGCCGCTGGTGGATGTGCGCGTTGCCGCACCCGGCCTAACGGCGACCGATGTGGTTGAGCAAGTCTCCAAACCCTTGGAAGAAATCTTCAAGGCCATCCCCGAGGTCGAGCATGTCTATTCCGCATCCCAGGACGACGGCGCCCTCATCACAGCCCGCTTTGACGTAGGCACAGATGCCGACGACGCCATTTTGCGTATATACGAAAAAGTCAACGCCAATCTTGACCGTATTCCGCCCAATATCCCCCAGCCGCAAATCATCGGGCGCGGCATCAATGACGTACCCATTGTCACCCTGACCCTCAGCCCGCAGGACTATACGGGTAATATCTGGAACGACACAAATCTGCGCATGATTGCCAGCGAGTTACAGGCGGAAATCATCAAAATTGACGATATTGGCCTGTCAACAATAGTTGGCGGGCGCCCGTTGGAAATCCGGGTTGAACCAGATGTCAATGCGCTGGCCGCTTACGGCGTCTCCCTGCAAACTCTCGTGCAAACTTTGCGCGGTGCCGCCAATGCATTCCCGGCGGGTATCACCAAATCAGGCGGCAAAGCCTATGTCTTGCAAGCGGGCGACAGTATTAAATCGCCAGCTGATTTGGAACGCCTTAAAATACGCGGCTCCGGCGGGCGCCAAGTTTATGTCTCTGATGTGGCGAAAGTCTTGGTTACAGGTCAAGACACGGAATCCCGCGCCTGGTCCTTGGAACGCGCAGAGGGCAGATGGCACACGGCACCTGCCGTCACCCTCGCCCTTGCTAAACGCCCCGGTGCCAATGCGGTGGTGGTGGCCGAAGAAATCTTGCACAAAGTCGAAGCCCTAAAAGGCGGGCTTATCCCCGAAGGCTTGTCCGTACATGTGACCCGAAATTACGGCGAAACTGCCGACCATAAGGCCAATGAATTGCTATTTCACTTGGGGCTTGCGACGATTTCCATTGTTATCCTCATCGCCTTTATGATTGGGCGGCGCGAAGCCTTGGTGACACTCATTGTCATCCCGACCACAATCCTCCTCACTATGTTCGCGTCTTACATGATGGGCTATACCATTAACCGGGTCAGTTTGTTCGCGCTGATTTTCTCTATCGGGATATTGGTCGATGATGCCATTGTTATGATTGAGAACATCGCCCGCCATTGGGGCATGAATGATGGCCGTTCGCGGGTAACTGCCGCCGTTAATGCCGTGTCCGAAGTTGGCAATCCCACCATTGTTGCGACCTTGACAGTGATCGCTGCCCTGATGCCTATGATGTTTGTCTCTGGCCTGATGGGGCCTTATATGGCACCGATTCCGGTTAATGCTTCTGCAGCTATGGTGTTTTCGTTCTTCGTCGCGGTTATCATTGCGCCTTGGCTAATGATGAAACTGGCCTCCAAAGCGAAAATCAAACACCACGACCATGAGGATGCGGGCAAATTGGGCAAATTTTACGCCGCCGCCGTGTCGCCGATTATCAAGACACGTAAACGCTCATGGGCGTTTCTGATCATAGTTGGTCTGGTGACATTGCTCTCCATGACTTTGTTCGCCACCAAAACCGTGCGGGTGAAATTGCTCCCGTTCGACAACAAAGCCGAAATGCAAGTTGTGTTGGATCTGCCAGAGGGTGCTGCCCTCGAAGACACGGAACGCGCCTTGTTTACCTTAGCCGAAACCATTCGCGGCATCGAAGAGATTGAAAGCATCCAAGCCTATGCAGGTACATCTGCGCCGATAAATTTCAACGGCCTGGTGCGGCATTATTTCTTGCGCCAATCGCCAGAACAAGGTGATTTGCAAATCAATTTATCAGAGAAAAGCCACCGCAAGCGCAATAGCCACGAAATCGCTTTGGAAATCCGCGAACTGATTAAACATGCGCCGCTCTACGGCGGTGCCAATGCCAAGGTCGTAGAAGTGCCGCCCGGCCCGCCCGTTATTGCTACCTTGTTAGCCGAGATATACGGCCCGGACGCCGAGACCCGCCGCGCCGTCGCCGCACAGGTCAAGAAGTTGTTTGAAGATGTTGATTATATCGTTGATGTGGACGACAGTATTGGCGCGCCGCGCCCGCGCTTGGCCGTGTCTA
>JALSHE010000013.1 GCA_026982415.1 Robiginitomaculum sp.
CGCCAGTCGTTTGGGTGGAGCCGTGCAGGCTATGGTGTCGAGGCGCTTGCAAACCTTATGGCCGAACCTAGATGGTTTGGACGTGTTGGGCTATGGCTACGGTATTCCGTATTTACATAACTATAATGATAGTGCGCGCAGCCTTATCTATGCGATGCCGTCTGAGCAGGGTGCCGCGCGTCAGATGTCCAGCCGTGGCAATATTTCAGCCTTGACAATAGGGCATGAACTTCCATTTGCGCCGAGTGTGTTCGATAGGGTGCTGGTTGCCCACGGTTTGGAAGAAGCACCACTTATGCCAGCTTTGCTCGATGAGTTATGGCGGGTGATGAAGCCGGAAGGACGCATTGTCATTGTTGCTGCCAACCGGGCCGGGCTATGGGCGCGGGCAGACAAAACGCCGTTTGGTACGGGGCGTCCGTTTTCGCGTACACAATTATCAAATGCACTCAAAAACAGCGGATTCGTACCATTGGTGCGTTCAGGTGCGCTATATTGTCCGCCCATGAATAAGGTTTGCGGAATGAGAATGGCCATTACGTTTGAAAAATTCGGCGAAACCGTTTGTCCGGGTTTATCCGGACTTGTGCTTGTGGAGGCGGTCAAGCGCCTGTATGCCGGACGAGATAGACGCCAAAAGAAACGCTTGCGCCGACCGGATTTCAGCGGTGCAGGTGCATTAGGCGCGTCAACCAACATCAGTCCTCTGAGGGAACAGGCGCATAATAATGACTAATCCAAGTGTAAAAATAAATGGTGATATGAAAGCCTTACGGATCGAAATTGACCGTGTAGATACGGCACTCTTGAACCTGATCGCAGAGCGCATGGATTTGGCGGCTGCTGTGCGGCGGGCAAAATCTGGCGCTAATGTCTGGCGACCATCGCGCGAAGAAAGTCATGTTCGCGATTTGGCGCGCAAGGCAGGCGTTACCGCCCCGGAGCTTGTCTCTCATATTTGGGCGGAACTCACCAGTGCCAGCCTGACCCTGCAAGGGCCAATTGGCTTGCACATTGCGTTGGTCGGTGATGCACTGTCCCAATGGTCATTGGTACGAGACCGTTTCGGCGCATCCATTCCCGCTCACACATATCCGACCACCAGCGCCGCATTGGCAGCAGCATTCGCTGATCTTGAGGGTGTCGCGGTTCTGCCAGCGCCCGGCGGTATGAACAATTGGTGGACGGCACTTGGCCCAGACGGAGCGATGTCGAGCATGCACATTTTGGCCGCTTTACCGCGTATTGGCAATTGGGAATGGCCGATAGCGGTAGCGGTGTCCAAGGCGGCTATAGAGCCGTCCGGGGATGATATTACTTTGATTTATATTGAAGCGGGAACCTTGGTTGCGCCGCAAACGCTTGCAAAAATTTTCGAAAGCACCGGGCTGTCAGCGACACTGCGTGCAGAAATGAACGGACGTTATTTGTATAGCATGTCCGGATATTTTACGGATGAAAATTCAGAAATTGTCCAGCTATCCGAGCGGGTACGTGCTCTGAAAATTATCGGCGTACTGCCGTCTCCAATTCCGCTACCAGGGGACAGTTAAATGACGACACAACACATATACACAAATATCCTGATTGTTGGCGGTGGTCTTATCGGGTCGTCTATCGCCCGCGCATGCCGGGAATACGGTGCGGCGGGGCGCGTTGTTATAACAGATAAAGACGTTGCCGTGCGCGCATTACTGCGAGGTCTTGATATTTGCGATGCGGTGATAGATACCGCCGAGCCGGCAGATGCAGATTTAGTCATTCTCGCCGTGCCGCCAGGCTCTATTGTGGATACTGCCAAAGCCTTGCTTGCACAAATGAAGCCGGGGGCAACTTTGACAGATGTTGGGTCTGTTAAAGGGGATGTTGTGCAAAATATAGCGCCGCTATTGACAGCAGATATAGAATTTATCGGCGGGCATCCCATTGCAGGCACCGAGCAAAGCGGGCCAGAAGCAGGCTTTGCAAGCCTGTTCACAGACCGCTGGTGTATCCTGACACCAGAAGATGAGGAGAGCAAAGCCGCTCAAACCCTCAAAAATTTCTGGCAGTCTCTCGGCTCGCGTGTAGCTTTCATGGACGCAAAACACCACGATCTGGTATTGGCCACTACCTCGCATTTACCCCATCTCATTGCCTATGCTTTGGTCGGCACGGCCACGGATATGGAGACAGTGACACGCGGGGAAGTGGTCAAATATTCGGCTGGCGGATTTCGCGATTTCACCCGTATCGCTGCCTCTGACCCGGTGATGTGGCGCGATGTATTCTTACAAAATAAAGATGCGGTGCTTGACGTACTTGGCCGTTATATTGAAGATCTGACCGCTCTCAAAAAAGCCGTGCGCTGGGGCGACGGCGAAACTCTGCTCAAAGAATTCACAAAAACCCGCGACATAAGACACAGGATTATCGATGCGGGTCAAGACAGCGCCGCACCAAATTTTGGCCGCGATGTTGCGGGGGAGGAGGACGGAGTTGAATGAGGGTTAAGTGAGTGGTGAATGGTTGGTAAAACACTAAATATCTTAAACATTCAACGAAATTCGCCCATCAACCTCAACCAATATCTCTCCGGCGAGTTCTAATTCTAGCAGAGCGGCGCTGGCTATGGGGAAGGCTATTCCGGATTGGCGGATAATTTCGTCGCGGATTGTCGGGGTGGGGGAACAGAGGCCGAGCAGGATGGTGCGAGCCGCGTCTATGTCGGCCTCTACATCGTCCCAATTTATCTCTGGTTGGTCGTAGCCGTCCCGCGTTTCCTCAAAGAGATCTGCGAAATCGTGCAAGCTTGGATTGGCGAGGACATGCAATATATCTTCGGTGTTTTCTATGAGCGCCGCACCTTGTTGGATAAGACGGTTACAGCCTTTGGTGCGCGGATCCAAGGGGGAGCCGGGCGCAGCCATAACCTCGCGGTTTTGCTCCAACGCATAGCGGGCGGTGATAAGCGTCCCGGAACGCTCGGCGGCTTCGATGACCACGACGCCTTGGCAAAGGCCGGAAATGATGCGGTTGCGGCGCGGGAAGTCACGAGCCGTGGCGCGGTATCCTAAGGGGCTTTCGCTGACCAATGCACCGCGCTGGCGCATCTCATCAAACAGTTCCGCATTTTGCCTAGGGTAGACATGGTCAACGCCGCCGCCCAGCACACCGACCGTGCCGCTGTCCAATGCCCCCGAATGGGCTTGGGCATCTATGCCGCGTGCCAGACCGGAGACAATTGTGAAACCTTGCTCGCCCAATTCCCCGGCAATCTGTCTGGCAAATCTAAGCCCAATCGCCGAGGCATTGCGCGAGCCGATAATGGCGACGCAGGGTTTGTGCATCAGGCCAACATCGCCCAGCACGCTAATCACGGGCGGGGTTGGGGTCACGGCCTTTAGGTATTTCGGAAAGTCTGGTTCGCAGGAACAAAGTAGGCGCACCCCCAATTCGTCATTGGCTTGCATTTCGCGCTCTATATCTTCCAAGGGCGGGATAACCATTTTGGCTTGTCGTCCACCCCGTGCCGCCAATCGGGGCAGGGCGGCGAGGGCGTCTGCCGCATTGCCGTAACGCATTATCAGCCCGTTAAAGGCCACAGGGCCGACAGTTGTTGTGCGAATAAGGCGGAGCCAATCACGACGCTCGGCGAAGGAAAGTTCGTGCCCGCTCACTTTTTTGCGCCTATCTTGGGTTCGGTTCTCGCTAAGATACGCCCGATATTCTCGCGGTGGCGCAAGATAATAATCGCACCGAGGACTACGCACAATATCGCAATTTTAGGGCCGCCCATAAAATAGGCCGCGATGGGCACGATGACGGATGTGATAATGCCGGATAAGGAGACAATCCGGGTCAAGAGGGCAGATACTATCCAGACGGCGGCGGCGACCAAACCAATTTGCCAAAACACGGCGAATAAGACCCCGAAATAAGTAGCCACACCCTTACCGCCTTTAAACTTAAGCCAGACCGGATAACAGTGCCCGAACAGAGCCGCGCCGCCCGCAATAAGCGACGGGACGAAGCCAAAAAAATGTGCGGCGAGCAAGGCGGCGGCGGCAGCTTTGCCCATGTCGAGCAAAAGCGTAAATACGGCGAGTTTTTTGCTCCCCGTGCGCAAGACATTGGTGGCACCAATATTGCCAGAGCCTATGTCGCGTATATCCCCGTGGCCAGCAAAGCGGGCTATCAACAGCCCAAACGGAATAGAGCCAAGCACGTAACCAAGGACAAGCGCCAAAATGTTTTCATTCCCCATCATAAACGCACCATGCCCTTATGCGCCTTGATTGTCAAAAACGATTTTTCCGTTGCAAATTGTGGTCACCGCAGCGCCTTGCATCAGCCGGCCATCGAACGGGGTGTTGCGGGAATTGGATAGCAAATCGGCCACGTCACACATCCACGGCTTGCCGGGGTCGATGAGGACCAAGTCTGCTGGTGCGCCGATTTCCAGAACACCTTGGGGCAGGCCGAGCATGTCTGCGGGTGTTGAGGTGACGGCGCGCAGGAAAGCGTGTAAATCAAGTTGTCCGTCCGCGACCAAGGTTAACCCGGCGGGCAAAAGCATTTCTAGGCCAACAGCACCAAAACCGGCCTCTGCGAACGGGCGGCGTTTATCGCCGGACGGGCGTGGGTCATGGGCCGAGACGATGATGTCGATACTGCCGTCATTGACGGCTTTTAATAAAGCTTGGCGGTCGTTTTCGCCGCGTAAGGGCGGGTCTAATTTGGCGAATGTGCGGTAATCGCCAATATCCAATTCGTTCAGCGCCAGATGATTGATGCTCACTGATGCCGATACGTCCAATCCGCGCGATTTGGCACGGCGCAAGGACGGTAGGGTGTCTGCGCTGGATATGAGATCGAGCAGGTATCGCGCACCTGTAAGTTCGACCAAAGCAATGTCGCGTTCGGCCATAATACGTTCGGACGCGGCGGGGGCGGCGGTCAGGCCAAGGCGGGCCGAGAAATCGCTCTCGTGGGCGACGGCGTTCTTGGAGAGATCAGGATCGACGGGGCGGTGGGCAATCAGCGCATTAAAGGCCGATGAATAGGCCATGAGGCGGCGCATTAACCCTGCGTCCCTTATGGGGGCGTCGCCGTTGGAAAACATAACCGCGCCCGCCTCGCTCATCAGGCCCAACTCTGTCATGTCGGTACAGTCCAGATTTTTGGTGAGCGCCCCAGCCGCATAAACATTGACCGGAGAGGTTTCGCGCGCCCGGCGTCTGATGAAATCCACGAGGGATATATCGTCGATGACTGGATTGGTTTGGGGCATGACCACCATGCTTGTGACGCCGCCCGCTGCCGCCGCCTGTCCGGCGCTGGCTAGGGTTTCTTTATGCTCCGCGCCGGGCTCGCCCGTGACCACGCGCATATCAATCAGGCCAGGACACAGGATTAAACCATCCGCGTCAATTTTTTCAATATCCGGGTTGAGACCTTCGGCGAATAAATCTGCGCCGAACGCAGCAATAATTCCGTCTTCGATTAGCAGGTCACCAATTTTATCATACCCGCTCTTGGGGTCAATGAGGCGCGCATTGCTAATGGCTAATTTAGGCATAGCGACCTCCTGTGTGCGGCGAGAATGTGTTGGCTAATTTGAAATCTTACCCCCTCACCTTGCTCCTCTCCCCATGGGAGAGGAGACGTTGGCTCGCCCATCTTCGTCCAATTAGAAATGTTATGTAATGCAGGTAAGCTTAACCTCTCCCCTAGGGAGAGGTGCGCGACAGCGTGGTGAGGGGATGGGATGTAGAAAGTTAAACTCATACCTCTGCATCTCCGCCCAGTGATGAGTTTTGCGACAACAAGTGCAAAATAGCCATGCGCATGGCGACGCCGGTTTCTACTTGTCTGGTGATTAGGCTGATGTCAGGGTCATCGGCGATGTCGGAGCTTATTTCTACGCCCCTATTCATGGGGCCGGGGTGCATGACCAATGCGCCGGGGGCAGCGTATTCCAGCTTTCTCTGGTCAAGGCCGTAAAAGTGGAAATATTCACGCTTGGACGGTACGAAGCTGCCGCTCATGCGTTCGAGTTGTAGGCGCAACATCATGACGACATCACAGCCTTTCAGACCGCTCTCCATGTCGTGGTAAACTTC
>JALSHE010000014.1 GCA_026982415.1 Robiginitomaculum sp.
CCTTCAACACCACCAATTAAATCGCCAGTTAAATCAACATCGGTCATCACTCCATAACCCACATTACCACGCACATACCAACCCGCATCACTTGCCGATGCTAATGTCGGTACGGCTAACAAAGCGACACTTGCGGCCGCTGTAAGAAGCTGTAGCTTCATGTTTCTTCCTCCGAAAACAGCCAACTCGAAATCAATCGTCAAGATCGGCTTAAATTTACTGCGATTACTCGCACTCAAACACAATTACGCACAAGCGCGTATACTGTTAAACATTTGCTACACCAATTAAATATCTTTGGCTAGGGATTCATTGAATTATTTTCAGGCTAATTTGACGTTAATTACTACAGAGTTGCAAAATTACATCATAATTGCCACACAATGGTCATGATTGCCACACAACCGCCACAATTCATAGATTTTCTCATTGCTCACGGGCATTTACCGAGTTTGGAAAAGTGATAATCAGTCTGGGAAAGTGATGGTGAGCTGTCAGGGATTCGAACCCTGGACCTACTGATTAAAAGTCAGTTGCTCTACCAACTGAGCTAACAGCTCCCAAAAGAGGGCGTTAATTAGGGCTAGCTACTGCAGAGGTCAAGCGTTAAATTCCGCCTTATGCAGGTTATTTTGTCTGAATTATTTACGCCAATTTCGCCTAAATTCGTCGCCAAACGCTTCAAATGTTCCCTCCATAATTGCACTGCGCATACGCGCCATCAAATTCTGGAAATAGGCAATGTTATGCCAACTCAGCAACATAGCGCCCAAAAGCTCACCGCTGCGGATTAAATGATGGATATAGGCCTTTGAGTAATCACAGCTCGCCGGACAATCAATATTTGCATCCAAAGGCGACATATCTTCGGCAAATTCGGCGCGTTTAATATTATAGGGCCCCGTGTCTGTCCAAACCTGACCATGGCGTCCAGAGCGCGTCGGTATAACGCAATCGAACATATCAACGCCGCGCGCTACCGATTCGACCAAATCAATGGGTTTCCCAACGCCCATCAAATAGCGCGGACGGGTTTTGGGCAGATGCGGCATGACCTGTTCGAGTGTCTCCAACATAGCGGCGTGCCCCTCGCCGACTGCCAAACCGCCAATGGCATACCCACCGTAACCACGGCCATTGACTTGGGCGGCGACACTAGCTTCGGCGCTCATTTGGCGCAAGTCCGCGAATGTGGAGCCTTGGACAATAGCGAACAGAGTTTGAATGTCCCGTTTCCCAAACGCGTCCAATGACCGCTTACCCCAACGCAGAGATAATTCCATTGAGCTAGCCGCTTCGTCCCGTGTAGCTGGAAAATTAGTGCATTCATCCAGCTGCATACAGATGTCTGCGCCCAGCAACTCCGCCTGTATTTCGATAGAGCGCTCCGGCGATAGCATATGTTTGGAACCGTCCAGATGGCTTTGAAATTCCACACCTTTTTCGCTCATTTTGCGCAGTTTCGAGAGTGACCAAACCTGAAACCCGCCGCTATCAGTCAACATCGGACCGCGCCAGCCTGAAAATTTGTGCAGCCCACCTAGTTTAGCCACCCGTTCCGCGCCGGGGCGCAACATCAGATGATAAGTATTGCCCAAAATGATGTCGGAACCTGCATCCGCGACCTGATCCATATACATGGCTTTGACCGTGCCCGCTGTACCAACAGGCATAAAGGCAGGAGTACGGATTTCACCGCGTGATGTTTTCAAAACACCCGTCCGCGCCGCGCCTTCGGTTGCATGAATGTCAAATTCAAATTCAGCCATTATGTCGCTTTGCTTTGTTTTATAGCGCTCAAGCTAACCTGCAAGAGCAGGTACGCTCCGCGAGGGCGGGCCATTCGGCGCGACGAGCGCTTGCCCTTGCCTCGCTGCGCTCGGTACGTTGTTACTCTACACATCTTGTTGTTTCCAAAGCAAGCTCGTATCCCCGTAGGAATAGAAGCGGTATTTATTTTCTATGGCGTGTTTATAGGCGGCTTGCATATTGTCCAGCCCGCAAAATGCGCTGACCAACATAAATAAGGTGGATTTAGGCAAATGGAAATTGGTCAACATGCCGTCGATAATTTTGAATGTGTAGCCGGGTGTTATGAAAATATCCGTGTCCGCACTGCCCGCAACGACTTCGTCTTTATCATTTGCGCAACTTTCAAGTGCCCGTAGTGCCGTTGTCCCCACGGCTATCACTCGCCCGCCAGCTTTCTTCGCATCGTTAATCTGTACGGCGGTTTCATCATCAATCGTGTACCATTCCGAATGCATCAAGTGATCATCCGTATTATCGCACGACATAGGCAAGAACGTCCCTGCCCCTACATGCAAAGTTAGGCGGGCAATTTTCACGCCAGATGATTCGAGTTTTGCAAATAGTTCGGATGTGAAATGCAGGCCAGCCGTCGGCGCGGCAACCGAGCCTTTATCCACTGCGAATACGGTTTGGTAGTCATCATTGTCCTGCGCATCAACCGGGCGTTGCCTTGCTATATAAGGCGGGAGCGGCATTTCGCCGACTTGCTCTATGGCCTGGCCGAGGGCTTCGGCGCTCATGTTAAATGCAAGACCAATATCACCGCCAGCTTGTTTATCCGTGACCACGGCGGAGAGTTCATTCGAAAACCGGACAACATCGCCCGGCTTCAAGCGCTTAGCCGGGCGGGCGAAAGCCCGCCACGTATCGCCTGATATTTGCTTATGCAGATTAAAGCCAATCTTAACATCCCCGCCGCCGCCGTGGGCACGGGCAGGCCGTACACCCGATAGGCTAGCGCGCAGGACTTGGGTCTCATTTAAAATCAAAACATCGCCGGGGCGGAGCAGGTCTGCCAAATCGCGGGCAATGTGATCCGTGAGAGCGCCGTCTTTAACTTGAAGCAAGCGCGAACTATCTCTCGGGCTGGCAGGACGCAACGCAATACGCGCTTCGGGCAGGTCAAAATTAAAAAGCTCGACGTCCATCAGAAATCCGAAATATTGTAGTGTGGATTAGCGATAGCGCAATCCACCGTGCGGTGGGCGCTAATAGTGGATTACGGCGAAGAGCCTAATCCACCCTACAGGTTTACGAAATTTACGCAGTAACAACCTTGACAATACTACCAGCAACAACTGGCGGCTCGCCTTTTGGCAGGGCGTCAACATGCTCCATTCCACTTTCGACCTCACCCCAAACGGTGTATTGACCGTCGAGAAAACTGGCATCATCCAAGCAAATAAAGAACTGTGAACTAGCCGAGTCTGGGCTGGTGGAACGTGCCATTGAACAGACACCGCGAGAGTGCGGTGCATCGGAGAATTCAGCTGGAATATTAGTGCCAGAACCACCCATACCTGTGCCGTCTGGGCAACCGCCCTGCGCCATAAAACCGTCAATCACGCGGTGAAATGTCAGGCCATCATAATAGCCATCTTCCACGAGTTTGGTGATTTGCTCAACATGCTTTGGTGCCAAATCTGGGCGAAGTTTAATAACGATATCGCCGCCGTCTACGGTCATAATTAGTTTATCAGCCATTTTTAAATCCTTGTTTTTATGGGTAATTATTTTATCATATAATATGTTTATTTATTTCTTCAAGCGTACAGGCACTTCAACATCGCACACATTTGGCGCTTTGCCAGTCTTGCTTTTTAGCGTATCCACATAAGCCTTGAACGCGACCGAATTCGTGCGAAGTATTTGCACAGGAATGCGCTCGGATTCGGGGACATCAGCTGCCACGCGCATGGAAATTAACTCGTCCGGAATAAAGTTTTTTGTCTCGCCAGTCGTGCCTATTTTAATCTTGGTTAGACCGTCCCGCCCCCAAATAGTTGTCCCCCAAATTGTGTATTTTGTATCGAGAGATTGGTATTCATGGCGCATTAAAAAGAACTGGGAATTGGCGCTATTTTCGGATTCTCCGCGCGCCATAGATGTAACGCTTTTGCAGTGCAAACCCCACGCATCTACGCTGGTATCTTTCATCATAAATGCAGCTGCGCCCGGCTTGCTGGCAATGGGCATAGCTTTGTAAAACCCTGTGTCAACCTCGCCGTTAACCGACATTTCGCGGCTAATTTTTGTCATCAGCATTTTCGCTGGGTCACGCCTAAAGGTAAACTCTCCGGGGATGTCCGGTAGGCTGGAATCGCCTGTTCCATCGCCGCGCGGGTCGCCCGTTTGGTTCATAAATTTCTTCATAACCCGGTGAAACGTGATATTATCGTAAAACTTTTGCCGTGCCAATTTTTTGATTTGGGCCACATGTTTTGGGGCGAATTCCGGCATCATTTCAACCACAAATGTCCCGTATTTAGTCTTGATATACAGAGTATTTTCAAGATCAGGTTCGCGCCAATCAGCATTTGTTGTGGCGGGTAAATTATAATTCACAGCAGGTTTCTCAACTGTCGCAACAGGCGCATTTTGAACCGGTTGCTGCTCTTCTGCGCAAGCTGTGGTAAATAGAAATCCGGCGCTGATTAGCGCCACAGTTATACGGGTCATCATCTATGTTTTTCCTCTAAACTTGGCCTTAAGAATATTTGTCTTTTAGTTTCTGTTTCACGGACGGGCTAACAAAGTGAGACACATCCCCGCCCAGCTTGGCAATTTCTTTGACCAATCTGGAGGCAATCGCCTGATGCTGCGCATCCGCCATTAAAAAGACCGTCTCGATATTCGGATTAAGCTTATGGTTCATTCCAACCATTTGGTACTCGAACTCGAAATCGGACACGGCCCTTAAGCCACGTACTATCATGCTTGCCCCAACAGTTTCAACAAAATGTATCAGTAAACCTTCAAAGGGAAGCACCTCAACCTCGCAGTCACCTTTGATGTCTGCGAGGGCTTCTTGCACCATATCCGTGCGCTCATCGAGGGTAAATAACGGTTTTTTCCCCGCATTCATAGCCACACCAATCACCAATTTATCGCAAAGCTTACAAGCCCTACGAATAATATCCAAATGTCCATTGGTCAAAGGATCAAATGTGCCGGGGTATAATGCTGTTCGTTTCGTAAATTTGGTCATGTGGCTTTTATATGCGCATTCCCTTACCCTGTCATTATTATAAGCAGAGTATTTAAATAAATTTTAATGGCAACAGGCTAAGGTATAGAATGAATAATTTTGCCAAAACACCAACACTCGAAAAGCTTTTCTCAACAAAGCGGCATCGGTTTATGATTGTTATTGCGGTATATTTTTTGGCACTGACAATTTCATGGTGGAATTTAAACAAGATATATCCTGATGAACCCATATCTTTCCTAGAAAGTGTTGGGGTTTCTTTATTCTTGGGTTTCATGGCATTACCCCTTTCTGCAGGGCATTTATTGTCACAGCTAGGCTCTAACAATGTCATCAACGTCGCTGGCCGCCCACTCTTATTTTTAATTGAGCTTGGTGTTTCGCTTTTGGTATTTTTTGCCTTTATTATCTTCGTTACCAAAGGGAATAAACTAGTGGGATTGTTCGCTTCAATATATATGATTCTTGCAGCACCATATTGGGGGTATTATAGTTTTGGTTTGGTAGGTATATAGATACTCAGTAGAGCAAGCCAGCAAAATGGTTTATTCCTCAGGCTCATCACCCTCATCATCATCAGTTTCTTCAATCCGTTCAACCGACACGACGTGTTCTTCGTCTTTTACGCGGATTACCATTACGCCTTTTGAGGAGCGGCTTATTATGCTGATGTTTTTTACTGGGCAGCGGATGAGCTGGCCGCCGTCTGTTACGATCATAATTTCGTCATCATCGGATATGGACATTGAGCGCACCAATTTGGCGTCTTCCTTATCTTTACGGCCTAGGTCTTGGGCGCTAACGCCCTGCCCGCCCCGGTTCATGCAGCGGTAATCATAGCTGGATGAGCGTTTGCCGTAACCGTCTTCGGCCAAGGTTAGCAAGAATTGCTCGGCGGCTT
>JALSHE010000015.1 GCA_026982415.1 Robiginitomaculum sp.
TGGCCGCCTTGTCTATTTCGGCTAAAATTTTCTTAGGCAGATTTTTGCGCCACGCGGTAAAGCTGGATACATGGCGACCATAAAACCCGTAGGCCAGCGCATATTGCAATTGGGCTTCGGCATTTTTAGGCTCAAGCGCCAAAGCTGCCTTCGCCAGCTTCATAGCCTTTTTCGCGGTTTTGGTTTTGCGCTCCGCCTGACCCAAAAGCAATTTTGCATTCAACGCTTCAGCCGCCAACACCAATCCGTCCGATGTCCCCAGCGCCGAGCCTTGCTCCACGGCAAGGTCATAACGCCCAGATTCGAGCGTAACACGAATATCCTGAGCCGAAGCTGCAAAAGCGCTTATGCAGCCCGTTAGCGAAAAAACACCAATTAAAAAAACCAAAAAAACAAACTTCATACAGATATGCTACCACAAACAAATGTGCGGTGGAAAAAAACTACACTGATAGCATTTCGTGTAGTTTTGTTTAGTTTAATCCCGAGCTATCACACATGGATTTTCAAATATGTTGTTTTCGTCATAAAGTATTCCCTTTTTCATCCTCACCCCGCTTCAGCGGGGGAGGTGGGCGCCTCTTGGCGCTCGGAGGGGGAAACAACTATCGGTGCAATAATTCCCGGAGATAATCATCTGGACAACTCACCAAATTATTACATCTCACGCCCGACATTTGTCGAGGCTTGCTTCCCCCTCAGCCTCCAAGAGGGGGCACCTCCCCCATAAATGGGGTGAGGATGAAGGGGAATGCTATAACTTCCCAGCAAGTGCCTTATCGATCAAATCCCTTGTTTCCTCTACGCCGTAAATGGCGACGAAGGAGCCGAAGCGGGGGCCTTGGCTTTGGCCGAGCAGGACTTCGTATAGGGCTTTGAACCAGTTGCGTAGGTTTTCGAATTCGTGTTCCTTGCCGATTGAGAAAATCAGGGTTTGTAGTTCGCTGGCGCGCATGGTTTTGGCTTCTGGTTGCGCCAAATTTTTGGCAAAGTCTTCTAGCGCCGCCCGCTCCTTATCGGTCGGGGCGCGGTAGGATTTGTTTGGTTTGACGAAGTCCTCATAATAGCGCACGGCATATTCGCACAAAGTATCTAGAACCGGGTTGTTTTCAGGCGTAGCGTCTTTAACCTCGCGCTTGATAAAACCCCAAAGAATATCTTTGTCCGACGCACCGCTTGCGCTGACCAAATTCAACAACATAGCATAGCTAATGGGTGGCACGTCCGTTGGCGGATTGCCGTCGTGAATATACCAGACCGGATTTGAGATTTTAGTTTTATCTTCCTGGTCAGGATAGGCGGCCAAATGTTGAAAATACTCGTCCACAGCTTTGGGAATGACATCGAAATACAGACGTTTGGCCGTTTTTGGTTTTTGGTACATATAAAGGTAAAGGCTCTCTGGTGTGCCGTATTTAAGCCAGTCTTCAACCGCGATGCCATTGCCTTTGGTCTTGGATATTTTTTGGCCGTTCTCGTCGTTGAACATTTCATAGTTAAAGCCGTCCGGTGGTGTACCGCCAAGAGCGCGGCAGATTTTAGACGATACTTTGGTGCTTTCGATTAAATCTTTGCCCGCCATTTCGTAATCAACCGCGAGCGCCGTCCAGCGTAAAGCCCAATCCGGCTTCCACTGGATTTTAACATTGCCGCCTGTTACAGGCGTCTCGTGTTTTTTGCCGTCTTCGTCCTCAAATACGATTGTGCCCTTAGCCACATTGCGCTCCAAAGTCGACACTTGTAAAACACGTCCCGTGGTTGGGGAAATGGGCAAAAACGGGGAATAGGTCGCCCGGCGGTCTTCGCCCAAAGTTGGTAACATGATGTCCAAAACCTTGTCCATGCGCTCAAGCATAATCAACAAAGTCTCGTCGAAACGACCTGAGCGATATTGCTCGGCAGAGGACAGAAAAGTATATTCAAAACCAAAGCCATCAAGGAATTCGCAAAGTTTGGCATTATTATGGGCGGCGAAACTATCGTGTGTTCCGAATGGGTCGGGTACGTCCGATAATGGCTTGCCCATATGCTCCGCCAGCATATCGTGGTTGGGTACATTGTCCGGGATTTTGCGCATGCCGTCGAGGTCGTCCGAATAAGCAATCAACTGGGTTTCGTATTTATTATCCGTCAGCGCATTAAAGGCTTGGCGCACCATGCTTGTCCGCGCCACTTCGCCGAATGTGCCAATATGCGGTAGGCCAGATGGGCCGTAGCCAGTTTGGAATATGACGGGGCCAGTGTGCGGCGTACCGCGTTTCTCTAATATCATTAACCGCTTAACGAGCGCGCGGGCTTGTTCAAATGGCCAAGCTTTGGTTTTTTGCATAATGTCGTCAGAGAAAGTCATTTTGGATTTCCGTAATTTTGGTAAGTAATCTAGGGGAGATACGCGCCGCGCCTATAATGGTCAAGCCAGATTGCAACACGGAAAATAAAACATGTATGAGCATTTTGTCATATTATTGCCTATATTTATGCGTTAAAGAAAACCAAACCAAAATGGAGATAGCCATGAAGATTAAAGCCCTTGGTATCATTGCCGCTGCTAGCTTGTTTTCCCCCAGCACCGCACTTGCTGGCTCTGACGCTTTTAAGCAAGGTCAGGCCATTCCTGAATTTGGTAAAATCGCAGAGATCAAGGTCGACCAACCAGTCTATAAACATCATAAATTCAAAGTGGCTTTTGATGTCAGCAAGCAAGCAGAGGCAGGCGAACTTAACCGAAATCTAGTCAGCGCCGCCCGTTTCATAAATATGCACACGGCGGCAGGCGTCAAAGAAAAAAACATCAAACTGGCGATTGTCCTGCACGGCGGCGCGGCCAAGGATGTGACCCGAGCAGAATACTATGCTGGCACGCAAGAGGGTGATAGCAAGAAAGAAAACGCTAATGCCGCTCTCGTCAAAACCTTGATAAATCACGGTGTAGAATTTTACGTCTGCGGCCAAACCGCCGCCTATTATGACATCAAAAATGAAGACTTATTACCGGGCGTAAAAATGGCGCTCTCCGCCATGACTGCCCACGCCCTGCTACAGCAAAAAGGTTACACGCTTAACCCGTTTTAGGGGTCTGGTACCCATCTGACATCCAAGCCCCTCACCCTCGCTCCGCTCGACCTCTCCCCCAAAGGAGAGGTGAGAAAACTGCGTTTTCTTTGATGATGGGCTTTAACGATATAACGCTTTGCAAATTGAAAAAAGCATTTCAGGCTACGTCTCCTCTCCCGTGGGGAGAGGAACAAGGTGAGGGGGTAAGATGTTGATGGGATGTAATAAATGTTAGCAACAAAAGGGCATATAGAGAATTAATTCAAACTTGCTTTCACCAATTCCGCAATGGTCGCCAGCTCATCCATATCTGCCATGCCGCCGCTTGCGTGTGCCCTCAAATCACCTTCATATTTTGGGATAATATGAAAGTGTAGGTGAAACACGGTTTGTCCGGCGGGGGCGCCGTTGAACTGGGTGATGATGATACCGTCCGGGGACAGGGCTTGTTCGGCGGCGCGGGTGAGTTTTTGCACGCTGGCCATAATCTGCGCCAGACCGTCCGTGCTCACATCCAACATATTCCGCGCCTGTTCTTGCTTATGAATAACCAACATATGCCCACGCGATTGGGGAAACACATCCATAAAAGCCAGTGTATGATCATCTTCATAAACTTTCACGCAAGGCATCTCCCCGCGCAAAACCTTGGCAAAAATATTATCGGGATCGTAAGTGCCTTTAAGTGACATAGGATTTCCTTTTTTGGAGTTTTGGGACAGCAATGTAATATGCGTGTAAATTTAACAACAGATACGAAAAGAGAATCAACAGACTGAGAACCGTGTTGATGTCAAAACCAAGCCAAAGACTTAGCCATATATCCATTATAATGAGTGCTAGTGTCGTTCTAAGCGGGTAGGCCAATATTAAGGAAAACAAGATAAGAGCTGCGCAGCCAAAACCAAACAAAGCTAGGACGGATATAAAGCCTTCGCTTGTCAAGCCGAGCCAAATGCTAAACCCCAACACAATTGCGGCGACGACCCCTATGGCAATTTTATATGGCAATTGCAATAAAAGTGCAAAAGGGAATAGGTATATTTGCCAAGTGGTTAGAAACAAGAGCGAATGTTTTAAAAACTTGAGCCGGGTAGATGGAAGTGGGTCGAAATCATCAATTTCTTGTGTTTGCAGGTTGGCAATGTGTAGGCGGGCTTCCTGAAATTCTTGGGCGGGGATTTGAATAATGCAGCCGCCAAGTGCAATAATCTCCATCAAGGCATTGTGCCCATGGTAATAATTATGCCACGATGGATGAAGCCCGCCTGCCTCCAGTGCCGAAAAAGCAATCAGCGCGTCACCAATATTATTATACCTATTGAAAACAACCAAGCCCACATTATTCCCCTTTCTTAAACGGTACATGTTCGCCTAGCACATTAATATGCTCGGCGACAGCTTTTCGTTCGTGGGTTAGAAAATTTGCGACAGCGTCCCTGAGGCCGGGGTGGGTTAGGTAGTGGGCGGAGTAGGTGGCGACGGGTTCGTAGCCGCGCGCTAATTTGTGGTCGCCTTGGGCGCCGGCCTCTACGCGAGCGAGACCCATCTCTATGGCGGCCTCCACGGCCTGATAATAGCACAATTCGAAATGCAGGAACGGGATGTCGACCAGCGCGCCCCAATGCCGCCCGTACAGCGCATCGCCGCCAATGAAGTTGAGTGCGCCCGCAATAGGCGTGTCGTCTTGATATGCCAATACCAGAAAAACTTGCTCGCCCATGGTTTCGTGCAGGCCTGCGAAAAATGCGCGAGTTAGATATGGCCGCCCCCATTTGCGCGCACTGGTATCTAGGTAAAATTTGTAAAAAGCGTCCCAATGTTCCGGCTTGATGTCGCCGCCGCGCAGGCGTTTTATCTGCACTTGTTCTTGCGCTTTACGGCGTTCGGATTTTATTTTTTTACGCTTGCGCGACGTTAAGCTGGCTAAGAAATCAGTGAAGTCTTTATAGTCCCTATTGATAAAATGAAATTGCCTATCTGTGCGGGTCAAGAAGCCTTGTTTTGATAAACGCTCTACGAGGTTTTTGTCGCCAAAAGTCAGATGCACACCGGACATATTATTTTGCTGACAGATGTCTTTCAGGGTTTCGATTAAAACGGTTTCGGCTTCGGGAGTTTTCGCGATTAACCTTGGCCCGGTGACGGGTGTGAACGGCACGGCGCATTGTAGTTTGGGGTAATAGTCTATGCCCGCCCGTGCTGCCGCATCGGCCCAGATTTGGTCAAATACATATTCGCCCATAGAGTGAGATTTCACATAAAGCGGTGCGCATCCCTTTTTATTTTCAAGCCAAATATGTGCCGCTTGCCAACCAGTGCCGCCGCCAACACAGCCGCTCTCTTCCAGTGCGTTTAGAAAATCCCAATCAGTGAATGGGTGATAATCCGGCGAGCCGCGCACGGGCAAGAGCGCATTCCAATCCGAGCGCGCAACATCATTGACCGCATTTAAAATTCTGATCTTAATTTTTAATCTCGATTACGCAGTCGATTTCTACGGCCACATCAAGGGGCAGAGCGGGCGCACCAACGGCAAACCTTGCATGCTTGCCGGCTTCGCCGAACACATCCACCATCATATCCGAACAGCCATTGATAATTTTGGGAATGTCCA
Organism: Robiginitomaculum sp.; assembly: GCA_026982415.1. Lineage (GTDB taxonomy): Bacteria > Pseudomonadota > Alphaproteobacteria > Caulobacterales > Maricaulaceae > Robiginitomaculum_A. The sequence continues at coordinate 5,672 of JALSHE010000015.1, forward strand.
GCGCCGTGCTGTCAAAACCACTACACACAAACCCGCCCAATTTGACCACGCGCTTGACTTTGGACAAATCGCCCTCACACGCCGCCTTCATTTGCGCAATGAGATTTAGCCCGCATGCCCGCGCCGCCTCTTGACCGCGCTCCACGCTTAAATCTTCCCCAAGCCTGCCTGTGATAAGGTCGCCCTGTGCCGTCACCGATACCT
>JALSHE010000016.1 GCA_026982415.1 Robiginitomaculum sp.
GCGTTTCAGTTCGCGGGCAAATTCTGTGCCGCCGAGGGGGAGCAATTGCAGTCCGATTTTGTAGGACACCACCGCGTCGCCCAATGTCTCGACCATAGCGCGGGCAGTGTCTATGTCTGGTAAATCCAGTGCTACATACAAACGTGAATCAGCTCTCATTTCTTGTCTTTTCTAAATTTTTCCGAATTACGGCTCATGAGTTTCAGCGCCCAACTTTCGGGGAGCAACCTAGCCAGAAGCGCAATCATTTTATTACTAGTGCCCGGAATATGGACGGCACGGTTTCGCGCCAGCGCGAGAAAGCCGCTCTCGGCCACTTCTTCTGCGGTCATCCACATCCAGTCTGGCAATTTGTCCACCGCGCCGCGTGTTTCGTTGACATCATGAAACTCGCTATAGGTAAAGCCGGGGCACAGGGCGGAAACCTTGACGCCGTGTTCTTGCATTTCCAAATTTAGGGATTGGGAAAATTTGATTAAAAAACTCTTCGTAGCCCCATACAATGTATGCCCGCGCGAGCCGGGGATATGCCCGGCCAGACTGGCCACATTGATGATGCGGCCAAAACCGCGCTCGACCATATCGTCCAGCACCAAGCGCGTCATTTCGCACGGGGCTTCCAGCATTACGGTTAGAAATTCTTTGTGCGCAGTCCATTCGTTCTCGGTAAAATTTCCGGTCAAGCCGTAGCCTGCATTATTGACTAGCCCGTCAATATGAGTGGTTTTTTTGGACAGCCGTTCCAAAATATCTGCGCAGGCTCCAGGCTTGGCTAGGTCGGCTACAATGATATGGGATGTCGCACCAAATCCCTCTTTAAGCTCTTGAGCCAGTTCCAACATAGGTTCTTCGCGCCGTGCCGTCAGCGCCAAATCCCAACCTGCACGCGCAAACTCTCGCGCCAGCGCCGCGCCTATCCCTGCGGATGCACCCGTTATCAAACAAAGTGGTCTTTTTTTATTTTTATTTACCATAGAGCGAAACTACAAGTCTGTCCGGTTATCGCAAGCCTAAATGTTTGGCTCTAAATGTTTGGCATAGCCATTTTACGCCGCACGCAAGATGCCAGCACCGTATTGCGCAACAAGCAAGCAATGGTCATAGGCCCAACACCGCCGGGTACGGGGGTAATGGCACCAGCGTGTTTTACGGCTTCGGCGAAATCCACATCGCCCACGAGCTTGGTCTTACGTTTGGATTTTGGATTATCATTGGGTACTCGGTTGATACCGACATCAATGACGATAGCACCTTTTTTAATCCAGTCCCCTTTGACCATTAACGGGCGCCCGACGGCGGCGACCAAAATATCGGCACTCTTGCAGACTTCGGCAAGGTTTTTGGTGCGCGAATGGGCTATCGTGACGGTGCAGTTTTGCTCTAGGAATAGAAATGCGGCAGGCTTGCCCACCAAGATAGAGCGCCCAACAATAACACAATGCTTGCCGGAAAGGCTGTCGCCGTCCTTCAGGGCGCGTTTAGCCAAAATGACGCAGCCTTCTGGCGTGCACGGGCGCAGACCCGGCTTGCCCAGCGACAAGCGCCCGGCGCTTATCTCGGTCAATCCGTCCACATCTTTGTCCGGGTCGATAGCGGCAATGACTTTGTCGGTATCGATTAATTTGGGCAGCGGCAATTGCACCAATATACCGTCAACATTATCGTCGGCGTTCAGATCGTGAATTAAATTTATCAGACTTTTCTCGTCCACACCCGCTGGCAATTTATGCTCTATGGAACCCATGCCAGCTTCTTTGGTAAATTTGTGTTTCGACTTCACATAGACCTGAGAGGCCGGGTCTTCGCCGACCAAGACCACTGCCAGTGTCGGTACATAGCCATAGGTTAATTTCAACTCATCCACTGCTTCGGTGACATTTGCGCGAACGCTGGCTGCAATAGTTTTACCGTCAATGAGGCTTGCCGTCATGACTTACCCTACAAAATGCTTCCGGTCGCTTGAAACGACCTCAACACGTCCAAAATAAAATAGAGACCAAATATGACGACAAGCGGCGATAAATCCAGCCCGCCAATAATTGGTATCACTCGCCGAATGGGGCCAATGACCGGCTCAACCAAGGCATCTAATACAGACAATATTTGACGTATTGTGGGATTACGCGGATCAATAACGCCAAATGCCCGCAACCAACTGGCAATCACCCAAATGATAAGTATGAGCAAATATATATTGATAATACTCATCAATAGATTGACTAGTGCATATGACATATTTTCTCCATTTTCATCTTATTAAGCGCGGATAACCTGCGTGGCAATCACAAAAATTTTATCTTACATAATTCCGCCAAGCGCACCTTTGACACCATCGATGATAAATTGCGCCGCCAGCGCGGCTAATAAAAACCCGAGCACGCGGGTTAGGACATTGGTAAATGTCTTGCCCATCAGCTTCATCAAGAAACCTGCAATGAGGAATGAGAACAAAGTGATGAGAAGCACAGCCGAAAGAGCGGCCATAATAGATGCCACGTCCACCGTGTTGTCAGCATCGGACATCAATAACAAAAGCGAAGCGATAGTGCCGGGGCCGGCAATCATAGGAATGCCCATAGGGAAGACGGATATATCTTCGGGGTCGTCAGTGGCTTCCAAAGCTTCTTCTGCGCGGTTCTCCCGGCTTTCCGTGCGCTGCTCAAACACCATCTGCAATGCGATGATAAACAACATGATACCACCTGCAATACGCAGAGCATTAAAATCAATGCCAAGGGCATGGAAAATATGCTCGCCGAAAAATGCGAACACAAACAATATCCCCGAAGCAACGGCCACGGATTTAAACGCCATAATACGCTGATGCTTTTTGCTCGTGCCCTGGGTCAGGCTTGCGAAAATCGGCGCACAGCCAGGCGGATCGATGATGACAAACAACACCGCAAACGCCGCCAAAAATAATTCATAATTAAACATATTTGCCCAATAGCCGAACACCGCACCAGCCGCAAGCCTGCAAAGCAATAATAGCTATGCAAAAAATGGATGCTGGCATGTGACAATATGCCAACAGGTCATTGTCATATAAATTTTAAAATTTACTGGTATTGCGGGCGTGTTTGTGCAAATCGGCACACTTTATAGACCAAACACTTTTTGTCTGAGGTTAGACATGAAAAAATTATTAGCTGCGACCCTATTAGTTGCAAGTACCGCCGCTATATCTTTGCCAGCCATTGCGAGTGATGATAGTTTAGGCAAGAATAGCTCTAATATCTTGAACTTATTTCATGGCGCCCCCAAAATTAAAGACGCAGACGGTAATTACTGGAAACTGCGTGGGCGGCTTTTTTGGGACGGAGCAGCAATATCTGAAACGCCCATTAATGGTGCCGAAAATAATTTTGATGACAGCGAGTTTCGTGCGGTGCGCATCGGCATAGAAGGTAAATACGGCAAGTTTAAATTTAAAACTGAAGTCGATTATGAGGGCGGCGAGACAACGGTTAAAGATTTGTTTTTTACGTGGGCGGGGCCTTTGGATATAAGTGTTGGTCAAATGAAAGCGGGCCTGACCTTGGAGGAATTAAATTCCGCCCGACACTATACCTTCATTGAACGCGGTATGATCACAGACGCCATTGGTTATGATCGTCGTATTGGGGTCAATGCTGGCAAGTCTGGCGAAAACTACTCCTTAAATGCTGGCGTGTTTGGTAATTCCGTAGACGGTGCCGTGGACGGTGCGCCGACTAACACCATTTGGGCGGCGCGCGGCACTTACGCCCCCGTCCTCAAGAAAGACCGGGTTGTCCATATTGGCGCATCAATGCGCCATACCGACAGAGCGCTTGGTGCGCCCAAACATTCTGCCCGCTGGGGGCCTCATTTGGCGAGAGAAAAAATCAAACCGATTATCGGGGGTGATGCTTTATTGTACGGCCTGGAAGCCGCAACTGTTATTGGCGCGTTACATGGACATGTCGAATTTATTAAGGAGGACGGCAATTTAGGTTCGGTAGAAGGTGGTTTTATTCAAGCAGGATATTTCCTAACCGGAGAAATTCGCAATTATAAAGCCAAATCAGGGCAGTTTTCCCGCACTAAACCGCTCAACCCGCTCTCCAAAGGCGGCTTTGGCGGCTGGGAAGTTGCCGCACGGTTTGATACGCTCGACGCACGAAATGCAGGCGACGAAAAAGTCGATGCGTGGACTGTCGGTTTAACATGGTATCCAGAAAGCCATTTGCGATTACGGTTTAATTATACTGACGCCAGTGGTGATTTGTTTTCCGCCAAAGGGTTATATACGCGATTGCAGATAGACTGGTAAGGCGCTACGGTGTTCCTAAACAGGAGAAACCCATGGTCAAATATTTATCAACACCCCTCGTCATTATTGCGGCTTTCAGTTTGCTAGGGTGTGAACCCAAAACGTCCCAGGCACCTATTGCTACCGAATCTGCCCCAGTTGCCGCGCCGACATTGTCAGCGAAAGACCAATTTTGGGGTGGACTCAACTTGCTGTGCGGGAAATCTTACGCGGGAAAGTTGGTTAGCTCCGATGAGGTTGATGCAGATATGGCGGACAAAGAAATGGCCATGACCGTCAACTGTACGGGTAAAGACATCCGCATCCCATTCGCCGTCGCGGACAACCGCTCACGCACATGGGTGTTTAGCCAAACCGAGACCGGGCTTCATCTGTCCCATCAACACAACCACGAAGATGGTAGTGAAGACATTGTTAGCCAATACGGCGGCGACACGGCTACGGACGGCACGACGACACGTCAAGAGTTCCCGGCAGATGGTTTCTCTATCGCCCTCTTTATGTTACAAGATTTAGAAGCCTCAATGGCCAATGTTTGGGCTGTAGAAATTACGTCTGAAATCTACGCCTATGAACTGAACCGCGAAGGCCGCCATTTTCGCGTTGAGTTTGATTTGACCAAAGAAATCAACACGCCTGTTATTCCCTGGTAGGTCAGAAGTTGCAACATTATTTCACCCAACTTGCTCGTCCAAAAAATCCTTGAGTAGTGCTGCATAGGGTTCGGATTGATTGCCCCAGTGGGGGGTGATTTGGGTTAGGGCTGTGTAGACGCCTTCGTGGATTATGGTTTTGGGGGAACCTTTAAGGCCGCGCAGATTTGCGTAGGGTAGCCAATAGGTGAAATGGGCGGTTAGGCGTTCGGACAGGATTTGTTTCTCGTCGGTCCGGAAATTTAGGTGCCCGCTGGCTTCGAGGCCCGAGAGCAGGCGCTCGAACGTTTTTTGCATGAGCGACAATAGTCTGGTGAATTTTGGTTTTAACTCTGGGATGCGCTCTAGCAGGGAGGTGAGATTGAGGAAGAAAAACCGGAAATCATTGATCTCTTCAAAGATGATATACAGATAAATCCAATTGTCTTCCAGTGCCATAGGCTTATTGACGGGCGCGGCCAAAACTTGCCTAAGCTCGCTTTCGAAATCGGCGAACAACTCGACGATAATGACGTCTTTGCCTTTATAATGGTAATAGAGATTGCCCGGGCTAATCTCCATGACGGCGGCAATATCGACGGCGGTGATATTGACCTCTCCCTCATTATTGAGCAAGGCAAGAGCGGTGCGGAGGATTTTTTCTTTGGTTTTCGAGCGCTCCGTCATGAAGTTTCAGGTCTATTTCTTAGCGGCTGGTTTTTTAGGTGCGGCCTTCTTTCGTGGTGCGGCTTTTTTCTTTGGCGCAGCTTTTTTAGGCTTGAGCAGTTTTAAAACTTCATCAAGCTTAGCTTCGATAGCGTCCAACCTGTCTTCCATATCCGCATCATCACCGCCGCCGCGTTTTAATCGGGCGCGCATTTTCGCTATCCGCTCGTCCATATCAAAACCGTCACCGATTGTGTCGCCAAATTTATCGCTTACCTTGTCGAAAGCTTCTTTGCTTTTATGGGTGACAACGGTTTCCAGAACCTCGCCTTTTTGTACCAATTCGTCGAACACTTTGGAGGTGTTTTTGGTGGCTTTGGAAAGACCTTCTTGAACCTCGCTAAAGGCGCGGCCATAAGCACCAATGCCTGCCAGCCAAATTTTGCGGGCGGTATCGCCAGATTTGTTTTTCTTGTCAGTCATAATGCTCTCCTGTGTTTTTAATTTAAGCGGCGGCAGGTTTGGTGCGCAGCTTCTTTAATTTACGTTTCTTGCGCGGCGGTAGCGCCACTTCTGGCTCGTCGAAAAAGTCACGGATAATCTGCACACTTTCGTCGCGCTTGGTCAGCAAGAACAAATGTCCAGCGTCTTCAAACTCGTGCATGCGGGAATCCTTGATCATGAATTTCAAAATTTTCGCATTGGCCAAGGGTACGATATGATCCCGGTCGCCGGCTATGATAAGCGTTGGCATTTTCAGGAACGGCAATAAAGGCAAGCTAGACCAACCAATCATGCACAATAGCTGGAACCAATAACCCTTGAGGCTCGGGGCAATCATATGTTCGGCGAACATGCCAGCCCCGTCCGGTCCGTCGCCGTACAAGGTTTCGAAATGTTGTTTCAAGAACTCGCGGTCTTTATAGCGTTTGGGTGATCCCATTTTGGTGATGGCGCGGATGTCGCCCGGCACCATAGTCACACCCGGCGCGGTCGCACACAATACCAGACGCTTGGTCATTTTTGGGTATTGGAACGCAAATTGCTGCGCCATGCCGCCGCCCCAACTTACCCCCAACACATCGACTTTATCATAGCCGTTTTCTTTGAGGATTTGTTTAGCCGCCTTGGCCGCCCACCACGGACGGTACGGAATGACCGGATCTGGCGACCCGCCAATGCCCGGCATGTCAAAGGTGATAATATCGCGGCCCGTAAACTTATCCGCAAACGCCTGTGCAATCTCAAGATTGGCACCAATGCCGTTGAAAAACAAGAGAGGCGTGCGCTTGCCTGCGCCCTTGTCGAGGCCTTTCCATACGGCGGTGCGAAGTTTTTGGTTTCCGACTTTTATAAAACGAATACGCGGGATATTATGTTGTGTATCCGCTGGGAATGTATCAGGCATTATAGTTCTTCTTTCTATTGTTCTTAGGTAAATACATATTCGCCGGGCGCTTTGCACAGGGGCGGGAATGATTTATTGCCTTGGTTGCGCGGCGGAACTTTAAGCTCGCCAGAGCGCTGTTTCAACCAAGCGTCCCAGTGGGGCCACCAAGACCCTGGATTTTCTTCTGCGGTTTCAATCCATTCATCGCAGGTTTCCTCGATTTTCTTACCCGTGAAAAACTTTGCTTTTGGATTGCCCGGCGCGGTCAAGAGAGATTGGATATGCCCACTACTCGCAAGCACGAAATCTACATTGCCGCCAAACAAAGCCGTGTTGCGGTAGCTGGCGCGCCACGGGGTGATGTGGTCGGTTACGCCCGCCAGCATAAAGCCGTCTACCTTGATTTTCTTTAAATTAATCTCATTACCCATAAATTCAACCCCGCTCCCTTGGTTTTCGTCGACGGCGACAAAACGCTCGTCGGCGAACATATCCAGATAATCAGAATGCAGCTGTGCGGGCAAATTTGTCGTGTCGGCATTCCAATACAAAATGTCAAATGCGGGCGGGTCTTCACCCAGCAAATAATTATTGACCACATAATTCCAGATCAAATCATTAGGCCGCATCCATGCAAAGACTTTGGCCAGGTCTTCGCCGGGCAATATACCTTTTTTGTGCGACATTTTACGGGCCGCTTCGATACCGGCGTCGCTGGCAAACAGGCCAACATCGCTATCGGTTTTTTTGGGGTCAAGCACACACACCATCAAGGTATAAGAATTGACCCGCGTATCACCCCGCGCCGCAAGTTCGGATAGGAATAAAGACAAAGTCGCGCCACCTGAACAGGCGCCAGAGACATTGAATTTTTTGGACTTAGTGATTTTCATGACCACATCTGTGCCCTCTATGAGCGACTGCACATAGTTTTCCAGCCCCCAATGGGAATGCTGGCGGCTTGGGTTGCGCCAACTCACTGCGAACATTTGGTAGCCCTGGGAGGCGAAATATTTAATGACGCTGTTATGGGCAGAGAGATCATTGGCATAAAATTTATTGATTTGCGGTGGGATGATGACCAGCGGCGTTTTGTAAACTTTGTCGGTTAGGGGCTTGTATTGGATGATTTCCAGCATTTCGTTTTTAAACACGACACTGCCTTCGGACATGGCTAGGTTTTTACCGACCTCGAATTTGGACTTGTCGACCATGGACGGCATACCGCCATTAGTGGTCAGGTCTTTATAGGCGTTTTGCACGCCCTTGACTACGGACATGCCGCCGGATTCGTACAGACGTTTCATCGCGGCAGGGTTGCCGAGCAACGTATTGGTCGGGGCGAAGCTATCCGCTAAAATATCAAACAAGAAACGGGAGCGTGCTTGGTCTTCTTCGGAAATGCCGCTATCCGATATCCAGCCCTCAAAGCCTTTGCGGGCTGCTAGCCAGTTTTGTAAGCCAGCTTTGTATAGGCGGTTATACCGCCATGTCGGATCCATAAAACGGCGGTCGCGGCGCTCTGGAGCAAGTTCGCTTTCGCCTTTAACGATTTTCACAACTTCTTTGCCGTATTCTTTTAAATTTTTTGCAAAGGGAGCCGGCTGTTTAACCGCGCGGCCCACGAGAGCGCCAACAGATTTAAGCAATTCTCCGCGTCTGATGCCGATCATATTGTTGACAGCCGTAGTTGATTGCGCGGCTTTTTTCTCTAAATCTTCTATTTGTTTTGCCATTTGTTCTCTCCCATTTTCCATTCTTATGCCAGAGTTACACAAATAAATCCATTAGATTCACCTGTTACACTCTGCAAACGATACAAAAAAGGCGCTCCGCCGACCTTTTGCAGGTGATTGGAGCGCCTTTTCAGTAAACGGCTTATTATTCTGGGGGAAGCAAAGCCGTTTTAGCGTTCTTATTTGCGACAAAAGTCACAAATTAAGCAGCTTTATTTGATACCTTTGGGGCAACTGTCTTAGTAGCTTTTTTAGCAAAACCAGCGATTTTTTTGTTCAGCTTGGAAATTTCAGCTTCCAGCTCAACCACGCGGTCATTAGCAACGCCCGGTACGAATGAGCGAAGTTGTGCAGAGCGCTTCTCGAAGCGGGCTTTAGCAAATTCGACTACGGATTTACGTGTGTCTTTAGCGTATGTGGTCGCAACTGTTTCCAGTTTCTCACCGCGAGCCGCATAGTCGTCATAGTTTTTAACGGCCTTATCAAAAACAGGTTGGGCAGCTTCATAAGCGGCACCAAATACACCAACATAGGCGCGGAAACCTTTGCGAACAATCGCAGGAGTCTTAAGGTTGGCTACGAAGCTGGTTTTTGTGGTTTCTATTTTTTTAGCCGTTTTTGTAGTCTTTGTTGTTGTCTTAGTCATAATCTTAGTCCTTTGTTATGGCGCTAAATGCAGCCGTTTAAATCTGATAATGAACAGATAGGCACAAAGATTAGAAACCGCACCCTAATTTGAGTTTAGGCTGTGAATATTTGTGTTTACTTGGAGAATAGGCGGCAAGACAAGAATCAACTGAAGAGCAAATTTGCGAGTTTGTGTTTTTGGTAGGCGGCATCACCGTATCTGCTGGCGCAATATAATGCCCGGCGGCGATAGAGGCCTGCATCGCAATCGTGGGTGAAGCCTGTTGCGCCGTGAAATTGAATTGCGCGGTCTGCGGCGAAAGCAAATGCGGTTTCCGCCTTGACGCGCGCCATACGGACGGCGATTTCTGCTTCTGTGCTAAAGCTGTGAGCAGCGCTATACAGAAGCGCCCGCGCTTTCTCATAGCCTATCCACGCATCGACCAAAGGATGTTTGACCGCTTGGTAAGCACCAATCGGCCGACCAAATTGGATGCGGGTGTTGGCGTAATCTATGGTTAGATCCAAGACAGCTTTGGTGCCGCCAACCATGACGGCGGCGTTCAGGAGGTTGGCGGCCAAGTGTAATGCATTTAACGCATCTGGCATATGCGTACTCACCATTAAGGCATCTGTATTTATAGTGAGTCCGTTCAAATTTAATGAATAACTGCGCACGGTTTCATCGATAATATTTTCGCGGCGCAGTGCGGCACCCGGTATGTCTTTACGGTCAAGGATGACCAGCGCGGGTACGCCGTCTTGTACTACAGTGACCAAAATAAAGTCTGCGGCGTCAGCAAAACTTACCAATCGTTTTTCACCGCTCAAAACATAGCCGGATTTGCTAGGGCTTGCTTGTGTGGTGATTTTACCCAAGCCCCAATCGCCGTGAGGCTCCGACAATCCCAAGGCACACGTCCGGCCTGCGCATATTTGCGGGAGGTAGGATTGCTTTTGGTCTTCGCTCGCGACACTGTTTATGATGTGTGCGGCCAATATCGTGTCACTATACGGCCCAGCCATTAATGTGCGCCCCATATGCTCGACCACGGGCGCCACTTCAGCAAGCCCCAAGCCCGAACCACCAAATTCTGACGATACGGCAATCCCGGTGAGGCCGAGAGCCACTATTTCTGACCAAACGCTTTCGCTATAACCTTGTTTGTCGTTCAACAGGGCGCGTACCTGCTCTATGGGAGATTTTTCCGTGCAAAACCGGGAGGCTAGGTCGGCCATTTCTACCTGCATTTCGTTGAGGCCAATGTCTGCCAATTTGCGCATCATGCATCAACTCTTATATTGTCTTTGGGAAGCCCCAGCACATGCTCTGCAAGTATGTTGTGCTGGATTTCCGATGTCCCGCCGCCGATGGTGGCCGAAAATGCATTCAGGTATGAGCGCGCCCATAACCCGCCGTCCGGCGCATTGGTTTCGTCCACATACCACGCGCTGTTTTCACCCAGTAAAGTCATGGCGAACTGACTTATCTCGCGCGCCTGTTCGCTAAATACCAATTTATTCATCAGCATTAAACCAGCGGGATGTTCAGAATTTAAACCCGGAATTTTGGCGCGAATTTGGTTCAGGTTTTGGGCGTGAATTTCAATAATGAAATCGACCAATTTATCACGGAGCACCGGGTCATCGATAGCAGGCTTACCGTCCCTGATTGCTGAGCGCGCCAGATCAACAATGGCAAAGGCGTCCGGCGTTTGCATGATAATGCCGCCTGCCTGTCCCGCGCGGGCGCCGCGTTCGTATTCCAACAACTGCATAGCAACCCGCCAGCCTTGACCCTCTGCTCCGACCAGGCCGTCTGCTGGGATGTTCGCATTTTCGAAAAAAGTTTGGGTAAAGCCGTGTTCGCCAGTAATTTTTTTAATTTTTTTTGTGCTGATGCCGGGCGCATCCATAGGGGTGAGGATGAAGCTCATACCCGCATATTTGCTTTTTGGGTCAGGATCGGATCGTGCCAGCAAAATCATGTATTTTGCATGTGCGCCCAAGGTCGTCCAAATCTTGCTACCATTTAGGATATAGTTATTACCGTCTCGCTCTGCTCTAAGTTTAAGTCCGCCCAAGTCCGAGCCGTTATCTGGTTCGGAAAACCCCTGACACCAAATATCTTCGGCGGACAATATGCCTTTAATGTACTTTTTCTTGTGGGCTTCACTGCCAATATCAAGCAGGAGGGGTCCGGCCCAATTGGTGCCAATGGCGTTTAAGGTAATGGGTACATTGTGCTTTTGCATGACCGTGCTTGCCACCGCTTGAAATTTTGGATGTAGCCCGCCGCCGCCGTATTCTTTGGGCCAATGTGCGCCGAGATAGCCAGCCTCATATTGTTTACGTTGCCACGCCCGTAAGAAGTCAAACTGCTGGTCGGTGCCCACCTCCATAAAGGTCAGCGGCAACATAAAGCCGACATCACGTGGTGTGTGTTCACTAAACCAGGCATCTGCGTCGGCAGTATATTCTTTAAGTTCTTGTTTGGTCGGCTTAGTCATAACTTGACTCTCAAATAATGAGGTATATTCAGTATATATGAGGATTATTCATTTTATTCGCCAAGTCAAGCGCGCCGTCAAACAATATGGTGAACGTGCCATAAAAGCCAGTTTTACGGCAAGCGCGGATATTATCATTGCCGGGCGCCGCGTCGATGGCGCCGTGACGCTTAGGGTCTGTATCCATGAATTTGGTTGGGGCTGGTACGGACGAGACACGCCGGCGCCAATCTCAATTCCAAAAACATTATTAGAGGAGCGGTAATGGCCATCTATAAATCGACGGTAAATGTTAACTCTGATGCTTTCAAAACCAACCGCAAAGACATGCTCGACTTGGTGGACAAGTTGACGGAGTTAAACGCCCGCGCGCCTGCAATTTCGGCGTCGCGCAAAGACAGATTTGATGCGCGCGGGCAATTACTGCCGCGCGAACGTTTGGCGCGCTTGCTCGACCCCGGCCAGCCATTTTTGGAAGTGGGTAATATAGCAGGCTATTTGCAGGATACAAAAAAGGAAGAAAAATCCATTCCGGGCAGCACGATTATCGCTGGGATCGGTTTTATCAACGGCGTGCGCTGTGCGGTGGTCGTGGACGATAGCGGTATCAAGGCGGGTTCCTTGACAACGGCGGGCGGCTATCGTTTAGGTCGGCTCGAAGATATTGCTCTCAAACAAAATTTGCCCTTTGTGCATTTGGTGGAAAGTGCGGGCGGTGATCTTTTGAATTACACGGTTGGACAATTTTTGGACGGGGGCGCTCTGTTTGCCAATCTGGCTCGGCTTTCAAAAAAGGGTATTCCGGTTTTAGCTGTTTTGCACGGAAACTCGACGGCGGGCGGGGCTTATATGCCGGGGTTGTCAGACACGGTGGTGGCGGTAAAAGGCGGCGGTAAAGCGTTCCTCGCCGGGCCGCCGCTCCTCAAGGCCGCCACCGGAGAGATAGCTACCGAAGCTGAACTGGGTGGCGCAGAGATGCACGCAAACATTTCTGGTTTAGCGGAGTATTTGGCTGAAGATGACGGTGAGGCCGTATTGATGATGCGCGAGATTGTGGCGCGTTTGGGTTGGAACGAAAAATGCCCATTACCAAGAAATACGAACTTCAAAGAACCGCTCTACGATATTAACGAGATCGCCGGCATTGTTCCTGTTGATTACCGCACACCATATGAAGTCCGTGAGATTATTGCCCGCATAGTTGACGGCTCTGATTTTGCCGATTTCAAATCCCGTTACGGTGTTGCCACTGTCTGCGTGCAGGCCGAAATATATGGTCAGCGCTGTGCTATCATCGCCAATAACGGCCCCATAGACACGGATGGTGCCACCAAAGCGGCGCAGTTTATTCAGCTATGCGACCAAGCTGATACGCCGCTGATATTCATGCAAAACACTACCGGATATATGGTTGGAAAAAAGTACGAGCAAGCAGGTATGATCAAACACGGCTCCAAAATGATACAGGCTGTGGCCAATGCGGATGTGGCGAAAATAACCTTGATGATCGGAGCCAGTTACGGGGCAGGAAATTACGGCATGTGTGGTCGCGGCTTTGATCCGGATTTCTTGTTCACTTGGCCCAATGCTAGCGCTGGTGTCATGGGCGGCGAGCAGGCAGGCACGGTAATGAATATTGTCGGCGCAGCGCGCGCTAAGGCCAAAGGTATAGAAATTGACACAGAACTAGCGGCCCAACAAAAAGCCATGCTTACTTACCATTTTGATAGCCAGTCCAGCGCATTCTATACATCAGGCCATTGCCTCGACGACGGCATGATCGACCCGCGTGATAGCCGTAAAGTTCTGGGCCATTTGCTGGCCACGGTTTGGGAAGGGCGCAATAGAAAGCTCCGTTCAAACAGTTTTGGTATAGCGAGGATGTAGAGGAGAAGAATGTGAAATGACATTACCGGAAACTGAGAATTTAATAACAGAACTGGAAGCCGGTTGGCTAACCATTTCGCTCAACATGCCTAAAAATCGCAACGCATTGTCTGCAGACATGTCTGCTGATTTAACGGCAATGCTCATGGCCGTGCGCGATAATCGTTCGGTGCGCGGCATTACCCTGCGGGGTAATGGCGGCGTATTTTGTGCGGGGGGTGATCTTAAGGGCTTTACTGGTGGTGATGCGGATGTTCTGGCCATGAGTAAGGGTGGCGGTGCGTTGTTTGCGCTGGTCGCATCTATGCCGCAAGTGGTCGTGGTGCTGGTTGAGGGCGCGGCTATGGCAGGCGGCCTCGGACTGGCCTGTTGTGCCGATATTGTGGTGACGACGCAGACGGCTAAATATGCGCTGACAGAAACACGTCTCGGGATAGTTGCGGCGCAAATTGCGCCTTATGTGGTTGCGCGGACGGGCTTGGTTATGGCCAAACATTTAATGCTGACGGGCGCATTATTTGACGGCGAAGAAGCGGTTAAGTACGGGATTGCGGATTTTGTGACGGATGATTTAGTGGCCAAGGAAACCGAGATTAAAAAACAGGTTTTGCAATGTGCGCCAGGCGCCAATGCTTTGACTAAGGATTTGCTTGCTCAACTGGGCGTGGATGATTTCACGAACGTGGCCGCGCAAATATTTCTCACTGCATTGCAATCGGATGAGGGGCGCGAAGGTCTCACGGCCTTTATGCAGAAGCGTAAGCCAAATTGGGCGGGTAAAACATGAAATTTTCGTCCGTACTCATCGGAAATCGCGGCGAAATTGCCTGCCGCATCATGGCCACTGCCAAGGCTATGGGACTGCGCACGATTGCTGTTTATTCGGATGCGGATAGGGATGCGCTACACGTGCAACTGGCAGATGAAGCCGTGCATATTGGTGCCGCCCCTGCACCAAGGTCTTATCTGGATATTGGAGGGATATTGGCAGCAGTCAAAAGCAGTGGTGCTGAAGCGGTGCATCCTGGCTACGGTTTCCTATCCGAGAACGCAGAATTTGCACGGGCATGCAAAGAAGCAGGTTTGGTGTTTATTGGCCCTTCGTCTGAGGTCATGGAGATTATGGGCGACAAGGCCAAAGCCAAGTCGGCAATGTTGAAAGCGGGCGTGGTTTGCATTCCCGGCTATCACGAAGCGGATCAATCACTTGGAGCGTTGAGGGTAGCGGCTAAATCTATTGGCTTCCCGCTGATGGTCAAGGCGGCCGCTGGCGGGGGCGGTATGGGTATGCGCTTGGTCGCGGGTTTGCAAGACTTCGAGGCTGCCGTAAATGAGGCAAAGCGTGAAGCTGAAAGTGCATTTGGCAATGGCGCATTGATATTGGAGAAAGCCCTTGTTGGCGCGCGGCATATTGAAGTTCAGGTATTTGCGGATACCCACGGCAACACCATCCATCTGGGTGAACGGGATTGCTCGGTGCAACGCCGTAACCAAAAAATCATCGAAGAAGCCCCTGCGCCGGGCTTAAGCAAGAAACTGCGCGTAGCTATGGGCGCGGCGGCCGTGCAAGTTGCAAAGGCCGTTGGTTATGTTGGCGCTGGGACGGTGGAGTTTTTGCTTGCGGATGGAGATTTTTATTTCCTGGAAATGAATGCAAGATTGCAGGTTGAGCATCCGGTTACCGAAGCTATCACCGCTGCGGATTTGGTGGAAATGCAGATCAATGTAGCGCAAGGTCTGCCGTTGTCACTATGCCAAAAAGACGTGCAGTTTAACGGCCATGCTATTGAAGTACGAATATATGCCGAAGACCCTAGCGCAGGTTTTTTACCTGCAAGCGGCAGGATTGAAGTGTTTGCACCGGGCAAGGAAGTGCGGGTTGATACGGGTGTTATTGCTGGCTCTGTGGTGCCGTCAGATTATGATCCATTGATTGCTAAAATTATCGCCCACGGCAATAGCCGAGAGACTGCCCGGCGTAAACTATTAGACGCGCTCAGGGTTACTGCCCTGTTTGGTCTCACCACAAATATAGGGTTTTTAACGCGGGTCTTGGCAGATAAAGATTATAAGAAAGGCGGTGTGGACACCGGGTTTGTGGACGCATACAAGCAGAAATTTAACACACCTGAAATCACTGTGGATATTTTAGCCCAGGCTGTTGCCGTGCAATTTGATTTGGATTTTGAGGCCTCCTGTAGCAAGTCACTATTCCCGAATACCCCGCCAAACTATTGGAGCAGTGCGTCCATTCTCCCTACATTTTATCAATTTGGGGTCGGTGAGGATGAAAATAATTTTCATGTATCACCGAACGGTGCGCAGAATTTCCGGGTTGGGAGAGGAGACGATGTCTGGCATGTGGAGATAATTGAGCGCACAGATCATAAGGTTGTGTTGCGTGTTAATGGTCGCAAGCAGTCCCTGTTTTACTACCCGTTATCACCTTCCCATTTGCAAATCGGCAGTGGGGGGCATGTTTATGACATTCATGACCAAAATAAAATGTTCACCGCCGCCAGTACTGCGCAAAATGATGGGCAGATATTAGCACCTATGCACGGCAATGTGGCCGAGATATTTGTCAAAGCCGGAGATGTGGTTGCGGATGGCGATAGGCTCGGCGTACTGGAAGCCATGAAAATGCGCCACGAAATTGTGGCACCTGTTGGCGGAGACATCACAGAAATATTTGTTATCGCAGGCGAGCAAGTCAGTTCCGGTGCAGCTCTTTTCACAGTTGAGCCGAAAGCAAAACCATGAAGCCAATAGCACAAGATTTCACGGACGAATGTAATGCGCTTCAAAGAATATTGGCAGATGTGCTTAACTCGTCCCGCAATAACCCGCTGGCACTATCCACCCAATTTAAAAACTGGACGATTTCGGATGTGTTGATCCATCTGCATATGTGGAACCTTGCGGCAGTGCTGAGCTTGCAAGAGGGTGATGGGTTTAGCGTATTTTTCGCAGATGTTGCGTCCGCCATGATGGCTGGTAAAAGCCACCGCGATATGGCGCGCGAATGGGCGGCGGAAAAATTCGGCGGCGATGACATTAAATTGTTTGCGGCATGGTCTGATTATTACCCTAAACTGGCGCAAAACTATCAGCAAATGGATCCTGATACCCGCCTGCAATGGGTCGGTACGTCCATGTCGGCGCGCGATAGCTTGATTGCGCGGCAAATGGAAACATGGGCGCATGGCCAAGCGGTATTTGATGTGTTTGGTTTAGTGCGCCGCGAAACAGACCGGATCAGGAATATAGCCCATTTGGGGGTGAAAACGTATTCATGGACGTTCAAAGTGCGGCAATTAAATGCACCTAAACCCAAACCATTTGTCCGTTTAACTGCGCCGTCCAGCTCGGTCTGGACTTGGAACGGCGAACAAGCTGATAATTGTATAAAAGGTTCGGCTACAGAATTTTGCCAAGTGGTGACACAAACCCGTAATATTGCGGACACCAGCTTAGAGGTTGTCGGCGCGGCGGCAGAGCTTTGGATGGCCAATGCACAATGTTTTGCAGGGGGCGCAGAAACTCCGCCCGCCAAGGGCTTGCGTTTTTGTTCGCCTGCGTCATAAAGGCTTATGCATAATTTTCGTACTGTTCCCGATATAAGAATAGAGCGCGGCGGTGCCGCTAAAATGGATGCTCATATAGACGGGTTATGTCCCCATAAGCGGGTGTTCATCGTCACCGACGCAGGTGTACACGGACTTGGCCTTTTGGGCGGCGCAAAGGCCGCTTTATGTGAGGCCGGATACGTGGTTGAAATTTTCGACCACGTTATTGCCGACCCGCCTGAAGAAGTAGTGCTTGCTGGCGCGAAACGGGCACGGGATTTTGGTGCGGGATTGGTGCTCGGTTTTGGCGGCGGTTCACCTATGGATACAGCGAAGGTCATTGCACTGTTGGCAGGATCGAGCCAGCCGATAACTGAAATGTACGGCGTTGGTTTGGCGGCAGGACCGCGCTTGCCATTGATGTTGGTGCCAACTACTGCGGGTACAGGTTCCGAGGTTACCAATGTCGCCATTTTGACCACGGGTAAAACCGAGAAACAAGGCATTGTCGCCAACGCACTTTATGCCGACAGAGTGTTGTTAGATGCAGAGTTGACCCTTGGCTTGCCCAAAATGATCAGTGCCGCGACCGGTATTGATGCCATGGTGCATGCTATCGAAGCCTATACATCTTTACCGCAAAAAAACCCGTTGTCAGATGCGTTGGCTCTTTCGGCGCTGACCAAACTCAAAGACGGTATCGAAGATGTGTGCAAAGACGGCCAAGATATTGACGGGCGCGAGAACATGTTGATCGGTGCCATGCTCGCAGGGCAAGCGTTTTCCAATGCGCCGTGCGCCGCCGTACATGCACTGGCTTATCCGCTCGGCGGATTTTTTCATGTCCCCCACGGCTTATCCAATGCTTTGGTTTTGACGGGCGTGATGCGCTATAATTTACCAAATGCAGATAAGCTTTACGGCGAAATTTCCGAACATATGCGGCTAGGTGGAACAGGCGCAAATCTGATAGACGAGATGCAGCGGATTAAAGACGCGACGGATGTGCCGCAAACCCTGAGCCGTGTTGATATTCCCGAGAGCGCAATTGCCATGATGGCAGATGATGCCATGACCAAAACCAGACTTTTGGTCAATAACCCGCGTGAAATGACTTTGGCGGCGACTGTGAAAATATATGAGGATATTGCTTGATGTTGCATAATACCAAGGATAGCTACAAATATTTTGTTGAAATACAGACCCGCTGGAATGATAATGATATGTACGGTCATGTTAACAACGCGGTCTATTATACTTGGTTCGACACGCTGGTGAATAATTTTTTGATAGAGAGCGGGTTGCTCGACCCGCAGACCAGCAAAACCATTGGCTTGGTCGTGGGTACGGGCTGCCAGTATTATGCGCCGCTCTCCTATCCAGAAATTATAAGCGCCGGCTTGCGCACCGATAAAGTAGGGACATCCAGTGTGCGCTACGAAATTGGATTGTTTAAAGGCGGTGAAGACAAACCTTGTGCCGAAGGACATTTCATTCATGTGTATGTGGACGCAGAAACTCGTAAGCCCCAACCAATTAGTGCGGACATGCGGACTAAGTTAGGGGTGTTAATGTAAGCGTTCCAACTTGCGAACGGCGCGTTCAAGACGTTTCAACATGGCTTTATCATCGCCAGTATCAGTAGGCGCGTTTTCGGATAAATGTGGTCGGAGCACGGCCATCAATTGCACTACATTTGTATCAATGTCCTCGGGCTTGTTGTGTAAAACCAATGTCCGCGCGGCGTACTCCAAAGTGCCGTAAAACAGATCGCGCAAGAAGGGCAAGGAGAGTTCATTTGTGAAATGACCCTTGTCTTGGCCACGTTCTATTATGCGGTCAAACAATGCCGCATAAGTACGTTTGAAATCTACGCCCGCATTTTCTCCCGCGTCGTCGCTACGAGAATAATACAAAACATAACCTAGCTCTATGACACGCCAATGTTTGACCATCATGGTCAGGTGATAGTCTGCGAGGGCTTGCAGTTGTGCAAAGCTATCTTTGGTTTTTGATAATGCGTCTTGGGCTTCATCTGTGATCTGTCGCCAATGGTCCACAACCACGGCTTTGACAATGGCATTTTTGTTCTTGTAATATAGGTACAATGTGCCTTCGGCTAGCGCGGCAACATCTGCAATCTGGCTCATTTTGGCTTTGTTAAAACCGTGCTTGAGAAAAACCGTCCGGGCAGCCGCAACAATACGTTTCTCCCGCTGTTCCAGTTTTGCTCGTTTGGTGCTCATGTATAACTCGGCAGCGCACGGTGCTGCAACTTATTTTCATATGGGTTCATCATAATGAGTTTAACTCATATATACAAAATTCTGTTCATTCAAGCCAATTGTAAAACGCGACAAACAAATCATTTGTAATGCAAGAAAGGGCAAGCGTTGTGAAATGCCCGATGGAACTATTGGCATGTATATACAACTTAAAGAATAATTAACTATAAATACATTATCTTAGTAAGAATCACTGCAAAAAGGGGAAATTGATGAAAACCAAATATGATTTTGTTGTTATAGGCAGCGGGCCAGCGGGGCGGCGCGGGGCTATGCAAGCGGCCAAGGCTGGACAATCGGTTCTTGTGGTTGACAAAGGCCGCCATATTGGCGGCGTGTGTGTGCATACGGGGACGGTGCCCAGCAAGACATTGCGCGAAACCGTGCTTAATTTGTCCGGCTGGCGTGAGCGTGGATTTTACGGCAGTGCCTATAAAGTCAAAGCCAATATATCGGCCAAGGATTTAAGAAAACGGCTACTGATGACCATTGAGCATGAGGTCAACATTCTGGATAACCAATTTGATAGAAACCACGTTACCCGTATACAAGGTACGGCGCGGTTTATATCGCGCGAACAAATTAGTATAGAGGCACATGACGGCGAGGTGCACTGTGTGGAATTTGGTAAAATCTTACTGGCCGTAGGCACCAAACCGTTCCGGCCGAACTATATCCCGTTTGACGGCAATCGGGTTTTGGACTGTGATGATATTCTTGATTTAAAAACCCTGCCGCGCTCTTTGACCATTATCGGGGCTGGTGTGATCGGGCTTGAATACGCATCCATATTTAATGCGCTGGACATTCCGGTCAATGTAATAGAGCCGCGCAAAACCGTTTTGGATTTTCTCGACGAAGATATTGTTGAAGATTTTTTATACGACCTGCGCAGGCGCGGCGTGCGTCTGTGCCTTGGAGTGAAAGCATCACAAATTAAAAACGACGGCCAGCGCTGTTTCGTCAAGCTTGCAGACGGGCGCGTCATCGAATCGGATACAATCCTGTTTGCAGCTGGGCGGATAGGCGCGACTGACGCGCTTGATCTGGAAGTTTGCGGGTTAGAGGTTGATCACCGTGGCCGCATTGCCGTAAGCCGAAAAACTTTTGAGACCAAAACTCCGAACATCTATGCGGCTGGTGATGTAATTGGTTTTCCGAGCCTAGCCTCTACATCTATGGAGCAAGGTCGCAGAGCTGCCTGCCACGCACTTGATATTCCCATGGCTCACCCGCCGGATTATTTCCCTTACGGTATTTATGCCGTGCCGGAAATTTCAACCATTGGTCTTACCGAGAAAGAGGTCCGCGCCGCCAATATGCCCTATCAGGTCGGTCTTGCCCGTCTGCGTGAAACATCGCGCGGACAAATTATGGGCATTCAAGGCGGCCTGATGAAAATGATCTTCTCCTTGGACACAAGGCAATTGCTGGGTGTGCATATTATCGGAGAGGGGGCAACTGAGCTGATCCATATTGGGCAAGCCGTGTTGAACTTGAACGGTAAGCTCGATTATTTTATCAATAATATTTTCAACTACCCAACCCTAGCCGAAGCTTACAAAATAGCGGCTCTGGATGCGTGGAACAAAATGCGCAATATAAATCTTGAGCAAGAGGAGGAAGCCGATTTAACTTTCGACGACCTGCCAAACAATCCGTTCGCAAATTTGAAATCAGCGTAAATTTATAAAATAAATTTGGATAAATCCGTGTTTGTAGCTAATTCGCCCACGTGTTTTTGCACATAGGCTTTGTTGATATTTATGCTTTCTCCGTCCCGGTCAGAAGCCGTGAAATTGATATCGTCCAGAAGTCGTTCCAGAACCGTGTGTAGACGGCGTGCACCTATATTTTCTACGCTGGCATTGACCTCGGCGGAGATCTTGGCAATCTCTTTAATGCCGTTTTTGGTGAATGTGAGTTTCACATTTTCCGTCGCCATCAAGGCGGTGTATTGTTTGATTAGGGAAGCTTCGGGTTCTGTCAGAATCCGCTCGAAATCTTCCCGGGTCAGGGCGCGTAACTCGACCCTGATGGGCAGCCGCCCTTGCAGTTCTGGCAACATATCAGACGGTTTGGCAATATGAAAAGCACCAGAGGCCACAAACAAAATATGGTCGGTTTTCACCGGGCCGTGCTTTGTTGTGACGGTCGTCCCTTCAATGAGCGGCAGTAAATCACGTTGCACGCCTTCGCGCGAAACCTGCCCACCGCCGCTGGCATCGCTGCGCACGGTAATTTTGTCAATCTCGTCTAAGAATACAATGCCGTCATTTTCCACCAGACTAATCGCGGTTTTAACCAAAGTTTCTTCATCGAGCATTTTATCGGCTTCGTCGGCCAGCAGTGGCGCATAGGCATTCTTGACTTTCATTTTGACTTTTTTGGTCTTGCCGCCTTTGCCGAAGAGACTACCCAGCTCCAACATGCCCATGCTCGCACCCGGCTGACCTGGGATTTCAAAACCCTGGAACGGGGAACTATTATCAGCTAAATCCAGATCAACATCTTTGTCGTCTAGGTCGCCCGCCAACAATTTTTGCCGGAATTTCTCGCGCGTTGCTTCGCCAGAATTTTCGCCGACAAGAGCGTCAAGGATACGGTTTTCGGCGGCCTTTTCGGCGGCGGCCTCCACGTCCTTGCGGCGGGTTTCGCGGGTTTGGGTAATAGCGATTTCTACCAAATCGCGGATAATTTGCTCCACATCACGACCCACATAGCCGACTTCTGTGAATTTCGTCGCTTCCACCTTGAGAAATGGCGCATTAGCCAGTTTGGCCAGGCGCCGGGAAATTTCAGTTTTACCAACTCCGGTAGGCCCAATCATCAAGATGTTTTTCGGGGTAATTTCGTCGCGTAAATCTCCCTTCACATGCTTACGCCGCCAACGGGAGCGCAGAGCAATGGCAACGGCACGTTTGGCAGCCGATTGCGCAACAATATGTTTGTCCAGTTCAGAGACAATTTCGCGCGGAGAAAATTCAGACATAAGTGTTCCTTGAGAGGTTCTTGGGGGATGTTCCTTGTTCTTGCTTCACAGATAAGAAACCCGGCTGTAAATTCAAGCCTTATTATGTTGGCGGAAATATTGTTGCGAATGGCCCTTTGGTTGGCAAGATAAACAAGAGTAATTTGCGCGCCCCGTGCCAGCCAACCCCAAGAAACACAATGCCGCCGCCGAGCAACAGCAATGTTAAGGCTATGACAGAGCCAAAATTAAGTCCTGTATCTTTCATCAAAAACCCGATGGCAAACCCCGCATAACCCAAGGACGATACCAATAAAGCCCGCCTGTTTATGGCTAGGCTGACCAAAGCTAGCCCGCCAATAATGACCAACATAAACAAAGCGTCCGTCTTGCCGAGTTGGACCATAGGAATAACGCCCATTATTTTGGTTACTTCGGGCTTTAGAATATATACGGCTAGGCCGTGAATGATCAGGGGCGCCGCCGTGAAGTGCAGCCAAAATGCGTTATCGGCAAAGCGGGTTTTGCGGTCTGTATCGCGGCTGTCATAGGCAAGTGCGACTATAAACAATGCCAAGCCGGATAAGATCATCAACAGACCCGCAGGAATAGTTCCGCCCAAAACCGCAAACATAATCATGATGAGGGACAAGGCAATGAGTGCAATGGAAAACGGCAAGCGAAAGCGCCAGTAAAATAACAGCATGGCCAGCAGGGTAACAAATGCAGGCAACAGGCCTGAACCCCCCATATTCAAAATGGCACTAAGGCCCTTATGGACAAAAATCAAATAAGCGAAAGCCAGTAATAATGTCGGTAAATGGGCGCGTTTTACGCGACCAAAATACTCACACATCAACCACAGCAAGCCTGCTCCCGCCAAATACAAAGCCCCGCCGCCAAAAATACCAAGAGTGGTCAGCATCCCCAACGCCAAAAGTCCGATACCGATGGCAATGAACACATCCGAGAACGAGCGCACAAACCGCATGTTTTCTTCATCGCCAATGAGGGCGAGTTCAAAATTGGCCGTGGGCGATGTCGTCGTTGTGGCAGAAGGCGTGGCCGCGCGCTTGGCAGCCCGCTTTGCGAACATAGCCCTCATATTGCGCGCCTGCGCCGCATCAATAATCCCAGCCTCAAGAGCCTCAGAAATTTGTTCAGGTGTCAAATCAGTCATGAGTTGAGAATAGGGGCGACAGGACTATGTGACAAGGGGAGAAATTGCGAGTCGATCCGACAACAACATAAAGACAACGTCATTGTTTGTGCCGAACAATTGACATTGTTCTGCTATTGTTCCATTAATGTAGAGGCCAAGCCTGATCAAAATATCTTGGCCAGGATATTTGGTTAACCAAATATAAAATTCTATGTTAACTAATTAACGAATCAGCGAATGCTTTGGAAAGATAAGTGTAATATGCTTAATTATGTAAGTTTATTTAGCAGTGCAGGTGTAGGCTGTTATGGCTTTACACAAGAAAATTTTGTGTGTGCGGCTAGCGTTGAATTGCTCTCAAAACGTCTAAACATACAACGTATTAACGAAAAATGCAAATACGCGACTGGTTATATCGCTGGCGATATGTCTTGTGCCAATGATTATGATTCACTGCTTGCAGAAATCGCACGTTTTAAGTCTAAAGAAAAGACTAAAGACATAGATGTGCTCATCGCCACGCCGCCCTGTCAGGGTATGAGTGTCGCCAACCATAAGAAGAGAAATGAGTTGAAGCGCAATTCATTGGTGATCGGATCCATTAGAGCCATAGGTGACATAAAGCCAAAATACTTTATTTTGGAAAATGTTCGGGCATTTTTAGGGGCGGTCTGCACGGATATTGACGGGGTTGATAAATCTGTAAAGTCGGCAATTAGATCAAATCTATCATCGGACTACGCGATTGCCAGCAAGATTGTGAATTTTAAAAACTATGGTTCTAATTCCAGCCGTACTCGCACGTTGGTTATTGGAACCCGTAAGGACTTGAAAGAAGTAACGCCGCTCGATTTGTTTCCGGACTTTCGCCCTGCGAAAACATTACACGAAGTTATTGGCCATCTTCCGAGCTTGCCAATAATGGGCATGTTCGATGGGCACGATATATACCACTCTTTCCGCCCATATAAAGAACACATGCTGGCATGGGTAAAGGCAACGCCTTACGGTAAAAGCGCATTTGATAACTCTAAAGAAAAGCTAAAGCCGCACCAAATTATTGACGGTGTTCTTGTGCCAAACAAGAATAAAAACGGGGATAAATACAAGCGTCAAGTTTGGGAAAATGTCGCACCGTGTATCCACACCAGAAATGATTGCCTTCCAAGCCAAAATACGGTTCACCCTGTTGATAACCGCGTGTTCAGTATTCGCGAGCTTATGTTGATAATGACAATCCCAAAAGAGTTTAAATGGGTCGGTGATGCCGTGTTACCTGATAATTCAGCGTCCCATGAGGAAAAAGCCAAATTTAGAAAAAAACATGAATTTAATACCCGCCAATGTATAGGCGAGGCGGTACCAACACAGGTGTTTCGGGAAATCGCAACAAAAATCAAGCGGGCTGAGTTGCAAAGTACCAAAACCAGCGCAGATATTGTTAAACACATTGAATATCTTAAACTGTCAAAATTTGATAATTTGATGATGTTTTTAGAAGCGGCAGATGACACATATACTAAATCTGAATTGTTTAGAATTTGCGAGCTGGCCAATGCAAAGCGCCTGGAAACGGCGGGGTTCTATACTCGGCAGGATATTTGCTATTCTGTCATTGAAAGCCTGCCTGATTTTAAGAAAGGTACAATTAGGATTTTAGAACCATCGGTTGGGGTTGGGAATTTTTTGTACTTATTGGCAAAAAAATATGAGCATAAGACCATCATTATTGACTGTGTTGACATTAATAAAGAAAGCTTGCTTTTATGCGAGTTTTTGGCAAAAAAATACTTACCAAAAAAAGTCACGGTTAACTTTATACATGACGATTTCTTGTTGTCGAAAGCCATTGAAAAACAAAAATACGATATAGTTATTGGCAATCCGCCCTATAAAAAGATCGTTGGCGAGCGTAAGTTGCTCAAAGCCTACCAAGTAGATTGCCAAAATAAAGCCACCAACAATTTATTTGCCTTTTTCATTGAACGAGCCATGAAACTGGCAGACCATGTTGCTTTGATTGTACCGAAGGCTTTATTGAATTCACCGGAATATTCGCTCACACGCGATTTGCTGGCCGAACAGACTATCAGTAAAATTATTGACTATAACGAGAAAGCGTTCGATGTAAAAATTGAAACCATATCATTTATTGCCCATATGCGCCCGACGCCGAAATCACACATAGTGACCGTAGAATCTTATTTGCAAAAACGGGTTTTTGAGCAAGAGCAGGATTATATTACGACAGGTCAATTTGATTCTTGGTTGCTTTACCGCAATGATTTTTTTGATGCTGTTTCGCAAACTCTTGATTTTGGCAAGTTTAAGGCATTTCGGGACAGACAAATCACCAAGCGTAATTCATATGCCGACGGAAATATCAGAGTGATAAAATCAAGAAATATCGGCAATAACGAAATTGTCGAAATAGATGGCTATGCTCGATATATAAACGATATAAACGGTTATGCGGTCGGTAAATACTTGAATGCGGATGTAATATTGGTGCCAAACTTAACTTATAACCCGCGCGCTGCCCGCTTGCCTAAAAATTGCATCACGGATGGGTCGGCAGCTATTCTAAGTAGCGACATGGAAATTCTTGACGAACATATCGAATATTTCTCAAGCGACGAGTTCAACCAGTTTTACAGGATAGCTCGCAATTACGGCACTCGATCTATGAACATAGACCGTGTGTCGGTTGATTATTTCGGCGTGAAGAAGACGGCTTGATTGGACGGTGGCGTAATGAGTAAGAGTATAGAACAAAAGCTTAAAGGCCATCTCTCTGCACATGATTTTGATATTCGTAAATCAGGAAATGCCCGCTTCATAGATCAGAAATGTACACCTGATGTTGTTTGTGCGGTTGCGGAAGTTATTTTAGAGTTTGTCGATGAGGACAAGGCTAAAAAATTTACGGTAAAAAGTATTTGGAAGAGCCTGCGAGCCAATGAAATAATGGTTGACTTGTTTCAAAAGCCCGCTGTGACAGAGCCAAAGGCGCAAAGCGAATATGACAAAGTTTTCTCGCAGCCAATAAAGCTGTTAGAATATGCTGGAATACTCAAGAGCGCAGGTAAAGTAGGCAATGCCAATGCATATAAAATCCGCAAAAGAAAGCTCCTTAATTACATTTCCGTAAAAGATAAAAACGCATTGGTGTTCTTGGTTGCATATTTGGAAAAAGTGCTAATCGATAGCGAGCTAATGCCTATCTTCAATATTTTTTTCAGTAAACCTACAAAGGCTAATTTTCGTGCCCTGAAAATGGAGTATGTTGACTTTATTATCGAAAATACTGCAATAAATGGGAAAACAGAAACCAGAAGAATTTTTACCAAAATCATCAATCCTTTGGCATTTAGTCGAAAGACTTACGGCGCAAAAAAAGGAACCATATCACCTCACCCAATTTCTTATTCTGAGTTATTTTATAATAGAGTGAATTTTAGGGATGTTAAAAAACCCAAAGGTGTCACCCGCAAACAATTCTGGGAAAATTTCGTAGAAACGAGTTCCTCTGACCAGTACCTCATAGAAAAAGCCAAGCGACAAATTAAGAAACGGCATGGGACGCAAAGTGAAGTGCATCGTTACGGCTTGGTCGCCGCAGTTCACGTCCATCATATTTTCATGAAAAGCGAGTTTCCTGAATTATCTGATGTGTTTGAAAACCTGATTTTACTTACACCGTCACAACACGGCACCTTTGCGCACCCAGACGGAAATACACAGGTGATTTCAAAGTCCTATCAATTGGTTTGCCTACTTTCCAAGCTGGAGAGTATCGAGCAATCAGTGGCAGAAGAAGATGGGTTTTATGAGTTGGATGAATTTAAAGATGCTGTTAATATTGGCCTAGATGAACAATTGCTCACGAAACAAATGACTTTTGAAGACATCAAGCATATTTTATCAGAAAAATATCTTTCCTGATTGCGAAACCTACTCACGCTAATAGAAAGACGAAAACAGAATGAAGTTTATGGTTTATACCCACGACAAAGACGGGGCGTTGGATGTGCGTTTGGCTAACCGGGATGCGCATTTGGTGCATTTGAAAGCTGAGGGCAAGGTTCAGGTGCTGTCCGCCGGGCCTTGGCTCGCTGATGATAACGAAACCATGAAAGGCTCGCTTTTGGTGGTGGAGGCCAATTGCATAAATTGCGTGACGGGTTGGATTAAAGACGATCCCTATGTCAAAGCTGGGCTCACAGCAAAAATAACCATTCACCCGCTCGGCGGTTGGACGGACTTTTAGTGCGCTAAAACCATACCGATTCTTATTTATGAGCATTGAAAGGTCGTAAAATTGGTGTAGAAGCCCACCATGACCAAGTCAGTCCCTATAAAACCAGCTAATTCTGCCCCAAAACCGTGGATAGCCCCATGGAAAGCGACCGTGCTGACCCTATTCCCCGACGCGTTTCCGGGGGTTTTGGGGGCTTCTGTCATTGGTTCTGCATTAAAAGATGAGAAATGGGCGCTTGAAGCTATAGACATACGAGATTTTTCCTATAATAAGCACCGTTCTGTTGATGCGAGCCCTGCGGGCGGGGGACCTGGTATGGTTCTAACCCCTGAAGTTAGTGCCCGAGCAATAGATAGTGTACGAGACAGTGTGGCGCGAGACCCCGATATTAACGGGCAGACGCGACCGCTGATATATCTGACACCGCGCGGGCGGCCTTTAACCCAAAAAAGGGTGAGGGCGCTGGCGTCTGGGTCGGGTATTATCGTGTTCTGCGGACGCTTTGAAGGCCTTGACCAAAGGGTCATCGAAGCGCGGAACATGGAAGAGGTCTGCGTGGGGGATTTTATCCTCGCAGGCGGAGAAGTGGCGGCGCAAGCGATGATAGAGGCCTGTGTGCGTTTGTTGCCGGGGGTTCTCGGTAGCGGAGCCTCTACGGAGGAAGAGAGTTTTGAAGACGGACTTTTGGAATATCCGCTCTACGCCAAGCCGCGTGAGTGGGAAGACCGGAAAATCCCGGAAGTATTATTGTCAGGCGACCATAAGCGAATAGCGGACTGGCGCCGGGCAGAGATGGAAAAAATAACAAAGGAAAGACGTCCCGATATGTGGGAAGACTACATAAAGGACAACAAGGAGACATAAAGATGAACATTATTCAAAAACTGAACAAAAAAGAAGAGGCACGGCTTCTATCCAACGGTAAAACCATTCCGGATTTCTCTGCTGGTGATACATTGGTTGTGCAAGTGAAAATTAAAGAGGGCACGCGCGAGCGTCTGCAAGCTTTTGAAGGCGTTTGTATCGCCATCAACGGTAGCGGCTTGAACGAGAGCTTCACCATGCGTAAGATTTCCTACAACGAGGGCGTAGAACGGGTATTCCCAGTCTATTCCCCACTTGTGGAAAGCATTGAGATTAAGCGCAAGGGCAAAGTCCGCCGCGCCAAGCTTTACTATCTGCGTGACCGCCGTGGTAAATCCGCCCGTATCGCCGAACGCACAACAGGTCGCGGTATCGACCAAACGCGCGGTAAGAAATAAATATCAGTTGTCTGCTTTAGGGCAGAGTTACAGAATAAAAAAAGCGGATTCGTAATAACGCGAGTCCGCTTTTGCGTTCAGCCCAATCGGATATTTACCGGGCCTCCCGGCCTATCAAGGCGGCTCAATGTTCTATGCCGACACCATAGGCGCCAAGGCGGTCTACGCAAAAATTGAAGAATACGCCAAAGAGGATTCATATGCATGGCAAGCCTCACCCCTACTAAAGAAACTCGCCGAACCGGGCGGGGTGTTTAAAGATGTTGGTGCTTAGAGAAAACACAGACCTTTTATCTTTATAAGCTGTGTTATAACACAGCCTATATGTTATATAAAATAACACTGGTTTTAGCTTTATTGGGCGCGCTTATGACCTCCATTGGCGTTTCGGCTTATGTCTGCAGCTGTGGCTAGTCTACCGCACCGATTTCAGATGTGATAACGGACAAAGCTTTGGTATTTGAAGGTAAGCCAATATACCGATCTCAGAGACCTAGGCCTGGATCAAAGGATATTTTTTCCATCGTTTTCAAAATTGATGAATTGTACAATGGTGATATAGGAAACTACGGTAATTACATTAAAATATATCACTATAGCGGCTTTTGCGAGTTACCGTTTGAGGTAGGACAGTCGCAATTTTATTATTGCACAAGAGCAGGAAAACGGCACGTTTGCGGAAGCGGGCTATTGCGGTAAAACATATGGTAAAGATGAAATACTGGACTACATAAAAACTGGAAGTTCAGATAAAGCCGTACCATATGGTTGTTTTGATGACATCCGCAGAGCATATAAATCAAAATTTTTAGACGGAAAATTCATGCTAATGAATAAAAAATGCCACCATTATGTGTCGGCATTTAAGCTTAAATACCCTGATATTCCCCAGAAATAGCGAGATAAAACTAACCTTAGAAACCGCTCATACCTGCGCATGCAGGTATCCATCTTCCAAGCCTGCGATGGACCCCTGCATGCGCAGGGGGGAGCGGTTTGTTGGAGGTTGAGTAGTTATCCTGCCAACCCCAAATGTGCCGCTATCTGATC
>JALSHE010000017.1 GCA_026982415.1 Robiginitomaculum sp.
ACGCTGGCCTAGACATGAGCGCCATAATCACAGACCGCTTCCCCGCAGAAGATTTCCAAGACGCATTCGATTTAATGCTGACGGGCAAAGCTGGTAAGGTGATATTGGATTGGACGGGGGTAAGGTAACTAGAAACTCATGAGAGAAAAAACATGTTGGTGAATTCTATCATACTTGCGGCGGTTTTGCTGGCCGCACTGGTGTTGATGTTGCCGCGATTGGCTAGCGCCAAGGGGTGGCAGGCTACGATTACGCCTCTAGCGTCGATTATTGGCAGTGGATTTTTAGTGTTGGGGCCTATCCTTGGAGCGTCTTACGGAAAATTTGCGCCGCTTGTTATGCTGGCGCTGTGTGTTTGTGCTTATTTGTTCGGGGCGGCAATCCGGTTTAATATTCACCAAATCGCAACAAGCGCAGATAAAAGAGCGCCGCTCACATTGAAAATAGAAACAGTGTCATCGTGGGCGCTTGCTTTTGCTTATATTGTTTCTGTAGCGTATTATCTCAACCTGTTTGGGGCATTTGCCGTGAGCTTGACCAGTGTTGATGACCCGTACCATGCCAAGCTTTTGACCACGGGTATGTTGTTGTTGATTTTAATCGTTGGCTGGACGCGAGGCTATGGCGCGCTTGAGCGCATGGAGCAGGTCTCGGTTAGCGTAAAGCTTGCCATCATAGCCGGTTTGTTGGTCGGCTTGGCTTTGTTCTTTGCAAAACAGGCTGGTACGCAGGAATTGCTGTTTAACCCCGCCAAGCAGACAGGGTGGGCCGGGGTGACTTTAGCCTTTGGGTTAATTGTAACGGTGCAGGGCTTCGAAACATCGCGCTATTTGGGTGATGAATATGATGCCCGCACCCGCATCACATCCATGCGCCGCGCCCAATGGATTTCCGGGCTGATTTATATGATTTATATCGGGCTTCTAGCTTATGTTTTTGCACCTGCCGACATAAAATTGGACGAAACCGCGATCATCGACATGATGGCAATCGTAGCACCGATTTTGCCAGTTTTATTGGTCGCCGCAGCCCTAAGCGCACAATTCAGCGCTGCCGTAGCCGATACGAGCGGGGCGGGTGGTTTGTTCACAGAAGTGACCAAGAACAAGCTAAAACCCAAGCAGTCTTATGTGCTTTTGGTGGGGGCTGGAATTGTGCTAACCTGGAGTGCCAATATATTCGAGATTATCAGCTATGCCTCGCGTGCTTTTGCGTTTTATTATAGCTTGCAAGCCATTATTGCTGCACTCGGTGCCTATCGTATTCGCAAATACGCATTAACTATTTCGTTTATTGCCTTGGTAATACTGGGTTTATTGATTGTAGTTTTTGGTGTGCCTGTAGAGGGTTGAAACAAGGGAGTATCCCAGAACGCGAAATGGAATAATTATGAAACCACCAAATTATATACCCTTAACGGCTTATCCTGAATATCCCGAACAGGAAATGCTTGTGCGGGCGCGGTCTGTGCTTGATGTGCTGTCTACGCGCAGGACTATTCGGGATTTCTCGGATAGGCCTGTACCGCGCGAGATTATCGAGGCTTGTATTGGGGCGGCGGGGACGGCCCCTTCTGGGGCTAATCATCAGCCTTGGCATTTTGTGGCGATTTCCAATCCTGAGATAAAACGTAAAATTCGGATTGCTGCCGAGGCCGAGGAGGAAGCTTTTTACGCGGGCAAGGCGGGGACGGAATGGCTGGAGGCGCTTGGGCCGCTGGGGACGGATACCAACAAACCATTTCTTGAAACCGCGCCTTGGCTGATAGCCGTCTTCGCCCAAAGGCGCGGCGGCGAACGGGTAGGGCAGGACAAGAAAAACTATTATGTGACTGAGAGTGTCGGTATCGCGACGGGTATGTTAATCACGGCTCTGCATTCGGCGGGTCTCGGCACACTTACTCACACCCCGGCACCCATGAATTTTCTGCGGGGTATATGCGGGCGACCCAAATCTGAGAAGCCGTTCGTGCTTATGGTGGTCGGCTATCCAGACAAAGGCGCCGTGGTGCCGGAACATGCGCTGGTTAAGAAAAGCCTCGGAGATATTTCTACCTTTGAAGAATAATGGGTCCATGCCTTAAGGCACCGAAAGACATATTAAAGATCGTCTTTTGCGCATACAGCCGCAGGTAACTCAGGCTTTGACTATGCGCAAGGTTGAGTTAGCTTTCGAGCATAGCGTTATGTGAGAACCGTTTGGGCGAAGTGGAGCCAGTATGTACCGTTATAATTCCAATAATTTGTTGGATTTGGACTTTTTGCAGAGTGATTGACAATAAGACATAGGGTTTGCATTTGTAAACATGCCCACATTCATAACCATAACAGATAAGCCCGTATATGCCGCCATCACCGGGAATGCTGAGGATGATGTGTTTGTGGTAAGCCTGTCGTTTCAGATTTGGTTTCAGATGAATTGGAGAGCACTGGTAAAGCTATTGTCTCAGAGGATGATAGCTTTGATTTTGGTGCTGATGAGACAGTAATTCCGGTGAGCGAAGATTTGGTTTTTGATCTAGAAGACATTGGCATATCGAAAGCAGAGTTATGCGCTGCCTTTTTAGAAGCCGTTGCGCAGGGTGTATATGCCGCAACGATGAAGCTATCGACAATCCGGATTTTGATTTCATGCTGGATTTTTGGGGTTAGACGCCTCTTTGTCTTTATTCATCGTGTGGGTCGGTGAAAACACCGTCTTGGTATATTGTCCGCCCGAACCAAGGGTGGGTCATGGTGAGGCGGAAGCGGAATTTTCCTCTGCTTTCGTGGATATGCTCAACTAGTGTTCGCCCCGGCGTCAGCCAGAGTGGTACGGTGAGGCGGAGTTTCCCCCACTGTATAAAGTAGTTTTGGCTCTCGAAATTGAGCGCACCGTCTTGCTCGTAAACTCTCAAACCCATGCCAATACCGCCAAAAATACCGGGACGGATACATTCCATTAAATTGCTGTCATCCCCAAGTTGTTTGACGCTTTCTATACGCAGGGGAGTATCGTTAGGGCGCAGGAAGTTGCGTTGCCAGACCACGCCGCCGCCACTTGATTGGTTATGCATTTCTGGCTTAACCTTAACCTCGGCCTTAAAGTTACGTTTGCGGGTCAGGGGCAGGGGATTTCCGAACGGTTGAAGTACCCACGCAAATATTAGTCCGAAAAGTGAAGACTGCACGGTAATATCGCCGGGGTATGTTACCCGCAAGTCGTGGTCTGAAAAACGACGTTTTATATCTGGGTGCAGTCTTGTCCAGCCCGCTTGGCCCGTCAGCCGCTCGAAATTTGGTGTGCGCTGGGCCATGAGTTTCTTTTTTGGCGTGGGATAAGTACTGCTGATGGCTTCGGTCACTACATTATTTCCCGATAAACTTGACGATTTTCGCTCCCAGCTTCATCAGGCGGAACAGTTTTTCTTTTGGGACTGTGCGGATGTCGTCATACCATTTGGTCATGGTCTCCATAAACCCGACTAATTCATCAATCTGGGCGCGCTGTGCCTCGGTGACATCGTGGTCATATTGGGTATTGTTGGCTACAAGGCGCAACAGGTGTAGTGTCGGGTCAATTTCACGCTTTTTGCGGCCTTCGGAGATGCGGAGGACAATTTCCCAATTATCCTTTATGGCTTCGTAATGGTCTCGGCGATCCCCCAAGATTTGCACACGGGTAATCAACCGCCAGCGTAATAATTCTTTCAGCGAGGTCGAGACATTTGAGCGGGCAAGGGTGAGGATAACAGAGATTTGTTCGGCGTGGAACGGGGTGTCGGATAGATAGAGCAAAGCATGGATTTGCGCTACTGATCGACTCACGCCCCACTGTGTCCCCATTTCACCCCAATGCACAATAAATTTTTCGGTCGTCGGCGTCAGTTTCATAGCATGCCTTCCCATAAGGACTGTTTATTCTGTAATTACAGAAATTAGAGACATTGAATAAAATGTCAAGCGCAAACCGTCTAAAGTGTAATATATGAGTGTAGGGCTAACCTGTTATGAATATGATAGAAGCGCTATGTAATTAGATGTGGGTTTTTTGCACTGGCACAGGCGAAATGGTAATTACAATATACTCTGACCAGTCTTCTCCCAGTCCTTCATAAATGCCGCTAGCCCTTTGTCCGTCAATTCGTGACCTGCCATGTCGCGGATTACGCTTGGGGGGGCGGTGGCTACGTCTGCGCCGATGAGGGCGCAGTTTTCCATGTGTTCCAGGGAGCGGATACTGGCGGCGAGGATTTGCGTATCAAAACCGTAATTGTCGTAGATCACGCGGATTTCTGCGATCAGGTCACAACCGTCCTCACCAATATCGTCGAGCCTACCGATGAAGGGCGAGATGAATGTTGCACCAGCTTTGGCGGCTAATAGTGCTTGATTGGCGGAGAAGCACAGCGTCACATTGATGGGAATACCTTGGGACGACAGGGCGTTGGTGGCTTCTAGGCCAGCCCATGTTAGGGGGAGTTTCACGCAGACATTGTCAGCCCAGTCCGCGACCCGTTTTCCCTCTTCGATCATGCCTTTGGTGTCGAGCGCCGTAACTTCGGCGCTGACAGGGCCGTCTGTGAGGGCGCAAATCTCTTGGATAACCTCTTTGATATTACGGCCTGAACGGGCGATTAAAGTCGGGTTGGTGGTCACACCGTCGACAAAACCGCTGGGGATGAGGGCCTTGATGGCATCGACTTCGGCAGTATCAATAAAAAATTTCATGGGTGTTTCTCTTTCAGCTATTTCTCTTCTAATATCATCGAATCAACTAGAGCCTTAAAGCGTAACTAATGTGTAAACATGCATAAAAAATGGTAAAAATTGCGAAAATCCTGTTTCCGGTGGCGGTGCCGGAACCGTTCGATTATCTGGTGCCCGAAGGTATGCGGTTGTCAGCGGGGGATTTCGTTTATGCGCCCCTCGGCCAGCAGGGTAAGCTCGGCGTGGTTTGGGGGTTTGGCGAGCGCGAGGATGTGGGTAAATTAAAGCAAGTATTAGAGCATAAACCTACCCGTCCGCTCAATCCGGAAATGTTGAAATTCGTCAATTTCACCGCCAAGTATAATTGCACCTTACAAGGATTGGTTCTGCGCATGGTGTTGCGCTCTCACAAAGCCTTGGAGCCTAGCCCTGATGTGACATTATATAAACCAACAGGTCAACGGCCTACCGGGCTAAGTGCGGCGCGAAAACGGGTGTTGGATTTGGCGGACATATGGCCTGCACGGGCAGGGGAAGTAGCCAAGGCTACGGGGGTGTCGTCGTCGGTGCTCGGGACTATGGTCAAAGCGGGATTATTGGAGCGGTTTAGCGCACCCCTCGACCCACCGTTCGTTCTGCCCAATCCAGATCATGATGGCCGGGATTTCGAATTGACCCAAAAGCAAATTGATGCGGGCGGGGAACTGCAAGCTTTGGTGCGGCAGAAGTCTTTTACAGTGGCCTTACTCGACGGGGTGACGGGTTCGGGCAAGACCGAGGTTTATTTAGAAGCAGCGGCGCAGGCTTTGCGCACAGGTGGACAGGTGTTGATATTGGTGCCCGAAATTGCTCTGACCCAGGCGGGGCTGAAGCGGATTGCAGAACGGTTCGGCGCAGAGCCAGCCCAGTGGCACTCGGCCATGGGCGATGCCGCGCGGCGGCGGG
>JALSHE010000018.1 GCA_026982415.1 Robiginitomaculum sp.
CATTAGGGGTAGACGGGGACTTCATCACCGCCCCGGAAATATCGCAAATGTTCGGCGAGGTCTTGGGGCTTTGGCTGATAAATGCTTGGCGCCATATGGGCAAGCCAGAGCGATTGCACTTAGTCGAGTACGGCCCCGGGCGCGGCGTCATGATGTCCGATATGTTGCGCACTGCACGGCTGGATAAAGACTTCTTCGCCGCAATTAGGGTCAACCTAATAGAAATGTCCAGCGCCCTTGAGGGTAAACAAGCCGAGACATTGGCGAATAGCGGCGTGCCTGTGACATGGGTAAATAGTTTGGATGATGTTCCCGCCGGGCCAACCATAGTGATTGGTAATGAATATCTGGATTGCCTGCCCGTGCGGCAGTTTATTATGAAAGACAGGTTCAAGAGTAAAGGCGGCTGGCATGAGCGCATGGTTGATGTGCATCCTGATAATCCGGACAAGCTTATATTTAGCGTCTCCGAAGCCCCCATATCTGAAACTGTTCAAGAGCTTCTGCCCGCGAATATCCCGGACGTGAAAAATGGGGACTTGCTGGAGATAAACCCCGGTCTTGGGCAAATCGTCGAGGCCTTGCGGCGGCGGTTTACCGAGCATCCGGGCGCGGCATTGTTTATAGATTACGGCCCGGCAGAGACAGAATTTGGCGATACATTTCAAGCCCTCAAGAAACATGAGAAAGTCCATCCTCTGGACGAGCCAGGCCGTGCAGATTTAACCGCACGGGTAGATTTTGCGGCGCTGACCGAGTGGGCGGATAAGGCGGGGCTAGCTAGTTACGGCCCGTGCCCGCAAGGGCAGTTTTTATCAAGGCTGGGGATTGAAGTGCGGGCAGTTAATTTGTCCAAAGCCTCACCAGAGAATAAAGCTAAAATAGCCAGGCAATTACACCGCCTAACCGACATGAACGATATGGGGACTTTGTTTAAAGCGGTCGCCATTCAATCACCGGAATTACCTGCGCCTTTAGGGTTTAAATAATGCCGAAAAACCACCAAGACTTGCCGATAAAATTCGCATCCGTATTCGACGGCCTCCCCGGTATCAGCCACGGTTTTTTCGGGCGCGGCGGCGGCGTATCATCCGGTAAATATAGCAGTCTCAATACAGGGCGCGGCTCTGATGATAACCCGGCGCATGTGGCAGAGAACCGCAAGCGAGTGTCAGGGGCTATGGGCACAAACAGCGCACATTTGTTATCCAATCACCAAATCCATAGCGCCAAAGTCGTCGTGGTTGAAAAATCGTGGGCGGCGGGCGCTGTACCCAAAGCGGACGCCATGGTTACGCGGCTTCCCGGAATTGCCCTGTCGGCACTGTCTGCGGATTGCTCTCCGGTATTGTTTGCGGATGTGGGTGCGGGCGTTATCGGCGCGGCTCATGCGGGTTGGCGCGGGGCTTTGGCGGGGGTGACGGACGAGACTATCACCGCTATGGTATCCCTAGGTGCAAAGCGAAAAAACATCAAAGCCGCCATCGGGCCTTGCCTCAGTGCCAAGCATTTTGAGGTCGGGCCGGAATTTGTCGGCGAATTTATTTCTGAAAATCTTGGCAATGCCAAATTTTTCCGCAAAGGCCAAAAAAATATAAAGAGCCAAAAAAACATAAAGGATGACCGTTCATATTTTGATATAAAAGCCTATCTGCTACAAAAATTGGCCAGGGCGGGTGTTAAGGACGCAGTGGTTTTACCAGACTGCACCTATGCCGCCCCAGACGAATATTTTAGCTACCGCTATAATTGCCATCACGACATAGGGGACTATGGCCGAAATATTTCTGTCATAATGATCAATCAAGGGCTTTGATTCTCTGAACTTGTTTGTTAAAGGGCGATAAGCGACGAAGAACATCCGAGTCGCACACACAAATTATAGCTAAAAAGGGTTCCCATGAAGCTATTAAGTGGTACAGCCAGCGAGGGCTTAAGCGCAGATATTGCCGATGTCCTCGACATGCCGTTAACCGACGTCACGATCACCCGGTTTCGTGACCAGGAAATTTTCGTCCGCATCAATGAAAATGTACGCGGGGAAGATATTTTTCTCATCCAAAGTACTTCGGCTCCGGCCAATGATCATTTGATGGAACTCCTCATAATGATGGACGCGCTTTTACGCGCATCGGCAGCAAGGGTCACGGCGGTTATTCCATATTTTGGTTATGCTAGGCAAGACAGAAAAGTCGGTGGACGCACACCAATTTCTGCCAAGCTTGTGGCGAATTTAATTTCGCGGGCGGGCGCAGACCGAGTTTTGACCCTTGATCTCCACGCCGGACAAATTCAAGGTTTCTTTGATATACCGACGGATAATCTGTTCGGACAACCCGTATTCGAAGCCGACATACGCGCCGAATACTCACGAAAAGAACAGGCTGACCTTTTGTTTGTCTCCCCTGATACGGGTGGTGTGGTGCGCGCACGGGCTTTGGCCAAGAAGTTCGAAGCCGACATAGCCATTATTGATAAACGCCGGCCAAAAGCTGGTGAGAGCGAAGTCATGAACATTATCGGCGACGTGACAGGACGTAATTGTATCATCCTCGATGATATTATCGACAGTGGTGGTACGCTGTGCAAGGCCGCCGATGCCTTGGTGGCGCAAGGTGCGAAACAAGTCAGCGCCTATATCACCCACGGGGTGTTGTCGGATCCTGCGGTAGAGAATATCAATAATTCCGCCCTTAAAGAAGTGGTCATAACCGATACAATTACCCAACCCCAGGAAGTCAAAGACTGCGCCAAGATACGTGAAGTCACAGTTGCTAGGCTGATCGGTGAGGCCATCCGCCGCATTGCTAATGCGGAGAGTGTCAGCAAGTTGTTCGATTAGGTTTTTCTTCCCCCATTCTTTATGGGGGAAGTGCCGGAGCGAAGCGTAGGCGATGGGGGCGCGACGCTCTTGCGTCGCTTCGTAGGTAAAGTGAGAAACGGAAATTCAGAAGTGCGCTAAGAAGCGCACGCCCCCATCGAGCGCAAGAGGCGCCCACTTCCCCCATGAAGAATAGGGGAAGGAAAGAGGGTCACATCCGCTCCGCCTTATAACTCAAAATCTTGGTGCTGTTTGCGGGCACCGTAATTGTCCATGTGGGCGTCGATTCGTCTTTGTCGGGTTTAATGGACGGATTTATGGCTTTATAGGGAGCACCGTTATAGCCGGATAGAATCTGGCCGCCGCGATGAATTCCGTTTTCATTGTTGCTTTCATATTGAAATTGTGGATGGCCAGTTGCCCTGAACTCAATGGTCACGGGGATGTCATGGGCGTTGGTGAAAATGTGTTCGACTTTATCTAGTTCAGAAACTTCATTCCAAACTGGTTTCCCGAGCGTGATACGCACAACCTTACTTGTGATGCGGGTTTGCATTTGCACATTACGGGACAGGCTAGTTTTTACTTTTACGGGTAAATCAACGGCGCGGTTTTCTATGGTATCTATGCCGGTAATGCGCACGATGCCGTCTTTACCGCGCGCCATAACCCGGTACGTACCGCTGGGGAGGGGCTTTCCGAGCTTGCCGTCTTTCGCGTTATCCAGCCGGGTTTCCATGATAGCCGGGCGCAAGGGCTGTTCAGGGTTTAGCAAAGAGCGCCAGCTTTCCTCGAATGTATATACCTGCTCAACCTCCACCTCCGGCTCATGCAAGAACCGGATTTGTTTGGTTTGATAAGACGCCACATTGATCGGTTCGGGGATACGGTATAATTTGTATTCGGACAGCTCTTCTTGTTCTGGGGGTGCTGGGGGGGCGGCAGAGAATTGCTTGGAAACCATCGGTATAAGTCTTTCTACAGTCGTTCCGTCTGCTAGCGTTACGAGTTCAGAGGAGGCTTCTTGAAGCACGCTTCCTCGCAAACGGGTGCCGGTCACGATTACTTGATCATATAGTGATATTGGTGCCAAGCTAGAACGCCGTGGCCAGCAATTTGCCACTAGATTTTTGTGTTGCTTATCCGGCGACCGAGTTTGCCACGAACGGTTTAAACTGCCCGCCACTACAGATGTCGGCGTGTTCTTAAACGTCTGCGCAGTTTCATTTTTAAACGTCAGCCATGCATTAAATTTCGCGCGCGTCTCGCTGGTCAAATCGAGCCGGTAATCCGCTGCCCAAGAAAACCCGTCGGCTAGATATGAGATAACCAATTCGCGCGGGCCGGCGGTGGTGGTATCTACGTCTATGGACAATTCCGGCTTGTTGTTCAGCCCGTCCGGGATGTTATCAAACATCGTATTTTCTGATAAGCCGGAGCATTGATAGCTCTCTAATTTGCCGCCAATATCAAACACCACACCATTATTAGCCGAGACAATCTTTGCCCGCACTCGCCGCACAATACCGCTGGCTTTGTCGGTGCGGGTCAGGGTGACGGTTTGCCCAATCGAGCGCTCGAACAAATTGGCTTTGCTGAGCAGTTCTGCGTCGAAATTACGCTCTATGGTCAAGCCCTCAAATTGGCGTAAAAGTACGGAGGCCGGTATCATCCGGTCATTGACCCCCTCAAATACAATGGTGTTTTTGCCAACAGGCAAATCAATCATCCGGCTCTCGGTAATTAGAGCCAGGTTTTTTGGGTAGATGGTGAGCGCAGTATTATCGGCTTGCGGGGAGACGATGCGGTTTAATTCTTGGGTGTGAGCGGGTACCGCATATATTCCAGTCATACATATGCCCAGCCATGTTATTATAAAATAATGGGCGGATAGTCGCATCTCGGTGCTCGCATATCTGTGCTAGGCAACGCAGGCAACTGCACTGCGACCCTAACTGATAAAAAGCCAAGCATTACCTGACATTCACGCTCTTATCATGCATGAAGTGGACAACACCTGCAACCTGGTTTTGATTTTTATCTGTTAATTTGGCTCTTAGCAGTTAATATTTGCGGATAAGCCCCACTAAAACACCTTGCACTTCTACTTGATCGGGGCCGTAAGTGCGGGTTGGGAAGTCGGGATTTTCTGCGATCAGCTCGATTCCGTCCGCTGTTTTGTACAGGCGTTTCAAGGTTGCTTCCTCGTTGTCGACCACATAAGCGACAACAATCTGGTTATTTCGAGCCGTATTGGCTTCGCGGATCACGGCAATGTCGCCGTCCAAAATCCCAGCGCCGATCATAGATTCGCCCTCAACCTCAAGGGCGAAATGATCACCGCGCCCAATCATACCGTCGGGAATACTAATACGCGGCCCGGATTGCTCAAGAGCGGCAATAGGCACACCCGCAGCAATTTTACCCACAAGCGGCACGGACACACTATCATTGGCCGCTTCGGGCGCATTCTTGGCGGCGGGGGCTTCTTGACCCGGTAGCCGCAAAATTTCCAGCGCCCGGGCGCGGTGGGGCAGGCGTGCGATAAAGCCGCGTTCTTCCAGAGCCGTGATTAATCTGTGAATGCCGGATTTAGAGGCCAAGCCGAGCGCATCTTTCATCTCGTCGTAGGACGGCGATATGCTGTTCTTCTTGAGACGCTTGTCAATAAAGATCAAAAGGTCATGTTGTTTTTGGGTCAGCATAATTGGCTCTCCTGCGTAAGACCCGCCTATACGAAACCCCGCACATGCGAATCAATGTTCACTCTATGTTTGTTCTAGTCCTGTTCTGCGCCCGAGTCAAGAACAAAACATGCACTCACTTGGGCGCATAATAATACTGTTGCAGATTTGTTCAAACCCGCGCAAAACACCCCCATGAAAACGACTGCGAAAATCATAATTTACATAGACGCCGACGCCTGTCCGGTGCGTGAGGAAACCTATAAAGTTGCCTTGCGCCATAATGTGTCTGTGGTGGTGGTCAGCAATTCGTTTTTGCGGGTGATGCAGCATCCACTGATCTCGCGTATAATAGTCAATGACAGCTTTGATGCGGCGGACGATTATATTGCAGAGCGGGCAGATACGAGCAGTATTGTCATTACCTCGGATATATTACTGGCCGAGCGCTGCTTGAACGGTGGTGCCTTGACCATAGCGCCAAACGGAAAACTGTTCACTAATGACAGTATAGGTTCGGCCATAGCCGTGCGCGCCATCATGGTCGATTTGCGCGCCGGAACAGGCGGTAAAAATGCCGGTAGCGAAAACATAGGCGGCCCACCCCCATTCACAGGCGCAGATAGGTCGAAGTTTTTACAGGTTTTGCATGAGAGTGTTGTGCGGTTAAAACGAGAGTAATGTGAACGACGCCGTATACACATTAGAGCGAGATGGTCGTGTTTGGTTTCGAAACGCACTGAATAACGCCGAAATAGAAACGCTCATCAAAGCCAACCTATCCAATAAGGCGCACGGTATGCGGATTAACTGGAACACCAAGCAGGCCGCAATCTTGCGTTCAGTGTCCAGCCTACACGACTTGGCAAGCCGGGTCGTGCCGGGGGCAAAACCCGTCAGAGCGCTGATGTTCAATAAATCACCAAAGGCAAATTGGGTGGTTCCGTGGCATCAGGACAGGGTCGTAGCTGTCAAGCACAAGCACGAGGTTCGGAGCTATTATAATTGGACAAAGAAAACAGGTGTTTGGCATGTGGAGCCACCACTGCACATTCTCGAAAAAATGGTTTTCGCCCGTATTCACCTTGATGATAATACCCAAGAAAACGGCTGTATGGAAATAGCCTTGGGTTCCCATAAGCACGGCTATATTTCGTCTGAAACAATCCCGGAATGTGTTGCGGCTTTGCCAAACGAAATATGCGAAGCCAAACGCGGCGATGTCTTAATTGTCAAAGCCCTCACACTACACCGTTCAGGCGCTTCAAAATCGGGCGCGCTACGCCGCGTTTTACGGGTGGATTATAGCAATCAAGACCTAGCCATGCCACTACAATGGGCGGTGCTAGGACAACGAAAGCCCTTGCCCTAACAAACGCCGTGTTGCCAGTTTTACATCCGTTTCGCGCATTAGGCTTTCACCGACTAGGAAACCTTGGGCGCCGTGTTGTGTTAAGTCCAGAATATCGTCGGCAGTGTTGATGCCGCTTTCTGCGATTAGGAATGTGTCTGCGGGCGCTTTGGGCGCTAGTTTTTTGAAAGTGTTTAGGCTGGTCTTGAAGGTTTTTAGATTGCGGTTGTTTATGCCTATGAGATTGGCACCTAATTTTATAGCGCGGTTTAGCTCCGCCGCCGTGTGGGTTTCGACTAGAGCGTCCATGCCTAGGCGGTTGCTTTCGGCTAGCAATGCACCCGCCAAAACATCGCTAACCATGGCCATAATGATCAAGATTGCATCGGCACCGTAGGCGCGACTTTCTATGATTTGTATGGGGTCTATCATGAAGTCTTTGCGTAGAGCGGGCAAAGGCGAAATGGCGCGGGCTTGTTTTAGGTAAAGCGGCGAGCCTTGGAAACTGGGTTCGTCGGTTAGCACGGATAAACACGCAGCACCCCCGTCCGTATAGGCGCGGGCGATTTCTGTGGGCTGAAAGTCTTCGCGGATTAAGCCTTTGGACGGGCTGGCTTTTTTAATCTCGGCGATAATAGCCGGGCCTGTGCGTGCAGCAGATTTAAGCGCATTTAAAAACCCGCGCGGTTCTGGTTGGGTCGCAGCCAGAATTTCAAGCTGGCTCCTTTGCGCGTGTAAAGGCGCGATTTCGTCTCGTTTATAAGCGGCAATTTTCTCCAGAACATTAGCCATTGGACACCTCGACTAAAGTATTCAGCGCTTTTGCGGCGGCACCGGAACCTATTGATTGGCGCGCCAGTGCTATGCCGTCTTGAATGGTTTCCGCCTTTTCGGCAGCATAGAGCGCCGCGCCTGCATTCAGCGCCACCGCGTCTGCATAGGCATTTTGCGCGCCGTAAAGAACCTCCTTAAGTGCCACCGCATTGTGCCTAGCATCCCCGCCCTCTAAGTCCGCCAAACTGGCGCGGGTCAGGCCGAGCCGTTCGGGCGTGATACGGGTATTAGTGATGGTCTTACCGCTGACCTCTGTGATCATAGTGGCGCGGGTGGTGGTAATCTCGTCCATACCGTCACAGCCGCGCACTATTAAGGCGCGCTTCACACCCAGCCCGGCAAGAGCCTGTGCAAATATTTCGCGTAAATCATCTGCGTAAACACCGAGCAAATAATGCTTGACCGAAGCCGGATTACACAATGGCCCAAGGCGGTTGAAAATCGTGCGCGTACCGAGTTTCGCACGTGCTACCGCTACATTGCCCATGGCTTTGTGATGATTGGGCGCAAACAAAAACCCTATACCCGCCTCACGAATGCAAGCCTCGGTTTGCTCCACAGAAATATCCAGTTTTACACCAAGCTCGCTCAGTACATCGGATGCACCGGATTTGGACGATACGGCGCGGTTGCCGTGCTTGGCTACGGGCACACCAGCACCCGCAACCACGAAAGCGGCAGCGGTGGAAATATTATAGGTCTTCAACCCGTCCCCGCCCGTACCGACAATATCCATAGCACCTTTTGGCGCGCTGACCGAGGTCATGCGGAACCGTAATATGCGGGCAGCGTCCTCAAGCTCTTCGGTGACAATGCCGCGCTTTTCCCATTTCTCAAGATAGAAACAAATATCATCATCCGACATACGGCCACTGATCATGGTCTCGAAAGTTGACTGGAAAATACTGCTCATTTCATACCCGCTATTTTCAAGAAGTTCTCAATAATATCGTGGCCGTGTTCTGATGCAATAGATTCCGGGTGAAATTGCACGCCGTGTATAGGGCGAGTTTTGTGGTGGACGCTCATAATCTCGCCGTCTGCCGTGGTGCCGTTGACGATTAAACAATCCGGCATACTGTCTTTGTCGAGGGCGAGGGAATGATAACGGGTGGCGTTAAAGGGTGTT
Organism: Robiginitomaculum sp.; assembly: GCA_026982415.1. Taxonomy (GTDB): domain Bacteria; phylum Pseudomonadota; class Alphaproteobacteria; order Caulobacterales; family Maricaulaceae; genus Robiginitomaculum_A. The sequence continues at coordinate 8,820 of JALSHE010000018.1, forward strand.
TTTATATCCGCCAGCACACCCGTAGCGTCGTGCAGAACCGGGGACACCTTGCCGTGCATGATTTGCTTCGCCCGTATAACTTTGCCGCCAAAAGCTTGGCCAATGGCTTGCAAACCAAGGCAGACACCAAAGATTGGCAAATCGTTAGGTGCGATTTTTAGAAACTCAAGACACATGCCTGCCTCTGTTGGTGTCTTGGGGCCGGGGGAAATAATTACGCCAGCCGGGTCAAGCGCCAGAGCCTCGCTTGCGCTCATCACATCATTGCGAATAACATGGGTATCCGCGCCCAGCTCTTGGGCGTAATGCACCAAATTATAGGTGAAGCTATCATAATTATCTATGATAAGAAGCATATCAGTTCCTATTAAAATCCTTAATTTCGATTAAAGTACGGGGCGTGTTCGGCGGCGGAAAACAGCGCCATAGCTTTATTGCGACATTCTTCAAACTCTGATTTCGGGTCACTGTCCAGAACAATCCCCGCACCTGCCCGCACATGCATGATGCCGTCTTTGACCACGGCGGTGCGCAGGGCAATGGCCGTGTCCATATCGCCGCTGGCCGAAATATAGCCGACCGCGCCCGCATATATGCCGCGCTTTTCATCTTCAAGCTCGTCGATAATTTCCATGGCGCGAACCTTTGGTGCACCGCTGACCGTGCCAGCTGGGAAGCCCGCGAACAGGCAGTCTACGGCGTCCAGCCCGTCTTGCACCTGCCCCTCTACATTGGAGACTATATGCATGACGTGGGAATAGCGCTCAACAATGCTGCGCTCCGTGATTTTAATCGTGCCGGGCTTGGCCACCCTGCCCATATCGTTTCGACCCAAATCCAACAGCATGAGATGTTCGGCCATTTCCTTTTCGTCAGATAATAAATCCAGCTCTAGCGCTTTGTCTTCAGCCGGGGTTTTGCCGCGCACTCTGGTGCCAGCTATGGGACGAATGGTGACGGTTTCATCCCTGAGCCGCACCAAAATTTCGGGGCTAGAGCCGACAACCGCGTGGTCTTCGAAATCCAGATAGTATAAAAATGGCGACGGGTTCAGGCGGCGCAAGGCGCGGTACAATGCAAAGGGCGGTTCGGGCAAGGGCGCTTCGAAACGCTGTCCCAGCACGACCTGGAAAATATCACCAGCTTTGATATAATCCTGCGCCGCTTTGACTTTGCGGGCGAAATCCGCTTGGGGAATGCCGCCAGTGGGTGCCTGAATATCTGGGGTAGCCTTCCCGTGCCGTAAAGGGAGCGTGCCGCTCTCTAAGGCATTAGCTGCATCGGTCAACCTTGTTTCCGCTTGCTTATAGGCATGTTCCGCAGACAGTTCGGGCTTGGGGCGCACCGTTGTTGTTAATATGACTTCTTGAGCGATCTGGTCAAAAATCGCGATAATTGTCGGGCGTGTCATGATGGCGTCCGGCGTGTTAATCGGGTCGGGATTGTCGCTGGGCAAATGCTCAACCTGTCTAATCATATCATAACCGAGATAGCCAAACAGCCCCGCCGCCATGGGCGGTAACGCGTCGGGTATGTCAAGCTTGGTCGCCGCTTGAATTGTGCGCAAACTGTCAATGGGGTTTTCGTCCAACGGTTTAAAAGCACCGCCGTCTAGTGATATTTCACAAGCATCACCGCGCACGCGCCAAATTAAATCCGGCGCATAGCCAAGCACCGAATAGCGCCCACGTTGCTCCCCGCCTTGAACGGATTCGAATAGAAATGCATAGGGCTGCTCAGTCGCCAATTTCAAAAAAGCCGAAACCGGTGTGTCCAAATCATTAACCAAACGCGTCCAGACAATTTGCGGTTTACCCGTAATATAGGTTTGTGCAAAATCATCGGCACCGGGATTTAGGTCAGGACTCACTTTTGACTATTCATGATTACTGGTCAAGACCGAGGGTTCTCTCGATATTAGCCGTCATGGTCTGCACCGGGTTTTCCGCAAGAACTGCTGCCCGATAAGCTGCCTGAATATCAGAGTTAATGGCCTCAGCAGCTTGATTTGTCAAAGTATCGGATATGGCACCCATTATAGCATCTGTATTTGGCGTGATGGTCAACACTTGTCCGATAATGCGGTCAAGGCCATTGTCGGCTAAGCCACGCACAATCTGTTTTTCGCGGGCTTCGAATAGGCGAACGATCACCTGGTCGCCAAGTCCCTGTGTCCGTGCGGCGCGGATCATCATGATTTCCGATATTTCTGCACCTTTTCCAATTTCTGCTGCCAAGTCTTCTAAGCTCTCGCCGCCATTAGCACGCGTTATCAAATCCTCAGATAATGTCGCCAGTGCTTCATTGGCTTTCTGTAAATGCCAGGCTTGCAAGGCTTGTTCACGCACGTCTGCGAACGGGCGTGGTGCGCTATCTTTAATCTGGTCGACACGAATGGCGGCTATACCTTCTTTTGTGGTCTCGAACACGTCGCCGTCAAACCCTGGGTCAGCAAGAAAAATCTCTTTCAAGAGAAAGTCGTCAGTTGCGACACCAGCTATATTAGGCAGGCCTTCCAATGTGTGCCCTTTTTCGGTTTTGCCAAGGCGCGACATGAAATCATAACTGGCAACAGAAATCCCGTTCGCACGACCCACATCTTCCAAAGTCATGCTGTCTTCGGAAATTCCGTCTTGAATGGCTTTGGAAGCGTCATAAAGTATTTGCTTGGCTTTGTTGGTTTGCAACTCTTCGATTAAATTGGCGCGTTCCGCCTCCATATCGGGAATGGTTCGGGGCGTGATGTTTGTCAGAACAACACTGAACCAGCCGCCAAAACTACTGGCAACGGTTTGTGCGGAAACTTTGTCCATTTCAAACGCGGCTTCACCCGCCTTTGGGTCACTGCTGGCACCCGGTAAGACATCATCATAAACAAGCGGAGCGTCTAGTGAAAATTCGGCAACAACGCTGGCTATGTCTTTACCGCTATTCAGCGCTGCCGTAATTTTATCAGCCTGGTCTTTGTCGTTCGCTACTAATTGTTGGTACGAACGGGTCTCTTCGGTGCCCAATTGCCCGATCTTTATTTTGTAGTCAAAATGCTTTTTGATCTCTTCATTCGTGACTTCCACGTCTGGCAATACGTTTTCAATTTCCATACGCAGCAGGGTGAAGCGGCGGTATTCCGGTGCAATATATCCGGCTGGACTGTCCTTGATGAAAGCTTGTAATTCTTCGTCGGTCGGGTCTGGGGGCGCTGTAACGGCATCTTGAGTGAGCCGTAAGAGTTTGACGGTGCGCTGCTCGGTCATGAATTTATATTGCTGGTCGGCAAAAATTCTCGGCGTCACAAGGCCAGCCTGAAGGCTTGCCAAAGTTTGTTCCCGGCGGATCTGCTTGTGAATGTCTTTTTCCAACTCTTTGGGCGACTTGTTGCGGTCGATACGCCGCAGGACTTCCAGCATTTTTGCTTTGTCCAATTTGCCGGTAATCTCGTTGTTAAAAACTTCCAGTTCCTCGACCTTGTCGAGAGCGTCGCGGTTGTTAACGGCTACACCTAAATTATCGGCATCGATTTGGATCAATTGCTCGGTGATCAAAGTATCGAGAATTTGTCTTTGTAAGCCGCGTTGATAAGCTTGTTTTGTGGTTACGCGCTCAGGGGCATCCTTGTTAATTTCGCCGAGGCGGCGTCTAAAGAAATCATCAAATTCGCGTAGCGTGACTTTCTCTTTACCTACCGTTGCAGCCGCATCTTTGGATTGGGATTGAAAGGCATCGGTCACGCCAAACATAGACAAGCCGGCCAGCAACATAATAACCAATACTCCGAATAAAAAACCGAGTATGGTTTTTTTGAGAGAGCCAAAAATAGATTGCGACATAATTTACCTTTAATTGTTCATTCTTAATTGTTCATTCTTGCATTTTGGGCGGCACACTACCTATATAGGGGCTAGGCGTAAACTGTTAAACACTTTATCGTCTGAAAAAAATAGAGACGGGTAATTTTATGAAAACATTGATCGCCGCCAACTGGAAAATGCACGGAAATCTAGGCTGGGCGCAGAAACCTGCTGAGTTTCGGAGGCTCTTTGCCCAAAGTAACGACAATGTAGAGATATTGTTGTGTCCGCCCGCTCATATGTTGGAACCTATGGTGAATGCCAGTAAAGGGCTGGATATATATATTGGTGCGCAAAATTGCCATGATCAAATTTCTGGTGCTTATACGGGAGAGTTAAGCGCCGTAATGGTGGCCGAAACCGGGGCGCAATATGTTATTCTTGGACATTCGGAACGCAGAGCAATGTTTGGCGATACAGATAAATGGGTCGCTGCCAAGACCAGTGCTGTGCAAAAAGTTGGCCTTAAACCCATAATTTGTGTCGGTGAGCGTCGCGCCGATCGGGTCGCCGGACAGGCTGAAGAGGTTGTTGGCGCGCAATTGTCCGGCTCCATACCACCAAAGGCGGACGGTAAAAATCTGGTCATAGCTTATGAGCCTGTGTGGGCTATCGGCACGGGGTTGACACCGACAATAGAAGACATTGCAACTATCCACGACCATATTCGCAGCTGTCTGACGAAGCGATTTGGCGTAAGGATTGCTGATAAAATTCAAATTCTTTACGGCGGTTCTGTTAAGCCGGAGAATGCGGAAGAAATATTGGCGTTGGGCGATGTTGCAGGTGCGCTCATTGGTGGCGCTGGCCTCGATATGAAAAGTCTGGCTGCCATTGCAGCGGCGGCAGGTGAATAAAGAGGATATTATGCGTATATTTAGAGCCATATTGGCGGCGGGTGCAATGGTCGGCGTTTTGTCCGTGGCAGGGTGTGCCGCGCGTGAGAATTTTAGCAAGAACGCGCTCAAGACCGAAATCATTGCAATGCTGGACGCCCAAGATGCCGCATGGAATGCTGGCAATATAGACGGGTTTATGGCACATTATCTCGCGAGCGAAGACCTGCGGTTCGCGTCTGGTGGTAAAGTCAAGCGGGGCTGGCAAGAGACTATAGACGGCTATAAAGCCCGCTACCCCGACACAGCGACTATGGGAAAGCTTAGCTTTGATAATCTCGAAGTTAATATCCTGTCTGCGAAATATGCGCAGGTTTTTGGCCGTTGGCAGTTGACACGCGCCCACGATAAGCCAGGCGGTCTGTTTACGCTTTTGCTGCAGAAGCAAAACGGAAAATGGATAATAATTTCTGACCACACATCCACAGATGCCAGTACCGACCCTATTATAACTGACCCAATTGTGATTGATAAAAACTTCCCGCCCACTACGGTAGAGTTGGATTTTTCTAGTCATGGTAGCGCGTTGAACGGGCATTTTTACTTGGCCAATGGTGCGGGGCCGCATCCGACGATTATCATGCTACACGGCTTTCCGGGCTATGAGAAAAATCTCGACATCGCCCAAGCAGCTCGGCGCGCAGGCTTCAATGTTTTGTTCTTTCATTACCGTGGGGCATGGGGAAGCGAAGGTAATTTTTCACTGACGAATGTGATAGAAGACACATTGGCGGCTAGCAAATTTGTCCGTAGCCCGGACGCCATCAAAAAATATCGTATCGACCCGGAGCATATCACATTCATTGGCCATTCCATGGGCGGGTTTGCGGCTTTGACGGCGGGGGCTAAGGACAAAAATGTTGGCTGTGTAGTTGGACTATCCGCCGCCGATTACGGCGTTCGCGGCGGTATGTTCAAAGGCGCGGAAGCGGCGCAAGCCCGTGCAGGTTTTGCCGCCTATGTGGACGGTGAACATTTGCTCGGTCGCGGCCCGCTTAAAGGTACGAGCGGCAAACGATTGCTCAAAGAGATCGCAGATAATGCAGATGTGTTCGGGGTGGTAAAGTTGGTAGACCAGTTTGCAGGTCGGTCAGTATTTCTAGCCGCAACAAAAAACGATACGGTTCTTGCGCCGGAGATTTACCACAAGCCGTTAGTCGAGGCCTTCACAGCCCAGCCAGCGGTCAACATTACCCACAAAGTATTGGAAGGCGATCATTCTTATTCATGGACACGGCTAGAGCTGACCCGTGATGTGGTGAAATGGCTAAATGTGAATTGCCGAGGTTAATTAAGGAGGAGCTGATGGAAAATAAAACTCAATCAAAACTTTCGGCGACTTTCAGTGCAAAGGCGTATTCGAACGCTGTTTCCTTGAGACTGTCATAGCGGCCCGGTTCGCCCTGATGCCCGGCGTCCATATTGGTTTTTAGCATGATGGGGGCGGGGCCTGTTTGGTGGTCTCTGAGTTTTGCGGCCCATTTGGCTGGTTCCCAATAGGTGACGCGCGGGTCGGTTAGGCCTGCTGTGATCAGGACGGGGGGGTAATTCGCATCTACTGTATTCGTATAAGGGCAATAGCTGGCAATCGTGTCGTAAGCGGTATCACTGGTGAGAGGATTGCCCCATTCCGGCCATTCCGGTGGGGTTAGCGGCAGGCTTTCGTCGCTCATCGTGTTCAAAACATCAACGAAAGGTACGGCGGCAATGACGCCGCCGAAGAGTTCTGGCGCTTGGTTCAAGGCTGCGCCGACCAATAGGCCGCCTGCCGAACCGCCGTGGGCAATGATACGCCCTTCGGACGTGTAATCTAGCGCCGCTAATCCGCGCCCGACATCTACGAAATCGTCGAATGTGGCTTGTTTTGTGGCTAGCTTACCCTTGGTGTACCAATCATAGCCTTTGGATTTACCGCCCCTGATATGAGCGATGGCATAGACAAAACCCCGATTGATCAGAGATAAGATATTGGTACGAAAGCTGGCCGGAATAGTGATACCGTAAGAGCCGTACCCATAGAGCAAACACGGGGCTTTGCCGTCTTTATTGAAACCCGCGCGCATGATAAGCGTGACCGGAATTTCTTCGCCGTCGCGGGCTGTGATTTGGATGCGCTTGGTGATGTAATCCTTGGGCGCATGACCAGACGGGACTTCTGTGGTCTTGCGCAAGATACGCTCGCTCGTCTCCATATTATAATCGAAAACCTGGCCGGGGGTTGTCGGGGAAGAATAACTGAAGCGCAAAATATTGGTTGTGAACTCATACCCGCCCACCAAGCCAAGGGCATAGGCGTCTTCGGCGAAGTCTATGGTGGTTTCAGTGTTTGTGGTTAAATCCCGAATGACGATACGGGGGAGGGCGTCTTTGCGCTCTAGCCTGACCAAATGGTTTTCATAGGTCTCAAGCCCAATGATGAGCGTGCCGGGGGTGTGGGGGATAAAGTCCTGCCAGTGTTCTGCGCCGGGTGCGGCTTGTTTGGTGCGCATGATTTTGAAATCTGTCGCGCCGCTTTCATTGGTGAGAACATAGAAGTCATCTGCGTGGTCATGGAGGTCATATTCACGATTGTGCTGGCGTGGTTCAGCGCAAACCGGGGGTGTTTCCGGCGTTTTGGCCGGAATGAGCCAAGTTTCCGTGCTGGTATGGTCATGGCAGGAAATTTCTACATAATCACCAGTGTCGCTACCGCCGAGGGAAACAAAGAAACCAGCATCCGGTTCATCATAAACCATGACGGGTTTGGCGGTTTTATCCAATATGTTTTTGCGCCAAACTTTGCTCGGGCGGTTATTGTCGTCGCGTTCAACCCAAAACAAGGTCAGGCTATTTTTTGCGGCGTCGTCTGCCCAGACCAAATCCCCTGCCGTGTTTTCAATCGGCTTGCCAATAGGCGCACCCGTTTGCAGGTTTAACACAGTAACATCATAGCGCTCCGCACCCTGTACATCCACGGCATAGGCCAAATATTTATGGTCATCAGAATGCGCTAGACTACCAATATCGAAAAATGAAAACCCTTGTTTTTTGTACATCAAAGCAAGGGCGTCCGCGTCTAGTAAAGTCTCTCGACTACCGTCCATATCGGTGCGTTTTGTACGGTAATATTCGCCGTGTTGGTCACCTGGGCGGTAACGATGGGCATAGGCATAGGAGCCGTCCGGGGACGGCACGGAACTGTCGTCGTCTTTTATCCTGCCCTTCATTTCGGAAAATATTTCGATTTGCAGGTCTTTGGTGCCGGACATGAGAGCTTTTGTATAGTCGTTTTCCGCATCCAGGTGGGCGCGAATATCTTTGTCCAACAAGGACGGGTCGTCCATAACCTTGCGCCAATTGTCGTCCTTTAGCCAAGCGTAATCATCGTGTCGTTCCCGGCCTAGCTGTGCCGTGGTTTCTGGGCGTTTCTGCGCAACAGGTGGGACGGTTTTACTATGTAAAAGCGGCATGAAAATCCTTGTATGCTCTTGGAATGAAAGGCGAAATAAGTATCGTTTCATATACACTTGGTTAATAGAATGTCACTAGGTTTTCGGAGAATCCATGTACTCAAAAAGGTAATTATGTCCACTGCAAGACCGCAATCTGGTAAAGTTGGGGTTCCGGAACCCTATCCGGTGCCTGTTCTTGCGCCTGCGCCAATACCTGCGCCAGTACAATCGCTTGCACCGCCAACTGAAATTCCCCGTGCGCCAACTTTATCACAAGCTTTAGAACTGACGGAACGCGCCGAAAAGCAAGCTGTGCCAAGAAGCACTGTGCGCAAGTCTCTGGCAAAGCGGTTGTCGGATGTCATTTGTATTCCGGCCAGCCAATTGCCGCCCCAAGAACGTCATATGGCCGGGGATGTTTTGGTAGAGCTGTTACGTGATGCTGATATTTCTCTACGTGCCAGTGTTGCCAAACGCCTCGTCATGCTCAATGAGGCTCCGCGCACTATTTTGGTTATTCTTGCTAAAGATAAAATTGAAGTGGCGCGGCATGTTTTGGAAAACAGTAAAAGCTTGTCCGATTCAGACCTCATTCAAATCGCCAGGAAAGTCACAACTGAACACCGCATGATGATGGCACAGCGCAGGCATATCTCAGATGCGGTTGTCGATGTCTTGGTCGAATTTCTCGAAGAAGTTGTTGTTGAGAAATTACTCAGAAACAAAGGTGCTAATTTTTCGGAAACGGCTATGCAGAGAATATTAACTGTATCACGTTCACACCAACCCTATGTGACATTGCTAGCCAAACGGGTCGAAACTAGGCCCTCCCACGGATTAACGATGTTTTGGTGGGCGGATGCCAAAAATAGAAAAGTGATTTTGCACCGCTTCGGCGTCACCCGTGCCGTCTTGCAGCAAAGTTGTGCAGATTTATACCCGCAGGCGGCTGCCGAGGGCTGGAACGATTCTGCCGTAAGGCAGGCTTTGCAATTTATTGAACGTCGCCAGCGCAATCGTGCCGCCATGGCACGCTCAAAATTCGAAACGCTCGAAGATGCTATTGACGAAGCGGAGCAAGCGGGTATGAGCCGAAAACTGGCTGATGAAATTTCCTATATTGCCGGTATTAAGCCTGCAACAGGTGCGCAAATTCTCTCGGATAAAACCGGAGAAGCCCTCGCCATATTGTGCAAGGCTCCGGGGTTGCGGCAAAAGCATATCAAAAAACTATGGCGCGCCTTGAAACGACCGGAAACCATGCACGACGGTTCTGGGAATCCGCTTTTGGAAAATGCTATCGCCGTTTACGAATCTATTTCAACTGATAATGCCCAGACTGTGCTTAGATATTGGAATTGGTCTTTGACTTCGTCCCTGACGCCGGAAGTTCTGCAATATATCAAGCGCGGTGTTATTCCCAAGGAAGAAGATTTCGGCGCGGCAGCTATAACTGCGGCTCTGGTGTTTGGGAATCGTAAATAAACCTGCACGTTAGATTTCCCCACAAGTCAAGAATTTTATTAACAATTTTTTTTCAGTTATGCTTGGCGTGTCTGAATATTGCCGCTATGCTTTCCTCTGATTGAGGTGTATTTAGGGGAAGGAAATAGAGTTCATGGTTCGCTCGGCGTTTATATTAGTTGTTGTATTGGCCACTTACTGGCTGATGCTATCTGGTTATTTGTATAAACCCGTGCTTTTGATTGTGGGAACGATTTCTATTCTAGTTGTGCTTGGTCTGTCTTGGCGTATGAAAATCCTGGATGCGGAAACGGCACCTTACTTTCACGGCAAAGCCGCTGGCTATTATGCTTGGCTATTTGTGGAGATTACCAAAGCCAATATGTCTGTCATTAAGGCCGTGCTTAGTCCTGATATGGAAATATCCCCCACAACCACCAAAGTGCCCATAAAACAATCCACGGATTTGGGGCGCGTAACCTTTGCCAATTCAATTACTTTGACGCCGGGAACCATTGCGGTGGTGATGGGCGAAAGTAACATACTCGTACATGCTTTATTCTCGGAAATGACAGATGCAGCCGATTTCAAAGACATGGGTGACCGCGCCGGATGGGCTGTTAGCGATCCTATGCTTGGTAGAATAGAAAAAGGAGCAAGCTAAGTGGAGCAGGCTCTACACTATCTTAATGTTGGCGCGGCGATGTTTTTGCTTATCGGCATGGCGTTATTGCTCGGGCGTTTGCTAAGCGGGCCGACGCTGTATGACCGGATTTTGGCGGTCAACTCATTTGGCACCAAGACGGTTTTGTTTTTGTGCGTGTTTTCTCTGATCATTGGGCGGCAAGACGGCATTGATATTGCCATTCTCTATGCGCTGATGAATTTTATTGCCACCATCGCTGTCCTGAAGTTTTTTCGGTATAGTGCGCTGGATGTATCTATGAACTATAGTAGCAGAGGTGACTTGAGCAAAACTGTTGTGGGTAAGGCCGAAATGAGCGGGGAGGACACGTAATGGACGGCGGTGTTCTGCATATGCTACAATTTGTGATTAGCGCACTTCTTCTGGCGGGCGGCGTGTTCTTTGTCATTGCTGGTACGGTGGGCGTGTTGCGCTTTCCTGATTTTTATACGCGTATGCATGCGGCAGGTATGACTGATACATTGGGGGCGGAATTGGTCTTGCTGGGCTTAATTGTACAGGCAGGGTTCTCGCAGACCAGTTTGAAATTGGCTTTAATTGCGTTCTTATTGTTTTTGACCAGCCCGACAGCCGCCCATGCCGTTGTAGGCGCTGCGCATAATGCGGGTTTAAAGCCTATGTTGGGTAAATACCGTGCGCCTGCGCTGGGTGAGGCGCCAGAAGTCAAATCTGAAGTCAAGCCAAAGCCCAAGTCCAAGTCCAAGCCTAAACCAAGAACCAAAAAGAAGGCTACATGATGGAAGGTTTTACGCCGATTTTACTCTTGGATATGGGATTGCTCGCCATGTTGGTCGTGGTGGCTTTTGCCGTTGTACGCCTGCGTTCATTGTTTGCTATTGTTATGTTGCAAGGGGTGTATTCGCTTCTGTCTGCGGCTTGGTTTGTGTCATTGGATGCGGTCGATGTCGCTTTTACCGAGGCTGCCGTTGGTGCGGGAATTTCTACAGTGCTTATGCTCGGCGCGATGTTGTTGACCGAGCGCGAAGCCAAGCCAGTGCCTTTTCAAAAACAATTGGGGCCGTTGTTTATTGTCACAATCGTAGCTCTCGCAATGTTCTATGCGGTCGGTGATATGCCGGCATTTGGTGATGCGCTTTCTCCGGCCAATAGTTATGTGGGCGCCGATTATATTGCCGCAACCAAGAACGATATTATTTTGCCCAATGTGGTGACAGCGGTTTTAGCCAGCTATCGAAGCTTTGATACGTTCGGCGAGGTTGTTGTGGTTTATATGGCTGGGTTAGGGATTTTACTCTTGCTCGGTTTGAACGGTAATGCAGGGAAATGGCGGGCTAAGCCTAATGGCCAAAACATTACAGGTCGCAAAAATGCCGCAGAGCAAAGAGAGGATAAACCGTGAGTGCTCAAAACCAACATAGTCCACATGTGATTTTACGCGTTGTCTCCAAAATCCTTATCCCGCTGATTGCTCTCTTTGCGCTTTACGTTCATTTTCACGGCGATTACGGCCCTGGTGGCGGGTTTCAGGCTGGCGTGATATTTGCCTCCGCAATCATTCTTTACGCGCTCATTTTTGGTCTCGACGAAGCCAAGCGGGCAGTGCCGCCGTCTTGGGTGCGGATATGTATGTCGCTGGGTGTATTGGTTTACGGCGGAACAGGGGTGGCCACATGGATGCTGGGCGGTCAATTTTTAAACTTTACAGTTTTCGCGCCCGAAAGCACCCATGCATCAGGCCAGCATTGGGGGATTTTCGCGGTTGAGCTTGGCGTGTTGTTCGCGGTCACTGGCGCTATGGTGGCGATTTTCTACGCTTTTGGCTCCCGTGTGCCGGAACTTAGGGACGAGGATTGGTAATGACGGCAATTTTTGAGCATTTCAATTTTGTAGTGGTTATTGTTTTGATGATGACCGGGCTTTTTGTTGTATTTGCTACCCAAAATATGATCAAGAAACTTGTTGGTTTGTCGGTGTTTCAAACCTCGGTGTTTTTGCTCTATATCAGCTTGTCAAAAGTCAGCGGCGGGCAGCCTCCTATTATTGCCAAAAAAGATTTACACGGTGCTTCATACCCTGCGGATGGCGGCTATGATGCCGCGCCAGATAGTGCTTACCAAGCCGCAGAAGTCCTTTACTCCAACCCGCTACCCCATGTGTTAATTCTGACGGCTATTGTGGTCGGCGTTGCAACACTTGCTATTGGGCTGGCTTTGGTTGTGCGGGTCCGCGAAGTTTACGGTACTATTGAGGACGACGAAATTAATAAAATCGACTATAATGAAAACCTGGAAGGGGTCGCGAGATAATGCAAATTATGTCCCTATTTCCGGAGTGGATTTTATCCCACGGCGCGGCTTCGATTGTCGTGGTGCCGCTGTTATTGGCCGTAATTACGGCACTTAATCCAAGCGCTAAACTGGCCTGGGCTACTGTGCTTGGTGTTACGGCTCTTTGCGTATTTACTGCGCTTGGTCTGTTGTTACAGGTCATGTCCTACGGCCCCATCCATTATAATATGGGCGGCTGGGCACCACCTTTGGGGATTGGTTATTATATTGACGGGCTGAATGCGCCGCTCTTATTGCTCATCTCAGTCGTGGCATTTTTATGTACGCTCTACGCTTTGCCCAGTGTCATTGCGGAGGTTGAACCCAAGAAAAGAGGGCCGTTTTACGCGGCATTCCTGATTAGTCTAGCGGGTCTATTGGGTATGGTTACGACGGCAGATGCATTTAACGTATTTGTGTTTCTCGAAGTCTCCTCAATCTCGACTTATGTGTTGGTGGCTATGGGGGCAAGCCGTGATCGCCGTGCTTTGTCGTCGAGTTTTAACTATCTGATTATGGGCAGTATCGGCGCGACGTTCTTTGTTATTGGTATCGGGTTTCTCTATATGCAAACCGGGACGCTGAACATGATGGATATGGCGCGTTTGTTACAAGAAATCGGGCCGGGCGACCGTGTGGTGCAATTGGCCTTTGCTTTTATTGTTATCGGCTTGGGTCTGAAATTGGCTATGTTCCCACTACATATGTGGTTGCCGGGTGCTTATGCTTATGCGCCAAGTTTTTTTACGGCGTTTCTCGCCGCGACCGCCACCAAGGCGGCACTGTATTTACTGCTCCGGTTTACCTTTACCGTGTTTGACCCCAGTTGGGATTATATTGCCACTGCCGTGATGATATTATTGGCGGGCATGGGGATAGCGGGCATGGTGGCGGCGAGCCTTCAGGCTATTTTCCAAAATGACATTCGCCGGGTTTTGGCCTATTCTTCGGTGGCTCAAGTTGGTTATATGTTGCTCGGTATTGGTATGGCGACAACACTTGGCCTAACCGCCGGCTATTTGCATATGATCAATCATGCTATTATGAAGGGGGCTTTGTTTATCGCCGTCGGCGCGTTTTGGTATCGGTTCGGTATTACGCAAGTTTCGGATATGCGCGGGCTTGGCAAGACCATGCCTTGGACTATGGCCGGGTTTACCATAGCGGGCATTTCTTTAATCGGAGTGCCGGGCACTGTCGGCTTTGTTTCGAAGCTTATACTGGTAGAAGCCGCCGCCGAAAACGGTTGGTGGTGGGCAATCGGGGTAATTGTTGCTACGTCTATTTTGGCAATAATCTATGTAGGTCGGATGATTGAAAAGGCCTATTTTAAGCCCGTACCGCAAATAAATGACAGACCCGTCCTGCGTAATGAGGCACCGCTCGCCATGCTTATCCCATTATGGGTTTTGGCTTTGGCGTCCTTGGTATTTGGCATTCAGACCGAGTGGCTGACATCCATGGCCGAAGCGGCGGCACAGGTATTAAGCGCCGGGCCAAATACGGACGTTCCGGGTGGGGCTTATGTACTGCCCAAAGTGACAGGGGGGCATTGATATGACACCTGAGTTAGCGCTTATCCTGATAATGATTATTCCGATGCTTGCGGCTGTCCTCATCCCGTTTGCCGGGCGTTGGACCACCGGGCGGGGGGCTAATGTCCGCGACGGTATCTCCATTGTTGCCGCAGCCTCTTTGCTTGGCGTGGTGATTTGGCTGGTGCGTTATGTGGGGCTATCGCCCGACAACCGCCCTGAATTATTCTTGTTAGAGTTTGCGGGCACCTTTGAGATTAAACTGAAACTAGAACCGCTGGGCGCCGTATTCGCCGCCATTGCCAGTTCGCTATGGTTGGTTAATACCATTTTCACAATTGGCTATATGCGCGGCAATAAAGAGAAAAAGCAGACAAGGTTTTACACCTGCGTTGCCATCGCTATTGCCGCCGTTATGGGGATAGCCAGTTCGGCCAATCTCATTACATTATTTGTGTTTTACGAAATTTTGACCTTGTCAACATTCCCGCTGGTGACCCACAAAGGCGACGCCAAAGCTAAAAAGGGCGGGCGGGTTTATCTGCTTATCCTAATGGCTACATCGCTTGGTCTGCTCCTGCCTGCGATTATTGGTACACATGTTCTGGCTGGGACGACAGATTTTCAGGTTGGCGGTATTTTCCCGCCTGGATTTTCGACCTTTGCGGCAAGTGTCTTATTGTTTCTATTTGCCTTTGGTATTGGCAAAGCGGCACTTATGCCCATTCATCCGTGGTTGCCGAACGCCATGGTTGCGCCGACCCCGGTCAGTGCGCTCTTGCACGCGGTTGCGGTGGTCAAGGCGGGTGTGTTCACCATGCTGAAAGTCACGGTTTATATTTTTGGTCCCGATCTGATGGGCGAAACCCCTGCCAGTACCGTGTTGGTGTGGATAGCCGCGTTGTCTATTTTATTGGCCTCGGTCATAGCTTTGCGCAAAGACAATTTGAAAGCAAGGCTGGCCTATTCAACCATTAGTCAACTGGCCTATATCACCTTGGGGGCAATGCTCGCGACATCGTTCGCCATTGTCGGCGGTGGCTTACAAATCATCATGCATGCTTGGGGTAAAATCACGTTGTTTATGTGTGCGGGCGCGATTTATACGGTTGTTCACCGTACCGAGATTAGTAGCTTTAACGGGCTTGGCCGCTCTATGCCTTGGGTGTTTGGCGCGTTTTTTGTCGGGTCATTATCAATTATTGGTGTGCCGCCCATGGGTGGTTCATGGCCAAAGTTCTTTTTGATGATGGGGGCGCTGGACGCCGGACAAAAAGCTATACTCTGGGTGTTGATATTGTCGTCCCTGCTTAATGTTGCTTATTTGATTCCGGTGGCTGCCCGTGGTTTCTTGCTCAAGCCGGATAATCCGCGCTCGGATGCGCAAATCGCAGCCCAGCTTAAGAAACACCGTTTCGTCCGCTTTGCGCCCGTATTTACCGCCGCCGGAGCCTTTGCCTTGTTTTTTGCTATTGGGCCGCTGGTGGAATATCTTAAACCGATCCTGCCCGCCCACATGACAGGAGGCTTATAGTGACTGATAGTAAAAATTCAAGTAAGCGAAACTCAAGTAAGCGAAACCCGGTACTAAGCCCGCGCGAAATTGTCGAACGCGCCGAAGCACATCCTGCGGCAGTGCCGTTTTTGTGGCTCGGCAGCAAAAAGACCCAGCGTAATTTTATCTATATACCTTTGGTGGGTATGATTGTTTTTTCCATTCTTGGATTTTTCTATCCGGTGTCAAAGCCTGCACCGTGGGATTTTGGGTTTTCTTATACGGTAATCGCGTTTTTCAGTTATAGCTTTGTCGTGTTGTCGGCATGGCCATTGTTCAGGCTGTTGTCGCGCCCGGAGAATTATTACGGCGAGGATGATGTAGACGGCAAAGACGGGGAGGGCGAAGATGCTTGAACTTCTTGCTTCATTTAGCCCGGCCTTTATTCTGATTGCTGCTGGTGTTTTGGCCGGATTTATCCCGACCTCCAAACCGGGTACATTTATAAGTAAAGTCCTGATGATCGGAGCGCCCGCATTGGCTTTGGTGCTCATCAATGTGATTTATTACGGCCAGACCGAAAACACATATCTCGGTGGTCAGATAAGCTTTGCCGGCATTGAACTTACCACTTTGCGTATTGATAGTCTCAGCATAATTTGGGGCTATATCTTTTGTTTTGCGGGCATTCTAAACGGAATTTACGGCCTACACGAGAAATGTAAAATCACCGATACCAGTGCGCTGATTTACACAGGCGCCGGGGTCGGGGCGGTATTTGCCGGGGATCTCATCACCCTGTTTATGTTCTGGGAACTTCTAGCTCTGTCGTCCGTGTTTATTGTCTGGCGCGGCGGGCCTAAGTCCTATCCGGCAGGTATGCGCTACCTCGCTATGCATATTTTATCGGGTGTTTTGTTATTGGCTGGCTTGGTCATCTATGGCCGTGCCACAGGCTCTTATGCTTTCAATAATATTGGTATTGATGCGCCGGGTGGTTGGTTAATGTTGCTGGCATTTGGCATCAAGGCTGGTTTCCCGTTCTTGCATAATTGGATACAGGATTCCTATCCACGCTCCAGTGTAACGGGTACGGTTATTCTATCGGTATTCACCACAAAATTGGCGATTTATGCATTGGCTCGCGGGTTTGCCGGGACGGAAATGCTTATATATATTGGTGCCGTTATGACTGTGTTTCCGATATTCTTTGCGGTGCTGGAAAATGATCTGCGCAAAGTGCTGTCCTATAGCCTCAACAACCAGCTCGGCTTTATGGTGGTGGGTATTGGTATCGGCAGTCAATTAGCCTTGAATGGTGTCGCGGCGCATATGGTTTCTCATATTTTGTATAAATCACTATTGTTCATGAGCATAGGTGCGGTCTTGCACAGAGTGGGTACGGCTAAGGCCTCGGAACTTGGGGGGCTGTTTCGCTCCATGCCCTATACGGCGGTGTTTTGTATGATCGGGGCGGCGGCCATTTCCGCAGTGCCGCTTTTTGCTGGCTTTGTCTCCAAGGCTATGATCATTACCGCCGTGTTTGAAAATGGTCATCTCGTGGTATATGCCATGCTATTATTTGCATCCGCCGGGGTGTTGGAACATAGCGGCATCAAAGTACCGTATTTCACATTCTTCGCCCATGACAGCGGCAAGCGGGTCAAGGAAGCGCCTTGGAATATGTTGACGGCTATGGGCATTACCGCATTTCTATGTATTTATCTGGCGATACCGGGGACGTATGGCGGTATGCAGTATTTGTACGGCCTGTTACCGAACGAAGTTGCGGGTGCAGCCAAATATAACCCCTATACCGACTACCATGTCATCTTCCAGATGCAGCTTATTATGGCGGCGGTGTTTGCTTTCGCCTTGCTGAAACGTCTCGGCCTTTATCCGCCAGAACGCCGTGCGGAGATATTGGATTTCGACTGGACATATAGACGCCTTGGTTTGTCACTATTGAAATGGGGCAGTGCAATATGGACCCGTCTCGGCGCAGTGATTATCTTTGTGCTTCGGGGTATGTTTGCAAATATAGGCAAGCGTTTGTATCAGGTGTTTAGCCCGGCAGGTGCCCTCAGCGAGGAGGCACCCACCGGTATAGCCGTCGTGCTGATTGCTGGCATGTTGTCTGCGGCCTTGTTTATTGTTTACTTTTTGTAATGGCTGATAAGGAATATATCCTTGAACTGGCCGCAGAGGTGGCAGCGGCATTTGTCAGTAATAATAACCTAGAACCAGATGCGCTACCCGGCTTAATTAAGTCTATTTTCAGTGCCATGGAAGAAAGCCTAAGCGAGGATGTGTCGGGCGGCGGAGAAATGCTCGTACCCGCCGTACCCGTTGATCAATCCGTACATGACGATTATTTGATCTGCCTAGAAGACGGCAAAAAGTACAAATCCCTGAAACGCCATTTGCGCACCAGTCACGAAATGACACCCAAGGCCTATACCGATAAATGGGGTCTGCCTGTGGATTACCCTATGGTGGCACCAAATTACTCGAAACAACGATCAAAACTCGCCAAGCGCACGGGATTGGGCAAGTCCTGAAGATTAGTGCAACGAAACCTCATATATTTCAACCCTTTACTAATGGCTTGGACGATCTTTGTTTTTTGACGTCGTTGCGCTCCTTGACCGATGCTAAAGCATCGCTCTGCGAACGCGCCTAGGCAAAAAACAAATCACATCCCATCAAAGTGGGTCTACATTAGGTTTCGTTGCTCTAGATTCCAATTGAATCGGTTCCGGTATAAAAAACTACACTATTTCGCCCAATATCTCTGTTTTTTGAAAATCGTGCCTGTATTTGCGCAACTTCATAACCAATAGTAACGATTCATTAACCATATCGGCCTCGCAGAAGAGGTGGGATGTTCGGGGGAATCATGTTAGCTGGAAACGCATTGCGCCATCAAATGATATTGCCACAGCAGCAATACGTGTATGATTATTGGCGCTCAAAGTGCCAAATAGGGCGGTTGCCATGCCGTGGCGATATTGATCCTGCGGATATATGCGAGCATTTGCCAATGATCTCTGTGATCGAAACTTGCGACATGGCCGAGCAGACACGGTTCAAATACCGCCTAGCGGGAACCGGGTTTTGGGAAATGTTTGATGCCGAAATTTCTGGACAATATATAGATCAACTCCCGATTGGAAATAGACGCGAGTATTGGCACCGTGTGCTGAGCCGGGTGCTGGAATTGCGCCGTCCGTCAGCAGGCGTAACCAAGCCTGGAACACCTATGCGTGGGCATTTGGCACAGTTTTGGATTCGGCTTCCTTTGTCCGACGACGGCGTAAATGTTACATCTATCCTTGGTTTTGACCACTTGGTCAAATATTCGGAACTAGGACAATATATCGAAACACCTGAAAGAATAACTGCATAAAAACAATGATATAGCCAAAATTCCCCGCAGGGAGAAACTAAATTTAACCATTCATTCACCATATAAATAGGAATATAATCCTTTGTGGGATAATTTGTCCTATGTTCTATAGCCAACCCTTGAAGGTAAAACGGAGGATGTATGGGCGATAGAACGAGAGAACAAGAACAAGCATTGGCACAATTGGTGTGCGCAATCGTTTCCATTGAGTTCGGCGTGCCGAGCGTAGGTCTGATCAGCCCGACCAAAGGTCCGGCTCATATGAGTTTCGCAAGACAGGTCGCTATGTATTTGATGCATGTGGTTTTTCAAGTCCGCATCAGCAATGTAGGCCACGCGTTCACCCGCGACCCCAGCACAGCAAGTTATGCCTGCCATCTGATTGAGAATGAGCGGGAGGATTTACTCTTTGATCAAAAACTACAAAAGCTGGAAGAATTTCTTACGTCTTCCCTGATTTTAAAAAACTTGCATAGAGCAGGATAAGGCATGGCAAGGGAGGGGAGGGTGTTGCAATTAATGCTGGATAAGCGCGGCGTGATTATGATGATCGGGACACGACAGGACGCCTATGCTATTGTCCCGCGCGGCGACAAGCGCTGTCGTCCTGTGGGCTGGGTTGCTGATGATTTACTCGCCCACTTGCTGGCGCAAGGTGCCATTGTGGAAAAAGGCACAAGCTATATCCTTGATCCAGGTTATAAACGCCGATGTGTGGTTGGCAAAGCACACGGCATGGACACGGCCTATGCCAACCAGCATCGCAATTTGGAAAGCCGTAATATCTACCATCCAGACGGGATTAAACGGCCCGTGCGGATTAATGGTCATCTCTCCGCCTTGACCAAACTGGCCAATTCCAGGGATGGCAGCGGTCAAAACTTCTTGCAACCGAACGAGATAGAAGCAGCATCGTGCTTTGCGGCTGATTACGACCGTTCCATGATGGCAACAATCTCTACGCAAAATTACGGCGATACGGGCGGGGGGCAACGTTCAGTTAATACGGCAGAACATATTACGTTGAGCGCATTGGATGCGCGAAAACGGGTGATGGATGCACTTGAACTTGTCGGGCCGGGTCTCGATAAGGCACTGACGGCTCTCTGCGCGAGCGATATGACTATGGGGGCACTGGAAGCATCCGAAAATTGGGCGCGAGGTTCAGGCAAAACTGTGCTTAAGCTGGCGCTTTCCCGGCTAAGTGAATTCTATGGGTGCCGGCCAGGCGCCTCGGCCAAGCGATCACGTTAACAACTGGGCGGCATCTTTCTTGATGCGGGCTATCATGGCGTGTAGGCCGTTTGAGCGCTGGGGGGTTAAGTGCTCTTCAAGGCCAAGCTTGGACAGGATTGCGGATGCATCTATGTTGGTTATCGCTTGCGCCGTCCGGCCAGAGAAAAGTGTCAGCACAACGGCCACCAAACCTTTGACAATATGGGCATCGCTATCACCGCGAAAATTCAAGATAGGGTTGGCGCTGTCACCTTGGGTCTCTTGGACGAGCCAAACCTGAGAAACGCAGCCATTGACTTTCGTTTCGGGATTGCGCTCTGCATCTGTTAAGGGCGCAAGGGCTTTACCCAGTTCTATCACATGCATGTAACGGTCTTCCCAATCATCCAAAAAGGAAAAATCATCTATCATGTCTTGAATGTTTTGTGGCATATTGGTCATGGGTGCCACATAGGGGTAAGGTGGCAAAAACGCAAGGTCTTGGATGAGGAAAGAGCATGCAAAGCGTAACCAAATACAAATGATCCTATTAACAACAGTAATTTCCGCTGTTTGCAGGGCGTAAAGCCTTAGGGCGGCGAGAGGTGTTTTGCTGAAAAAAACGGTGCGCGGTAGGGAGAGATATGAACGTGTAAACTCTTTAACCTATTGAAATAACTGGAAATATTATCCTATTTCTCTCCAAAGAGAAATCTTATCCATGGGTTTTTTGGGTGGGGTATATTTGCTTTATGGATGTAGTTATACCACATAAACAAACATTATTACACACGGTTTCGGGCAAGGCGCTTGCGGTTGGGGTGGTTATGTCGCGCAACGGGGTGTGTCCATTTGGTGCGCGATATGGAGATGGGGCGCGTCATGGTGGTGCCTGGGGGTTTTTGCTA
>JALSHE010000019.1 GCA_026982415.1 Robiginitomaculum sp.
TACATTTCAAAACCAGTCAGAAAACAAACATAAGCCGGAGCAGTTAAGAGCGGCTCACGCCGGAATATATACCCCTGCGCGCCATTCTATAAATATGTAAATATCCTAAATGTCGGCAGACTCTAGGTTCAGCCCCTAAAGCATCAGCCCGACAATTGCTGCGCTTAGCAGGTTGGCTAGCGATGCAGCCAGAACGGCTTTTAGGCCAAATGATGCCAGTTCGGGTCGGCGGCTTGGGGCAAGAGTGCCGACGCCACCAAGAACGATTGCTATGGAGGAGAAATTGGCGAAACCGCATAATGCAATCGTGGTGATTTTCGTAGCGCGTTCGCTCAACAGAGCCTTACCCGTTTCCACCAAAGCTGCTTTGTCCATTTCAATGAAACTACCATAAGCAACGAATTCGTTCAGGATAAGTTTTTCGCCGAACAGGCTACCGGAAATCCCGGCCTCGGCCCACGGTACACCAACCATAAACATCAAAGGTCTAAACACTTGGCCGAGTATGCTTTGGAAGGTTAAATCTTCAAAACCGAACCAGCCGCCAATACCGCCGAGGATACCGTTCAGGAGTGCAATCAGTGAGATAAATGCAATCAACATAGCCCCGATAGTGATAGCCAGCTTGACCCCTTCGGATGCGCCGACGGCGGCGGCTTCGATGACATTAGAGTGCTTGGTGGTTTCTATCTTGATGGAATCGGGCGAGAAATTTGCGTCTCCCGGGTCGCTGGGCATAATCATTTTGGCCATCAGGATACCGCCCGGCGCACCCATGAAGCTGGCGACAATCAAGCTTTGCGCATCCACCCCCATTGTGATAAGACCCGCCAGAATAGAGCCTGCGATGGTCGCCATGCCCGTAACCATAATCAAAAACAGGGTCGATTTGGGCATAGTCTCCAGATAAGGCCGCACCGCAAAGGGGGCACTGTCCTGTCCGACAAAAATATTCATACTGGCGGCAATGGCTTCGATACCGTTAATGCCGATAGTTTTACGCAAGACAAAACCAAGCCCACGCATCACCCACTGCATAATGCCCAAATGAAACAAGACGGTCATGAGCGCGCCAACAAAGATAATCACGGGTAAAACCATCGTGGCGAAACTGAGCATGATATTGCCGCTATTGGCCCAATCGCCAAAGATAAACCCGATACCCTGCATGGAATAATTCAGCACATGTTCAATGCCAAAGGTGACCTTTTCCAAAACCACTTTGCCCCACGGGGTTTTGAACACGAACAGAGCGATAACAAATTGCAAGGCGAGGGCGCTCAATATAGTGCGCGGGTTGACATGTTTGCGGTTGCTGGATGCGGCATAGGCTATGCCTAATAAAACCACGACACCTATTATTCCGATAAACCGTTCCATGAAATACTCCCCTGTTGTTTACACTTTACTAGGGGAGAGGAGATGTAAAAGCGAGCGGTTTTTACGGCGTATATATTGTATAAGTAACGGTCGCGCCAATCGTCCCGGTACCCATGGAAAGATCGTAAGCATTGCCGGGGTCGCCGTTAACAATATAATAAATCGGGATGAAAGAAAAGGCTTGTTGCTGAATAGTCCCGCGCGTGCGGGCGGTTCTGCGGCCACCGTCAAAAACTTTGGTAGGGCCTGCCGACATATCGCCGAGATCATTGATTGCGTTAATGCGCCCAAGTCCGCCAATGGCCGGATTTTGCGCGGCGCTGCCCGTGGTTTGCGAAAACAAAATATAGCGGAAATCAGAGTACCCCAGCGCCGTGAAATCCTGCGTAGCGGTTAGGTTGCTGGCTTGGGCATATAAATCAAAGGCCGCATTGGACGTGACATAAAACCGTGAAATCCGGTAATATGAACTCATATCAAGATCAGTATTATCATCAATGCCAAATTCTGTCAGGCTGTCATTTGCATCCAAAATATTGAAATCCGCAACATTGGTCAGAACCCCACCTGATACTTGCCCTTCAATACGCAATAACTCATTGGTTCGGGCGGTGCCGTCGGACGTTGGTGTATTCGCCGCCCCAAAATATTCGAGGGTCACACCATCCGCACCGATAATATCTGCCCCGACCTGACCAGACGGTATATTGTCCAGCAAGTAAAAGTCCGAAGCCACCGAGCCTACGCCGCCGTTTTCGATAAAATCGCTGCCGCCAAAAACAATAACAATAGCACTTGCCCGAAAGAACGGTCGGTCTAGGGTTGCTGCGAGCGCAGACTGTTGTATCAAATTTAAAGACAGGCTTACACCAACAGCGACAGCGAGAACTTTGAATGTGTTTGCGTAAATATTTTTGTTGTTTTTACTCATAGCTAATAGTCAATAACTCAATGCGCCTAATATCTGGTGTATGAACTTGGCTAATAGAGGGTAAACACCGTTCTAAACTGTTGAGCCGCCAGCGTTATTCAGGCACAAGGCGTTATGAATTTTGGATTGCGCATATTGTCGGCGGCTGCAAAGCTGTTTGGGCCGCCCAGCAAACGGGCTTCAAGTAAACGGGCTTCAAGCACACGGGCAGCAGATGCGAGCTTGCGCGATATTGGCGACGCCGGGGTGGCGGCGGCTCTGATTGCGCTTGGTGCCAAATTGGCCAAAGCCGACGGGGCGGTAAGCAGTGTCGAAATCGACGCCTTCAAAAAAGTGTTCCAAGCCTCCGTAGAAGCGAGCGAGGGTATTGCAAGGTTCTTTGATTTGGCCAAGCAAACTACATTGGGCTATGAGGCCTATGCCAAGAAAATCCACCGTCACTATAAATTTCGCCCGGATATATTAGAGGATATTCTCGACGGTTTGTTCCACATTGCGTTGGCCGACGGGATTGTTACCGGAGCTGAGCTATCATTCCTGGAGACCACGGGGAAAATATTTGGTTTTAATCCGCCGACCTTCAACCGTATTCGCGCTGCCCATTTGGGGCGTGCATTGGACGATCCATATTTGATACTGGGTGTGGACGAGACGGTAACAGATAAGGAATTAAAGCGGGTCTACAGGACAATGGCGGCGGCGAACCATCCCGATAGATTGGCTGCGCGCGGCCTGCCGCCCGAATTACAAAAGCTGGCTACCCATAAAATGGCTCTGATTAACCGTGCCTATAGCAAGATTGTGAAAATCCGGAAACAATATCCGGTCTATGACCGTCTTCCTGATTATCAAAAGTGAATGTGAAAACTAAAATGCCAAATATTGGCGTGCGCAATGCTGTTGTCCTATCTATGGCGCAGGCGCTCAACGGCTCTATTGGTGCGATCGCGATTTCCATTGGCGCATTGGCCGGAGCGTGGCTAAGCCCTGACAATTTGGGTTTGGCAACACTGCCCGTGGCGGCCTACAGCATTGGCGCTGCAGTTTTCGCCTTGCCTGTAGCAATGCTCGGTCGTCTATTTGGTCGACGGGTTAGTTTTATCTTTGGGGCATTTATTGGCATATTAGGCGCTATGCTTTCAGCGCTATCCTTGCAAGAAAATGCTTTCGCATTGTTTTGTCTCGGCTATTTATTGATCGGCGGGGCAGGGGCATTTGTCCAACAATACCGTTTCGCGGCAGCCGACACGGGGAGCGACACGTTTAAATCCCGCGCCATATCGTGGGTGCTTACGGGCGGCGTATTGGCGGCATTTATCGGCACCGAGGTCGTCTTGCGTACCAAGGATATATTCCTGCCGCTACCATTTGCGGGAGCATTTGTCGGCATGGCTGGGTTGTTAATGGCCGGAATATTTGTGTTGTTGTTCTTAAAGCCCATTGGCCATAACCCCATTGGCCAAAACTCGATAGTAGAGAACACCAGCTCGGAAGCTGAGCGCTCTTTAGGCGCTATCACCAAACAACCGGTTTTCATCGTGGCTTTGCTATGTGCGGTCGCATCCTTTGCCCTGATGACATTTATGATGACCGGAGCGCCCTTGGCGATGAAAAATCACGGTCATTCGGAAGCCGAAGCAATACTGGGAATTCGCTGGCACGTATTGGCTATGTACGGCCCTAGCTTTTTTACGGGCGCATTGATCGTCCGGTTTGGTAAATTGCCAATAATCGCCGCCGGGCTGGGTTTGCTGATTGTTTGCGCTCTCGTCGCCTTGGCTGGTTTGGAATTGTGGAACTTTTGGACATCTCTGATACTGCTCGGTATTGGCTGGAATTTTGGTTTTATCGGCGCGACGGCTTTATTGGGCGAAGCTTACCGTGCGAGCGAAAGGAACAAAGTACAGGGTGTTCACGATTTTATTTTATTCACATTAGTCGCCGCCGCGTCTCTCGCATCTGGGGCAACGCTGAACATGTTTGGTTGGAACGGGATTGCCATGGTTTTAATTCCAATTTCCTTACTGGCGGCACTGTCCTTGTTGTGGTTGAAAATTACCGGGCGGCCAGAAACGCCTGCGCGAGCATAAAGAACTTGCAAGGGCGTTCGAGACATTCCAAGCTGATGCGGATGTAATCTACCCGGGTTGGAGAGACAAGCTCGGCGTTTCTTAAAGAGGGAGACCACAATGTCCATTAAAATATCACCGTCCATATTATCCGCAGACTTTGCCCAGCTCGGCAATGAAATACGGGCTATCGAAAGTGCCGGATGCGATTGGGTGCATGTGGATGTTATGGACAATCATTATGTGCCGAACCTGACCATTGGGCCGGATGTTTGTAAATGGATAAGGCCGCATATTAAGACGGTGATGGATGTGCATTTGATGATAGAACCAGCCGATGCGCTGTTGGGCGCATTTGCAAAAGCGGGTGCGGATTATATCTCTGTGCATCCCGAAGCTCACCCGCATCTTGACCGGACATTACAAGTCATTGCTGACCTTGGTGTAAAAGCGGGTGTGGCGCTTAACCCGTCTACACCAATTAATGTGATTGAAAATGTTTTGGACAGGCTAGATCTCGTCATCGTCATGTCGGTCAACCCAGGGTTTGGCGGGCAAAGCTTTTTGCATTCACAAATCCAAAAAATCCGCGACCTCAAGACAATGTTCGGCGGTCGCGATATTTTGATAGAAGTCGATGGCGGTATCAAGCCAAGCACGGCACCACTTGTCGCCGAAGCAGGCGCAGATGTGTTGGTCGCAGGCTCGGCAGTATTCGGAAAAGGCGCGCAGAGTGAGGATGTTTACGCCGCCAATATCAAAGCCATAAGAGACGCCGCCAATAGGGCTATCAATGAGGCGATGGGCTAAGGCACCTCTGAATAATTCATGAGCTGTTTTTACATGGCTGAAACAGGTGGCCGAAACGAGCGTAGGGCCAGGCGAGCAAATCCCGTCCGTGGGGTGTGCTATAAAGTGAAAACAAAATCCCCAGTCAGTATAGTCTTCGACTTAGCCGGGAAACAAACCTCAATCATCAAAGTGACCCCAAATGGTCACCACGGCCTAGTCCAATAAAAAGCCGCCCTCCCGTTAAGGAGAGCGGCTTCGGCGATCGCCGTTTTGCCCCGTGTTTTGTCCCGTGTTTGCTTGGCCTAACGCGCCCAGCGTGCTTGTAGCTTGCCTGTGGCTACGTCGTCGG
>JALSHE010000020.1 GCA_026982415.1 Robiginitomaculum sp.
AATTACTCGACAGTGCAATGCGCACGGCTTCTTGTTGAAATGCTTTGGTATGTTGCTTGGCCATAATAGTTCTCCTTGATGGCTGTTATTACTCATAACAACCCGGAACTAAACCGGGACAAGTCCATTTTGGTCATGATACAATTACGGACTTTCAGATTGGAATAGACCGGATTGAATTTGCGGATGGGCTTTATAGCTTTGCGCAATTAAGCATTTTTCAAAGTGGTGCTGATGCCATTATCAAGACGGGCAGTGGCACAATCACATTAATCGGTATCAATGTCGCTGATTTAGATGCTGCGGATTTTTCATTCCGCTTAGTACCAGCCTCACCACCTGTAGCATCTGTCGACATCACCAAAACCGCTAAGCCAACTGAATCCGAGCAACCGGATGAATTCATTTTCACCGATAAGCCTATTGTATCTGATGATAAGTTTGCTGACACCGTTGTCGAAGACTTTGTGCAGAAACAAAATGTTATAACTTCACTGCCAACACATGAAACATATGGCCAGAACACACCTTATTACGAGTTTGAACAGGAATATGGATATGATGGTGAATACGACTGTTTTTCTTATTTCACGGACATTTAAGCCAAGGCCGCTTGTTACACGCCCTAATGCCTTCGTAGGGACATAACCACTCTTGCTAATGGCCTAGGCCGGGTTTCTACAAACTCTGCATCTACGGCGGATTGGTTTGGTAGGGCTTCAAGACGATCGGGAGCGGATCGCCAGCGCCGCAAAATGGTATTTTCATTTACTGCAAACAAATAGCATTTGCCGCTCGCCAGTTCTCCCGGTGTCGCATCAAAAACAATAGCTACGCCGACTGGAAAATGAGCGGCCATAGCTGGGTCATTGGCAATAAGGGCAAAGGGTTTATCGGCTAAAATAGACAGGGCAATATAATCACGGGCAGGTAGCATTGATAACTTACCGTCCTTTATATTACTAATGGTTGGCCAAGCTGAAATAGGCACATGCTGGATTGGGCGTGTTAAATATCCTGCGGAAGTGTTGGCAGCATCATTTATGTCGATGTCGCCAATCCTGATCCAGGTTGCAGATGTACTTAATATGCCTGCGAGTTTGTCCAGAGCAATTTGGCGCGGTACATGCGAATCGTTTTCCCAATTTGCGACCGTAGGCTGACTAACATTGGCGGCTTGTGCCAATTCTACCTGCGATAGCCCTTGATCTAGCCTAGCTTGTTTGATGCGATAACCGATAGAATTCATGTCCACTCCCAGTTTTGGTTTATTTCCGTACATGAATATAGGATAAACAAATAATTTGTCTATGTGTAAATGACGGGAAATGGCAACTAATTTTACTAATAATGGCGTAAACTTAACGAAATACACGGTAAGTACGCTGATAAATGCCAAATACTCCTTTCTGAACCTAATGTGAACGACATTGGAAATTAGAATGTTACCAAAAAGATATAATTAAAAGCTATAATATTCTTGTAATACTAATATGTGTTAACTATGTAATGGCTGTCGAGGGACACTAACCCCCGCGTTTCTGGGACGAGGCGCAAAGACTATTAGAGGATATTATGAATAGTGATTATTGTACACGCGAAGGTGCCGAGCGCATCAAACAGCAAATTGAAGATTATTGGGCCGAGCGCGGTCGCAAGGTTTCGATCAATCTGATCAAGGGTGGCTTTTTGGCTTCCATGCGTTCTGCGCGGACAGATGTGAGATCCAATATGGTCAACGGTGTTCCCACAACGAATACCGAAAATTTTGCCTAATGCGCATTATTTGAGAAATTGTCGCAACTGTCCTTAGCATTATTGTTTTGCTTGTAATGTGAGTGCACTACCTAAACAGCTTTCGGCAAACTCGGAAGCTGTCAGGACAAGTATGAACCACTAAGTTTAAAGGTGAGCGCTTTATTGCCCAAGTCAAATTATGATAATTCAACGAATCTTTTCAGGTAAAGCGCCTTGGCGTCGACCACGGGTAGGGGCGCTATTTTTATGCGGATATCGCCCGGCGGGCGAGTGAAAAACTCGTTAGCTTCGTCTGTCGTAAAGCCTGCGATTTGAATTGCTTCGAAATAGGCGCAGTAAGTATCACAGGTTTTTATGTTTTTTTTCAGGGACTTACGCGGGTGGGGCGGCAGGCCAAAACGTAAATGCACGGCTTGTTCAATCCGGTCTTCGAAATCCGTGTAGTCGATACCGAGCGCGGCTTTGAACGGCGAAATCATATCCCCGACCACATATTCGGCGGCGTCGTGCAGCAGGGCAGTGAGTTTATCTTCACGGCTTGCTTTGGGGTTGAGGATGGAAAATAATTTTTCAACCACGACAGAATGCTCGGCCACTGAAAACGCATATGACCCGGAAGTTTGCCCATTCCACCGCGCTACCCGCGCTAGTCCGTGAGCGATGTCTTCGACTTCAATATCAAACGGCGACGGGTCGAGTAAATCGAGGCGGCGCCCAGAGAGCATACGTTGCCACGCTCTTGCTTGGGGATGACTTGGTGACTGTTTAGCCATTAAGTCTTGCGCACAACAACAACACCCGCGCTATAGCCTGCGCCGAAAGAGCAGATTAGCCCTATGTCGCCTTGGGAGAAATCGTCCGAGTGTTTGTTGAAAGCTATGATGGAACCGGCGGAGCTGGTGTTGGCGTATTCGTCTAGGACGACTGGCGCCATATCCATGTCAACGTCCTTTCCCCCAGAGACATTCAAGACTTTCTTGGCGATGAGGGTGTTCATGGAGAGGTTAGCTTGGTGTAGCCACATGCGTTTGAGGTCTGTTGCTTTAATGCCGATTTTAGCTAGCTCATCATTTATCAAGCCCGCGACCAAGGGCACAACTTCGCGGAAGACTTTGCGGCCATTTTGGATGAATAGCTTGTCCTTAGCGCCGATACCGTCTGGGGCGGCGTTATTCAAGAAGCCGAAATTATTGCGGATATTGTTGGAAAACTGCGTGGCCAGTTTCGATCCGAGGATTTCCCACGCGCCCTCTGGGGCGATGCTTTCGTCCTCGACGAGGATAGCCGTTGCCACGTCGCCAAAGATAAAATGGCTGTCGCGGTCTTTGAAGTTTAAATGCCCCGTACAGATTTCAGGATTGCAGACCAGAACCGATTTAGCCTGCCCGCCCGCAATAAGTCCGCGTGCCGTTTCTATGCCGAAAGTCGCGCTGGAGCAGGCGACATTCATATCAAATGCAAACCCGTCTGTAATTCCCAGCGCGTCTTGGACTTCAACGGCAATAGCCGGATAGCCGCGCTGTAAATTTGAACAAGCTACGATGACCGCATCAATGTCCCCCGGCTTACGGGCAGCCTTAGCCAGTGCATCTTTGGCTGCCGCTACGGCGATCTCTGCTAGGACAGAAATTTCGTCGTCTGGACGCTCCGGGATACGCGGTGCCATAATTTCAGGGTCAAGAATTGCTGCTTTGGAGATAACCTTGCGGGATTTGATGCCCGAAGCTTTCTCGATAAACGCGGCAGAGGATAATGGCTTGGCTTCTACGTCGCCCGCCGCAATGGCTTCGGCATGTTCCGCATTCCACTTGTCCGACCAAGCATTGAACGCTGTGACCAATTCCTCGTTAGAAATACTGTCTTTCGGTGCCCACAAGCCTGTGGAACTTATTACTGCGCTCATGATGGTCCCCTAATCTGGATTTGGTTGGTAATTTACGGATAAATTTTTCAATTACCAATCAATTATATGAGATAATACGGCTAATATTTTGGTGGTCTCGGTGTGTGATTGCCTGTACATTGTTGTTCATTGCGGTTTTCAATACGGTCACAAAACTTGTCCGCTTCTTCATCATACATGGATTGGCATGACGATAAAGTGGCAATCCCCAAGAGTGTAACCCAAAAAATAGAAATTTTTTTATTATTGTTTTTCATTACATTTCTCATAGCAATGACAATCGGTTGAGTGATCATTTATCATGCCGACGGCCTGCATGAAGGCGTAGATTATCACAGGGCCGGTGAATTTGAAACCGCGTTTTTTCAGGTCTTTGGCCATGGCTATGCTGGCATCGGTTTTGGTCGGGGCGTCCTTGAAGTCTGCCCAGCTGTTTTGCACTTGTTTGCCGCCTACGAATCCCCAGAGATATTCGGAGAAGTCTATGCCTTCCTCGTCGCGCATTTTTATGTAAATTTGTGCATTGGTGATGGCGGCGTTGATTTTCAGTTTTGAGCGGATAATGCCGGGGTCGGCTAGAAGCCGCTCGCGGTCTTTGTCGGTGTAATGGGCGATGATGTCCGGGTCGAGACCGTCGAAAGCTTCTAAAATAGTCTCGCGTTTGCGCAATATGGTAATCCAGGCCAAGCCCGCCTGCATACCGTCTTGTATGAGTTTCGAGAACAGAGACTTGCTATCATAATTGGGGATGCCCCATTCGGTGTCGTGGTAATGGCAGTATAGTTCGTCGGTGGGGGATACCCAGCCGCAGCGAGGGAGATCAGGATTATGGTTCATAATTTGGCTCCAGTATTTCCGCAAAAATGTCGTTGACCAATACACTATCATTAGCCGATGCCAAGCGGTCAAGCCTAACCAGCGCCATGCCAACGTCATTCCTGACATGATTAAGCGTGCCGACCGTGCGCCCTCCGGCTTTGAGCGCGTCGCCAGCTTGTGCCGCACCTGATAATTTCACCGCGCGCATACGTTTGCGCACTTCAGTTTTTCGGTGCATACGGCTAACGACTTCTTGGCCGATGAAACAGCCTTTTTTGTAATCGACCCCGTGTAGCAAATCCATATTGGCATCTGCCGGGAACATTTTCTCGGTATCGAAATCGTAAGTGCTATCCGGAACGCCGAGGTTCAGGCGGTGCAGGTCGTAATCTTCGGGACTGTGTTCAGGGGAGAGAGTTCCTGTCGCAGCGAGGTATCTTTGTCCAAGGGCAGGGTGTCTTGGGTCGGTTAGCCCAACATTACCCTGACCGTCCCAAAGTGCATAGACATCGAAACTGTCACTCACATCCTCAATGTCGATTTTGGCACGTAGTTTGTACATTTTCAGGCGGAGCGCTAGAATTTTACCAAACTTCTCAGCCGTTTCCAGCACCAAATGATCGCCCACCTTATGAACGAAAAAGTCAGCAGTAATTTTCCCTTGGGGCGTCAGCAGAGCCGCAAAGGTCAAGTCGCTGTTGAGATTGTTAGTAATCAGGCCGTTTAGAAAGTCCGCAACGCCATCGCCTTTAAGGTAAAATATGGTGCGGTTTAATCGGCAAATAGGCATGCTTGCCTACTTAATCTTGCCTTCTTTGAAGTCCACATGCTTGCGGACTACGGGGTCGTATTTCTTTTTGACCATTTTCTCGGTCATTGTCCGCGCATTTTTCTTGGTAACATAGAAAAACCCGGTTCCAGCAGTGGAATTTAGGCGGATTTTAACGGTGGTTGGCTTCGCCATGATAATAGTCCTTAATTAGAAATCTGAAGCGGGAACATACTTATGAAATCCCTACTGTCAACGCCTAAAACGCATAGAAACCACGACTAGCCCAACCGCCCCGAGCGCCGCCATAGTCCACATGAAACCTTGGGGATTATAGACATCCATCAATTTTCCAGCCAGCGGCGGCACGATAAGTGAGCCAATACCGTAGGCGACAATAAACCCGGCATTGGCTGCGGAAAGTTGATGTCCCTTAAACCGTTCGCCCAATTGCACCAAACCCACCGTATAAAGCGCCGTGGTTAGACCCATATAGAAGAACGCCAAGATGGCGAGCGCCCAAAAATTACTACCGACAAAGCCCATGGTGAGAGGGCCGATAAAGGCCACACTCATCAAGATTGCCGTCAGCAATTTGCGGTTCATTTTATCGGCTAGCGCCCCCATAGGAAATTGGAACAGGGCATTGCCAACGGCAGCTATGAGCAAGAGTATCCGAGCCATATGTTCGGTATGGCCAAGCCGGGTATCATAGACGGGCAAGAAATAGATCATGCTTTGCTCGATAGCGCCAAACACCACGGCACACATCATTATAGTTGGTGCGGCCAGCATGATTTTAAACATTACGCCAAACCGGGCGTCCTTTTTAGAGGTCGGGATAATTTTTTCGGCATTGCGCCAAATCACAAAGGGCAGAACAGCCCCTAGGTTAATCGCCGCACAAATGATAAATGGCCACCATCCGTCAATCCCGGTCAGTACGGCAAGCCCGCTGCCTATGCCCATGCCGCCGGCCAATGCGGCGCCGTACATGCCCATAATACGTCCGCGTAGATGCTCGGGCGCTAGTTGGTTGATCCAAATTTCTGCAATCACAAACACCACGGTGAAGGCGCACGAGCCAATAAATTTAATCAAGAACCAAGCTTCGGGAGCCATGAATATCTTTAGGGCAGGGATTGTCGCCGCCCCGATCAGTAAACAAGCGATTATAACGGTACGCGGTGCAAACCAAGACATGAGCTTTGGCACAAATGGCGTAGACAGAATTGTCGCAACCGCTGCAAGGGAAATTAACCAGCCGAGCGTCATGCCCGAAGCGGTCATGCGTTCCAGGTGCTGGCTAATGAGCGGTGATGATAACCCCCATGCCAGAGCAATAAATCCCGTGCAGGCAATGGCCGTGATAATGCCTTGCTTTTGGGGTTTAGTCATGCCTGGGGTGGTTATTGGGGTGGCTATTATGGTGTCTGTCATGTTCGGTTGCTTTTTTCGGGAAACCGAGAAAATTTGAACTGGCGGCGCACGGCTCTGGAGAAGAAAATGTCCGGCGGCGGATTATCAAATCCGAGATATGTCTTGAGTTGCCCCAGCATCATGTGCGTAACCCGGTGCATTTCGAGGCGCTTTATTTGTGCGAATGTAAACCAATTTGTATCCACCAGCTCGGCGCTATTTGCATGGGGGCGTGCGGCGGCTTCTCCGGTTAACCGTGCGAGAAAAAACCAGGTATCAAACCGTTTGTTGCGGTGGGGTGGCGTGATAGCACGGCCAAATAGCTCGATACTGTCAAGGCAAGGCAAATAGCCCTGCGCGTGAAAATTTTTCCAAGACGGGTCATTGATAGCGTTTGGCGGGGTCTCATATTTTTCGCCCAGTATTAGCGAAGTTTCCTCATATGTTTCGCGCACGGCTGCCATGACACAGGCCCGCGCCCGCGCCGGTGCCATGGCGGCTTCGAGGATTTCGCTTGTGCGGGCATTTGGGTGGTCGAGGGCAGGGGCATAACTGTCGGACGGGTCAACCCGCCCCCCCGGAAACACATAAACCGACGGCATAAAATCGTGCCGCGCCGAGCGTTTGCCCATAAGGATTTCGTCCACCCCATCTCGCTGGCGCAACAGCACAATGGTCGAAGCCAGTTTGGCCCGTGGCGCAACTCGACCGGGAATAGGTTTGGGTATGGGAATCATCTTGAGGTAATAGGCCGCAGAATTATTTTTGTATAGTTATGTTTTATGCGCACCATCTGAATGCCGTAAAGACTTTATGTTAAGTTTGCGCTTTGGGCTAAACCCAGCCAAAACCAACAGCCCTGCCAATATGCCCAAGTTCTTTATGAAATTTTGAATTTCGTGGGCGGCCTCTGTGCCTGTAAAATTCCAAAAATCATGCATCAGGGTATTGATGACGATGATATAGAGAACAAAACCAAGTGCGGCAAAGCGTACATAGCGGTTGGCAAGCAACAATAGCGCTCCAATGACCTGCGCGGCTCCGGCTACATATAAGAGTGGCAAGGCTGCGGGGATATTGTGATGCTCCATCATGGCGACTTGACTGGCGGGCTTTAATAACTTTGCCACACCCGGCAACAAGAAGTACAGAGCAAGGAGAATGCGCCCCGCCGTAACGTAAATTGTCGGTACCTTACTGGGCATAGTCATTATCTCCGTCGCCGTTGGTGTTTACGGCCTTTACCGCCGCCTTTATAGCTTCCGCCTTGCCCTTGTCTACGCTTCGCCAAATGCTTAGGCAATGCGCCTTTTTCTGGTTTGGTTAGGATTTCGAAAAGCAGCCCGCCTTGCAAGGGCTTGGCCTCAGCAAGTTTGACCTCCACGCGGCGGCCAAAATGATAGGTGCCGCCTGTGTCCGCGCCGATAAGAGATTTGGATTTTTCGTCGAATATGAAACGCTCAAGCCCGATGGTTCGTGCGGGGACAAAGCCGTCTGCGCCGGTTTCGTCTAGCCCGACAAATAGCCCAGCATTGGTGACGCCTGTGATGCGAGCTTTGAAAGTCGCACCGATTTTATCAGCTAGAAATGCGGCGATATAGCGGTCTTTGGCATCGCGTTCGGCGGCCATGGCACTGCGCTCTGTGGTGGAAATATGTTCGGAAATTTCTTTTAAGCGGGTTAGTTCTTCGGCGCTTGTGCCGCCTTCGCCCAGATTAAATGCTTTGACCAATGCCCGGTGGACAACTAAATCCGCATAGCGGCGAATTGGGGATGTGAAATGGGCATAATGGGTTAGGCTTAGGCCGAAATGGCCTTTGTTTTGGGGTGTGTAAAAGGCTTTCATCTGGGTGCGTAAAATCGACATGGACACGGTTTCGACCAAGTCGCGACCCCGGGCTTGCTCGATCAAGCGGTTAAAGCGTTTCGGGGTCGGGCGTTGCCCCATTGACCATTTTAAATCCAGCGCAGGCAGGAAGTCGGACAGGCCTTGCACGCGCTCGGTTTCTGGCGGTTCGTGAACCCGGAAAATCAGGGGCGTGTCTGCCCGCTCCAAAGCCTGCGCGGCGCAAACATTGGCTTGTATCATAAATTCTTCGACCAGCTTGTGGGCGTCGAAACGGTCTTTGACCTCGATGCCTGTGACCCGGCCTTTGGCGTCCAGAACGACTTTGCGTTCCGGCATTTCTATTTCCAGCGGCGCGCGGCGGCTGCGGGCGGCGCGCACGGCCTCGTAGGCTGTGTAAATATCTTTGAGAATATCGGCCACGGGTTTCGCCGTTTCGCCGGGCGCACCATCAAAAGCTTCTTGGGCTTGGGCGTATGTCAGGCGGGCATGGGAACGCATCAGGCCGCGCATAAATGTGTGGCTTATTTTATCGCCGTTTCTGTCGAAGCGCATTTTGACCACCAGACAAGCGCGGTCTTCATGAGGGCGAAGAGAACACAAATCGGCGGAGATTTCTTCGGGCAACATCGGCTCGACCCGGTCGGGTAGATAGACCGAATTGCCGCGCTTGAACGCACCTTTGTCGAGGGCAGAACCGGGGGCCACAAAAGCGCTCACGTCCGCTATAGCCACCCAGACAATATGCCCGCCCCGGTTCTTGGCGCTATCGTCCGGCTTGGCAAAGATGGCATCGTCGAAATCTTTGGCATCAACCGGGTCAATTGTGACGAGAGGTAAGTCGCGTAAGTCTTTGCGGTATTTATCTATTTTGGGCAGAGTGAGGGCTTTGGCGTCCTCTAATTCCTTGTCGCTAAAACCGGTGGGGATATTGTGTTCCAACAGGGATATAAGGGATGCAGCTTTGCCGTGTTTGGCGCTGCCGATAATTTTTATGATGCGGGCAATGCGTTCGCCCTTATTGCGCTTACCGGACAGTTCAAATTCTACAATGTCTAGATCGTTTATTTTGGCGCCCCGTTCGGGAATATAATCAAAGCGCGAGCCTTTTTTGGCCGGGCGTATGCGTAGGCCGCGTCCGCCTTTGACAACAAAGCCAACTTCGGCGCGCGGGCCGTCGCCGAGCTTTTTTATCACGGTGGCAATAATGCCGTCTTCGGTGGTTTTGAGGCGACACAAGGCGCGGTCGCCGACGCTCACTTGGTTAGCATTACGGTGACCTCTATTCTTGTGGCCAGATTTTTGCTTGATGATAATTTGTGGTTTGTCTTCGTCTTTATCCCATTTGGCGGGCACGGCTATGACATCACCTTGGTCGTCTATATGGTCAATATCCAGCATCATGACATTGGGCAGTGCATCGGACATACGGTAGGCTTTGCGCTCGTCGCGGACAAATACCCCATCAGCCATAAGTTCGCCGAGCGCCAGCCGCAACTCACGCCGTTCGTCTCCGGTCACGCCAAGCACACGAGCGATTTCTTTTTTCGTCATTCCAAATTTCGTAGGGTTGGCCCCACTCTTGACCGTTTCTATTATAGTTTCGCGGTTAATTTTCATAATTTATACTCATATTCATCAGCCGCCATTTTTCTGGCCGCTAATCTTTCTGGCTATTGTATTTATTCTCAAATATTTACGCGCCCATAAAAATTAAGGCCAGTTTGGAACGCGGACAAAGCTGCTCTGGAATAGAATTACCCATAGATAATTTGGCGTATCCTAGGTGAAAGATTACTTATTGTATAGGTGCGTTTTGTTCTTTCATACGGCTCTAATAAGCGTGTGGGCGTTTTGCTCACCTAATCATATGAGGGGAAATATGGTATTGTGCGTATCAGTATTAGTAGATGATATTTTTGCTCTGCAATGGCTCTAATAGAGACACATTAAAAGGAAGTGTTATGAGTATCTGGGCGCGAATTCTTGATAATAATTTATCCAGCACTCTTACCGTTGGTGCGTTGGAAATAGAATATCCAAATGGTTTGAAGAAACGCTATGGCCGAGATATGCGCAACCCGGTAAGAGCTAAAATCACATCGGCAAAATGGGTGCGCCGTATTGTCCTTGATCCGGAACTGGCTTTGGGCGAGGCTTATATGCGGTCTGGTTTACGCATAAAAGACGATAATATATACGATCTTTTGGATTTGATATGGACGAATTTGCAGGCCAGTAAAAAGCAGGTTGGGATGATACCAGATATGTCCCGTCGTTTGTTGCGTAGATTGGCGCAGTTTAACCCTATATCCCGCGCCAGGAAAAATGTGGCACACCATTATAATATAGGCAATGATTTTTACGCCCTGTTTCTCGACGACGATTTACAGTATTCCTGCGCTTATTATACTAACCGCAATGATACTCTGGAACAGGCACAGGCCGCTAAATGTGCGTTGATAGCGGATAAATTATTGCTGCAACCACATCACTCCCTATTGGAAATTGGCTGTGGTTGGGGCGGTTTGGGGCTTTCTATAGCGCAAGAAACGGGTGCAAAAGTTACTGGCATTACACTGTCTCAGGAACAATTAAATATTGCACAACAACGCATGTCCGCGCTTAATTTATCTGCGCAGGTCGATTTCAAACTTGAAGATTACCGCATTAGTAAAGGAAAATATGACCGGATTGTTTCGGTCGGCATGTTCGAGCATGTTGGGGTGCCCCATTACCAAACCTATTTTAATCAGGTGGCTAATCTGCTAAACGACGATGGGGTTGCGCTCATACATACCATAGGTCGCCCGGACAGTAAGGGCATCACCAATCCGTGGGTAGCCAAATACATTTTCCCGGGCGGTTATATTCCGGCCTTGTCGGAAATCTTACCGCATATCGAACGGGCGGGTCTTATTGTCACAGATGTTGAAGTCTTGCGCTTGCACTACGCCGATACTCTGCGGGAATGGCGACGGCGTTTTTTAGTACATGTGGATGATGTTGCAAAACAATACGGCAAAGAATTCGCCCGAATGTGGAATTTTTATTTGGTGGCTAGCGAACTGTCGTTTCGCCACAATTTGCACAATGTTTTTCAAATTCAGTTGGCAAAACGTCAAGACGCCGTACCGCTAACCCGGGACTATTTATTGTGCAGTTCGGCGCTGTGCCCAGGCAATGAACCAGGCAATGAACCAGGCAATGATTTGGGCAATGATTTGGGTGGGGCGGCTCTCGCTTAACCTGATATATTGCAAATTTTAAACTAAAAAGGTTGAATTATGGAACATGAAAATAATGACGCACACGGTATTAAACGATTTCGCTTCTGGTTGCCCGTAAGTATATTTGCTGTTCTCATTGGCGTTTTTTTGCTTTTGGAACACCGTTCGCATATTCCAAATAATTATGTTTTTGTCGCAGCTATTCTCGGCCTGTGTATCGGCATGCATTTTTTCATGCACGGTTCACACAGCGGACATTCGAACCATGGGAACACACCCAAAAATGACAATAGCGAGGGTGTAAATGATCATCGCTAACGGGGATTTTCAAGCCGGACGCCGCATTAGTCGCCGCGTTGGCGCAAGTCAGTGGGGCAGTAAAGACTGCCATTGTCTCGTGGCAAAAAAATAGACGAAATAATAAAGGGGTTGATTTATGTGTTTATCCGCATCTGTTAGTTTTATTGCCGCTGGAGCCTTGACCACGGGTGGAGCATTTGCCGTCTGGAGAGCCTGGACGATTAACAAGCGCTATCTGCCCATTGCTCTCATGCCGATATTTGCTGGTATCCAGCAATTTATGGAGGGTCATGTCTGGATGGGTTTGAACACAGGAACGCCGGATATGATTTGGTGGGCTGCTATGGGCTTTATTTTGTTTTCCTGGTTGATGTGGCCGACATGGGTGCCCTTTGCCATGTATTTCCTGGAGCCGCCCGGCAGGAAACGCAAGAAACTGCTTATGCTCTTTGCCTTAGCAGGCCTCATATTCGGCTTGACGCTGTATATCCCGCATTTGTTTAATCCTGACTGGGTGCAAGTGAAAATTAGCAATAAATCTATCACCTATGAAGACACTATGTTGCTGGATTATATTATCCCGCGTTGGGGTACTTATGCAATTTATATGGTGCTTTTGATCATACCGCCTATGCTATCTACCTATAAACATATGCGGATTTTTGGTATGACTATGATCGCGGTTGTGGTTATCGTATGGGCGTTCTTCTCTTACGCCAATATCTCGTTTTTCTGCTTGCTAGCCGGGGCGGCAACGCTGCATTTGATCTATATTATAGTCAACAATAAATGCTGTCGGGAATGCCCGGAATTGTTTAGTTAGGGCGTATAGGCTTGTTGAGGATTATTTTTTCTTAGCAGGTGCTTTCTTTTTCGCTGCTGCTGCTTTCTTTTTCTTTGAAGGTTTTTTCTTAGCCGCAGGTTTTTTCCTCTTCTTAGTAGGCCCTTTAGCGATTTTGGCGGCTATGTATTCGACGGCCATTTCCATAGTGACATCATTAGGGTTGACATCTTTGGGGATGGTGGCATTGATCTTTTCGCATTTTACATAAGGGCCGTAGCGCCCGGCCATGACCTTGACGGGTTTCTTGGTTTCTGGGTGTTCACCAAGCTCCTTGAGCGCCCCTGCGCCGCCGCCGCGTTTGGCTTTTTTCTCGGCTAGTAAAACCACAGCGCGGTTAACACCAACTTCGAACATTTCGTCAGCGCTTTCAAGATTGGCATAGACACCTGCGTGCAAAATATAAGGGCCGTAACGACCAATGGCTCCGCTAATTTTTTTACCGTCTTCCGGGTGGTCGCCGATATGGCGGGGTAGGGACAGGAGTTTGAGGCCTTTGAAAAGGTCAATGCTGTCATAGGGCCAGTCTTTGGGCAGGCTGGTGCGTTTTGGCTTCTTGTCTTCGCCGAGCTGCACATAGGGGCCGTAGCGTCCGGTTTTTAGCCAAACATCAAGGCCGCTGTCCGGGTCAACGCCCAGCACTTTATCCTCGGACGGGGCATCATCGCCGCCCTTGCCGAATGAGCGGGTATGCTTGCAATCCGGGTAATTGGTACAGCCAATGAAGGAGCCAAAACGGCTAACCTTTAAACTAAGTTGGCCATCATCACAGCTTGGGCATTTGCGCGGGTCTGAGCCGTCTTCTTTTTCGGGGAATACCATGGGGCCGAGGGCGACATTGAGGGCGTCCAAGACCTGCGTGATACGCAGTTCTTTGGTGCCGTCTACTTGGGCGGAGAACCCTTCCCAGAAATTGGCCAAAAGCTTCTTCCATTCCAACTTGCCGTCGGATACCAGGTCGAGCCGTTCTTCTAACTCAGCCGTGTAATCATATTGCACATATTTGGTGAAAAATTCTTCGAGGAATGCAATCACCAAGCGGCCTTTGTCGGCGGGGATGAACCGCTTTTTATCCAAGGTGACATAGTCCCGGTCTTGCAAGACTTTTAATATGGACGCGTATGTGGACGGGCGGCCAATGCCCAGTTCTTCCATTTTCTTGACCAAAGATGCTTCGGAATAGCGCGGCGGCGGCTGTGTGAAATGTTGCTCGGCTTCGATCTTTTCGGCCACAACCATATCGTTGGCGGCAACGTCTGGCAGGCGTACATTGTCTGCGGCGGCCTTTTTAGCGCGTTCTTGGTACAATACCATAAAGCCGTCAAAGCGCACCACGGTTCCGCTCGCCCGTAGGCCAACGGTTTTGGCTTTGTCGCCGATTTCAATGGTTGTGCGTTCCAATTGCGCTGTTGCCATTTGGCTGGCCATAGCCCGGTTCCAGATAAGTTCGTATAATTTGGCTTGGTCACCAGATAGATTTAAATCTTTGGGCGTGCGGGTGAAACTGGTCGGGCGGATGGCTTCATGAGCCTCTTGAGCGTTTTTGGCTTTGGACTTATAAATGCGGACTGTTTCGGGCAGATATTTAGCGCCGAATGTATTGGTGATAGTTGAGCGGGCTTCGGTGATGGCTTCACCGACCATGGAGACACCGTCCGTCCGCATATAAGTAATGAGACCAACGGTCTCGCCGCCGATATTTATGCCTTCATACAGTTTTTGCGCCGTTTGCATGGTGCGGGTGGCGGAAAAACCTAAGCGCCCCGATGCGTCTTGTTGCAAGGTTGATGTCGTATAGGGCGGCAAGGGATTGCGTTTAACAGGTTTAGCGACCACGGACGTTATAGACAAGGATGCGGCCTTGACGGTATCCCGTGCTGCATGACCGGCTTTTTCGTCGCCCAGTGAAAACTTGGTAAGCTTATCGCCGTTCAGGGCGACCAATTTAGCTGGAAAATTTTTGCCCTTAGTGCTGGCAATGTCGGCTTCGACCGTCCAAAATTCTTGATTTTGAAACTGCTCAATCTCGGTTTCGCGCTCTGTAATCAGACGTAAGCATACGGATTGTACCCGTCCGGCAGACCGCGCACCCGGCAATTTGCGCCACAGCACTGGCGACAAAGTAAAGCCCACTAAATAATCAAGCGCCCGGCGCGCCAAATAGGCATTCACCAGTTCCATGTCCAATTCGCGCGGCGCTTTGATAGCGTCGGTGACAGATTTTTTGGTGATAGCGTTGAACACGACCCGTTCGACCTGCTTGCCTTTCAGGGCTTTTTTCTTCTCAAGAACTTCGAGCAAGTGCCACGAAATGGCTTCACCTTCTCGGTCCGGGTCAGTCGCGAGGATAAGCTTATCAGAGGTCTTCAGCGCATTGACAATGTCGGTAATGCGTTTTTTGGCGCGCGTGTCCACGGCCCAATCCATGGCAAAATCTTCTTCGGGGCGCACAGAGCCGTTTTTTGACGGTAAATCCCGAATATGCCCGAAACTGGCGAGGACTTTATAATCTTTGCCTAGATATTTTTCTATCGTTTTGGCTTTCGCCGGCGATTCCACAATCACTAAATTCATAAAGACACCATATTACGGGGAGGAAATTTTGGCGATAACTGGGGGAAGAGAACTTAAAAGTCAACCGACCGTATGAAAAAACACATTTTGGCACGCGAGTGCACTTTATACTTTACAATCATAGCGATTAAATGCAATCATTGCGTTAATGGCAAGGGAGGCTATAATGAAAACGAATACCGACGGTAAGGTTCTAACAGAAAATCTTGGCACGGGTGTTCCCGCTAATGCGGCACGTGATTATATCACTGATATGTTACAAGAGTTGTGCACTGTTGCCTCACAAAGTGGGCAGGAGGATTTGCATGTCTTGCTGAAATTGGCGACGCAGGCGGCCAGAAATTCAACTGGTTAAGTCCGCAATCTATCCAGAACGCCCTGCAATATATATGTGGCCGCCAACTTATCAACGGCCTGCGCTCGTTTAGCGCGTGATGTGTCAGCCTCCAACAATGTGCGGGTGACGGCTGCGGTGGATAGGCGTTCATCCCAGAGAAATATGGGAATGTCGCGCAAATTTATCAGATTGGCGCAAAAATCCTTAACCGACTGGCTACGCGGACCTTCGGAACCATCCATGTTGACCGGATTACCGATAATCATGGCGGAACATTCGCGCTCATCATAAAGTGCGAATATTTTTGTGGCGTCCGGGGTGAATTTCTTGCGGCGTATGGTCTCTACAGGCGTTGCGATGAGCCGCGTCGTATCGCTCACGGCCAAGCCAAATGTCTTGGTGCCCGGATCAATCCCGAGCAGGGGGCCTTTGGTAGCGGCTAATTGTTCAATGGTGATAATGGACATTAATTATTTTCCGGGTTTATGCCGCAGAATTTTTCTTTGGCATAGAGGCGTAGCTCTTCGGCTTGTTCTATTGCTTTGCCCGTCTGCCCGCCTTTAATATCGTCCACCGTTAGCACCA
Organism: Robiginitomaculum sp.; assembly: GCA_026982415.1. Classification (GTDB taxonomy): domain Bacteria; phylum Pseudomonadota; class Alphaproteobacteria; order Caulobacterales; family Maricaulaceae; genus Robiginitomaculum_A. The sequence goes on from JALSHE010000020.1 coordinate 16,382, forward strand.
GCTTGTCGAGATGTAGGGTTTTTGTGCGTGCGTCTAGACCCATCATATAAATAGGTACATTGGCTTTGCGGGCAATGCGGATAAATCCGGCCTTCCATGTGTCCACGGGTTTGCGCGTGCCTTCGGGCAATATCGCGTACCAGAATTTATCCCGCTCTTCGAACGTGCGAATGATTTGTTTGACCGTTGCTTTCGGGTTAGCACGGTCAATGGGCATACCGCCAAGAGACATGAACAGGTTTTTGAACGGAAAGAAAAATGCAGATTTTTTCATCATGAAATTAATCCGTACTCCCAGAGATAAAATAGTGCCAAGGGCAATGATCAAATCCCAGTTCGAGGTATGGGGGGCGGCGATGAGAATCATTTTTGGCTCGTCGGCGAATTTGCCTTCGATTTTATAACCTTTTAAGCGCAGTAACATGCGGCCAATAAAACGGGTGAAGGCATTGCCAATACGCGGGGCTTGCTTGGGGATATGGTCTGATGTTTTGCTCATGCGCCTTATATAGAAAGGTGGATTCCATTTGTCATTAGCTGATAAACACAGTAATGAGGGTTATATCAAATTTTTATAGGTGGAAAAAATGGCTAAATCTCTTTCAACTCTACAATATCTTGACCGTGCTATGGGAAAATTGCGCGAGCTTGGGCTGCTTAGTGGTAAATCTGATCCGGTTCCAGTGATTACGCTCCTCGATCAAATTTCAGATTTGGATGAAGAGAAAATTACAGCCATTGCGCGCACACTCGACCAAGCGTCTTATTTCAACGAGGTTGTACGTGAACAAGTTAGCGGTTTTCGTATTGGTGAGCGCTATGAGGGTATTACCACAGCTTTTAATTCTATCCGTGATGACGCCAAAGCCTTGGTTGACCAATTTGAGGATGGTAAGATTACGACCATTGAGCGTATGCAAAACGGCTGGATGAAAATGACACGTGGCACGATTGCCAAGCGGTTTGGCAAAATTAAAAAATTGTATTTGGATGTTGCTGAAGAAACGCAAAACCAAGTCACACGGGAGCAGAAAATTTTGGACGCCTATATGGATTTTAGAGGGGCTATGAAGAATTCCGAAGTCTTGGCGCTACAGGTTCTTAAAAAAGCTAAGGCCAAATTGGATCGCGCTAAGAAAAAAGTAACCGAATCTGGTAATATTGTCGAGGCCTTTAGCGGGGACGACCCGGCGGAGCGGGCAAAGCTTGAACTGCGCCGCGACGAAGCTTTACGTGCCTTACAGGCTATGGATAAGAAATACCAAATCTCCAAGGACTTATCGGATAATCTTACGATTGGTTATAATACGTCGGAAGTTGTTATGGCGCGTTTGCACCAGACGACGAATGCCAAAGAACGTATTTACGCTCAAAGTATCAGTTTTTTCGGCACTAATGAAACTGTGTTGACGGCGCTAACTGCCGCCTTCACATCTATGCACGGATTACACGAAAGCACCAAAACCTTGAACGCTATGAAAAAGGGCATTGAAGACAGTTTGGAAACATTGGGTGATGTTGGCACTAAGGTGCAAGAAGCGGCGCTAGAGGCGGGCTATGGCCCGACCATAAAAGCAGCTGCGGTCAAGAAATTGCTGGATAGTGTTGTGTCGTACCAAGAGCGCTCTATCGAAATTATTGCAGATATGCGCCGCATGGCCACGGCCAATTCCAAAGAAATCCGCATTGCGGTTGAGGACGGTAAACGCCGCATGGCACGACTAGCCGAGCAGGGCGCGAGCAATGTACTGAATTTGAACTAGTGGTTTGTTTCCCCAATAACCCTTTACCCCTCACCTTGTTCCTCTCCCAAAAGGAGAGGAGAAGGTGTGGCACCCGCCTTTGTAATTTGTTACACCAAGGTGTTACGATGGCGTTATCAGTGAAATCCCGTAATCACAAAGAGTTGTGTTTGGGTCTCCTCTCCCTATGGGAGAGGAACAAGGTGAGGGGTAATGCACTCTCGGGGACACCCGTTGCTTGGTATTTCAAAAACGACGACCTAACAGGACAAAACATTGTCTAATGGCCAACAATCCGCGCAGGTGCAATTGTCTGATTTTGGTGTCGGTCAGGAGCAGGCGGTGACAGCACCCAAATTTGACAAGCGCAAGCTCGACGATGTTATGTTGGCTATGGATGTGGTTGATACGCTGCGGGGTGATGCGGTCTTGCTTGAGAAAGACTTATCAGCGCCGGAGCGTGAACAACAATTAATCGACCGTCTGCGGGTGATTTACAAAAATCAAGGCATTGAGGTGCCAGATCGTATATTACGCGAAGGCGTAAGAGCGCTGGATGACCACCGTTTTGCCTATGAGCCTGTGAAAGGCGGTTTTTTGTCCAAAGCCTATATTAACCGCTCTAAATGGGGCAAGCCGGTCATGATTGGGCTGGGCATGATTGTTCTGGCGGTCGGTTTGGAATATGCGCTGATTGAGGTTCCCAAAAAAAATGCATTGGTGCAGGCGGAACAACAAGCTGATGCCAGGCGTAGTGCGGACGCCGCAGAAGCAAAACGGCTGGCACAGGCTCTCGGCGTAGAAATTCCAAAAGCATTATCCTCTGCGCGGGATAGGGGTGTCGCTATTGCCAAAACTTCGGCTCTGAAAGCCAAGGTTAATGCGCTTTATAATGGCGGTCTCGGGGCGGTAAATGCTGGCGACGAGAAAGCGGCGAAGCAAGCCGTACAGGATATAAAAACCTTATCAGCTGACATGAATAACCAATACCAATTACGCATCGTATCGCGCCCCGGCGAGAATAGCGGCGTGTTTCGCCTGCATGATAATAATCCAAATGTGCGCAATTATTATCTTATTGTTGAGGGCATAGGCGCCAACGGTAAACCGCAAATGATTACCATCGAAAGCGAAGAAGACCGGGTCACCAAACGCACCAATATATGGGGGGTTCGGGTTTCAAAGGACGTGTTTTACCGGGTTGTTGCGGATAAAAAAGATGACCAGATAATCCAAAATGCGGTGATTGGTAATAAAAAGCGCGGATACCTTAAACCTGATTATAGCATAAAGACCTCGGGTGGTCTGATTGTGGAGTGGTGATATGGCGGTAAGCGGACTAAAAGCATTACATGATATTGACAGTGCCATAAGCACGGCGCGCGTCCAAGTGGCGAAGGCGGCGAAACTACCGAGCCGGGCCTCTGAGGCTTTGGCGGATATTAACCGCAGGCAAATCTCGGCTTACGGCGATATTGCCAAGGTGAGGCTAGAGGCCATTTATGATGGCGGCGGCGATGGTTCGCTCGGCTATGTGGACAGGCAGGCGGCGAAACTATTGGCAGCACACGCCAAGGAAGAAGCCCGGCTTATAAGGAAAGCAGATGCCAGTCTGATGCGGATCGCGAAATTGGAAGATGCACGCCGTACTCAGGAAAAAATAGTAGATTCGTCGGTTAAGGCTTTTGAGAAATCTGCGGAGGCTTGCCAAAAGAAACTGGCCAAAGACCCTGATTACCAAGCTTTGGAAGCCGCTGAGGAGACGGCAGAGGCGACCATATACCGCGCCCAAGCCAAACAAGAATTGGCCGAAGCCGATGTGGAGGAAAAGGGCGCACCCTACCGGAACGACCCATATTTTACCTATTTGCAAAACCGTGGTTACGGCACCAAAAAAGCTAAAGGCTGGTTTTTGACCAAATGGTTTGATAGCATTTTAGCACGCAAGGGGAATTACCGCGAGGCGGCGCTGAATTACAAGAAACTCACCGACATTCCGGCGCGCCTTGCTGACCATGTGGAAGCGTTGGTAGAGAAACACCAAGCCGCTGAGCAGGCTTTGGAAAAGGCCGAAAAAACGACACTTGTGCGCGAGGGCGTCACAAAACTTAAGCAAGCGTCGCTATCGGCTCAGAAAAAACTCGATAAAATTGATGCGGATATAGAGAAGCGTGAAGAAGAACACCAAACCCTGCGCACTGAGCAAGCCAAGGTGAGCGGTGGCGATAGTGCGCCTTACCGCGAGGCGATTGATTTGTTGGTGAATACGCTACAACGCAAAAACCTGCCGAACTTGAAACGGCTTGCGGCGCAAACCCGTAGCCGTGATGATGATCAGGCTATTGCCCGTATCGCCGAATATGCGCGCCGCGCCGAAGACCTGCAAGACGACCAAGAAGAATCGCAAGTTTTGCTGGCGAAATATCAAGACAGCCTGCGCGAGCTTGAGCAACTGCGGCGCAAGTTTAAAAATCGGCGCTTTGATGCGCCGACCTCTCAATTCCCGCGCAGTAACCTCATGGGGACTTTGCTCATGCAATTGGTCGGCGGTATGTTATCGAGCGGCGATGTTTGGCGGCAAATAGAACGCGCTCAGCGCACGGTTCAACGTAGCTCAAAAGGCAATTCAAGAGGACGCCCAAGAGGTGGTTTGGGCGGCGGTTTCGGGGGCGGAGATTGGGGTGAAGCCATGCGCCTGCCCAGAAGTTCAGGTGGTTTTGGCGGCGGCAACTCAGGTGGCTTTGGCGGATGGGGCGGTGGTCGCTCCACAAGGCGGGGTTCATCAAGGCGGAGCAGACCAACCCGCATGCCGAGAAGCACACCAAGGCGTGCCCCACGCATCAGCCGGCCAAGTGGTGGCGGCGGTGGTTTCCGCACGGGCGGCGGATTTTAAGCAACACAATAAGGGAACGGAAAATGAAAAAAATAACGGCAATAACTATTTTGGTAAGCCTGCTTGCCCTTGGCGCTTGCACAAGCGAGCTTGACCCCAAAACCGTTCATGCAAACGTGATTACCCTAGACACCCATGTGGATGTGCCGCTTAATTATATGACACCGGAGATGGATCCGGGGACGGACACCGGTGCACAAGTGGACTTGAACAAAATGGTTGCTGGTGGTTTGGACGCGGCGTTTTTCATTGTCTATATACCGCAAACCGATATTGCCAAAATTGATGAAGCCAAATACGCCGAAGCCCGCCAGATCGCAGAGACCCGGTATGCGGCTATTAAAAAAATGACTGAAACATACCCCGAGCGTATTGAACTGGCGTTCACGGCGGCTGATGTCCGGCGCATACATAAATCTGGGAAGCAGGCGGCGCTGATTGGTATGGAAAACGCATTTCCCCTTGGGCCGTCCGTGGATGATGTGCCCATGTGGGAAAAACGCGGTGTGCGGTATGTCGGCCTGACCCATTTTGGGCATAACCAATTTGGTGACAGTTCCAACCCCAATAAAGACGACGGTCAAACTACAGATATGCACGGTGGCTTGTCGCCCCTGGGCAAGGATTTGGTTGTCGCCCTGAACAAAGCCGGGATTATGGTCGATGTGTCCCATACGGGCAAAAAAACCATGATGCAGGCCATTAACCTGTCAACGGTTCCGGTGATTGCGTCTCACAGCGGTGTTAAGGCGGTGGCGGACAATGCACGCAATCTAGATGATGAGCAATTACGAGCCTTGGCGGCCAATGGCGGTGTAGTTCAAATCGTGGCATTCGATTCCTATGTGAAAGTCCGTACCGCCGAACAGGTCGCCTATATCGCGCAGGTGCAGGCTGATATGGGGCTGGAAACCCGCGCGGCTCGCTCAGCCATGAGCAAGGATGTGAGCGCAGAGTACACAAAGAGGACAAAGCAAGTATACGATATTGCGCCCCGGGCTTCGGTTGCTAACTTTGCCGACCATATAGATCATGCCGTAAAAATTGCCGGGATTGCCCATGTGGGTATTTCGTCAGATTTTGACGGCGGCGGCGGTGTAGTCGGCTGGGAAAATGCAGCCGAAACTGAAAGTGTCACTGCGGAATTGGTCAAACGCGGATACTCCGAAGCCGACATAGAAAAAATATGGGGCGGGAATCTACTGCGGGTCTTGCAAGCGGTACAAGACGGCGCAGGCTAATTTAAAACCCATGCCCCTTCAAAAACGCGGCTATCTCTTTTAATGCGTCATTTGCTTCAGGGAGCATAGTGTCGAAGATTTGCCAGACATGGGGCATGTTTGACCAGGTTTGGAGTTTTACGTCGGAGCCTGCGGCTCTCGCTTTGGTGGTGTAGCGTCTGGCGTCGTCGTAGAGGATTTCGGTGCTACTGGCTTGGATTAGGGTTGGGGGGAGATCTGCTAGGTCGCCGAATATGGGGGAGACGCTGGGGTTGGACGGCGAAACGCCGAGCTGCTTCAAACTGCCCCAGAGTAATATGCTTTGCGGTATTTTCACCAAATCCTTGACCATGGGGCGCAGCATATGATCCGTGCTTATATTTTCCCGAATACTAGGGCCTGAAAATGTACCGTCTGTTGCGGGGGACAGTGCCACCACCGCGTCGGCAGGGCGCAGGCCTTCATTACGCGCCCATTGTATGGTCGACAGGGTGAGATTGCCGCCCGCGCTATCGCCGGCTACGGCAAGCTTTTTTACGCTAAATGGCCCGTCTGGCCCGTTTTCCAAAATCCATTTATATGCGGTGCGGCTATCTTCGACACTGGTCATGCGTTTGTGCTCTGGCATTAAGCGGTAATTAATCGCGCAGACACTGGCACCCGTCATTTCGGCTAATTTGCTGGTCAGGGGGCGGTGGGAAATGCACGAACCAACCGTAAAAGCACCGCCGTGAATATAGAGGATGCGTTTATCCGGATCAGATTTTTTACCGCGCTTTTTGACAGTCACCCATTCGCCGCCAATATCTCGCATCTCTCCAGAAGAATTTTGCCCCGCCGGAATGGACAGAGGTGTAAATTTAACACCCGGGAAATCACGCGTTAAACCACCTTGTTCAAATCGTTCGCGTTTGGTGGAAACAGGCTCGCCGCCTGAATGTCCTTTAGCGGGCTTTTCGAAATTTTCGTATAGATATGCGTTCATCTGTTTCAGGCCATCAGAGTCCGGGTCGCAGTCAAATGTTACGGGGATATCCTCGTCGTATTTAGACAAATTTTCGCCCTTTAGAAATCTGGTCGCGCCGTAAAGAACAGCAATTGGTGCGGCGATAGGTAACAGAAAGAGCATGATATATCCTAAAGGTTTTCGTGACTATAGGCACAACTATAGGCACAGGCTAAATTCCCGTCAATCTCAACTTCCATTCGTGCTTGTATGCGGGTTATAAATTTGCGATATAGTGTTTTTGGTAATGGGGAAGATTTATGAACATTGTTGGTATTGATTTGGGAACGACGAATTCTCTGATTTCGGTGTTTACGGACGACGGCCCGGAATTAATCCCAAATGCGCTCGGTGACTTTTTAACGCCGTCGGCTGTTGGCTTATCCGGTAAAGGACAAGTGCTTGTGGGGCAGGCGGCCAAGGATAGGCTGGTCACACACCCCCAGTTAACGCAATCGCGTTTCAAACGCTATATGGGGACAAATTGGGGGCAGAAACTTGGCCGTAAGCATTACCGCGCTGAAGATTTATCGGCACTGGTTCTCGGGAGCCTTAAAGCCGACGCCGAAGCCCATTTGGGCGCACCTGTGGAACGGGCGATTATCTCCGTGCCCGCATATTTCAATGATGTGCAGCGCAAGGCGACAATGGCGGCTGGACAAATCGCCGGGCTTAAGGTCGAGCGCCTGATTAACGAACCAACCGCTGCGGCGCTGGCATATGGCCTCAACGACAAAGACGGAGAAAGCACGTTTTTGGTGGTGGACCTCGGCGGCGGTACATTTGATGTGTCCATACTAGAGATGTTCGACGGGGTTATGGAGGTGCGGGCGTCTGCCGGCGATGCGTTTTTGGGCGGTGAAGATTTCACCGATGTCGTCACCAAGCATTTTGCAGAAAAATTAGATGTGAATTTGGATAAATTTTCCGCCAAGAAAGCCGCCATGCTTCGCGACCTAGCCGACCAGGCCAAAGCAAAACTTTCGAGCGAGCACGAAGTCTCGTTCAAATTCATTGACGATAAATCCAATGAACAGACCCTGAGTTTGACCCGAAACAAATTTGAGGAACTCACCGAGGGTTTACTGAAAAAACTCCGCCATCCCATTCAACGTGCGGTCATGGACGCCGGATTGCGGGCTGAGAATATCGACCAAGTCGTTCTGGTCGGCGGGGCGACACGTATGCCCGTTGTGCGTTCGCTAATTGCTCGTATGTTCAAAACTTTCCCCGTTCACAACATAAACCCCGACCATGTTATCGCTATGGGCGCCGCCGTGCAGGCCGGGCTGGTCAGCCGCCACAGTGCGCTGGACGACATTGTCATGACTGATGTGTGCCCGTTTACGCTGGGTACAGAAGTGGCCATAGAAATAGCTCGCGGGCAACATGAGAACGGGCATTTCCAGCCGATCATCGAGCGTAATACCGTCATTCCGGTGTCGCGCTCCGTTAGAAACGCGACAATTCACAAAGGCCAAACCCAGCTTAATTTACGGATATTTCAAGGCGAAGCTCCCCGTGTTAACAATAATGTCTTTCTGGGGCAGGTGAATGTCTCTATCCCAAAAAACAATAAAGAACACGAAGCCGTGGATATTCGGTTTACCTATGATGTATCGGGTGTTTTGGAAGTTCTGGTCGAAGTCCTCTCGACCAAGGAAGTCAGCCGATTGGTGATAGAAGGTAATCCGGGCGCACTGACGAAATCCGAAATTGATGCGCGGTTCAAAGAACTGGACAAGCTAAAGGTCCACCCGCGCGACGAGACAGTGAATGTTGCCTTTACGGCACGGCTCGCCAAAGCATATGAAAATCACCTAGGCGATACCCGCGCAGAAATCCAACATATGATTACAGTCTTCGAAGCGGTTTTAGCCCGACAAAATAAACACGAAATCACAGAAACCCGCGAAGAAATAGAACCGCATTTGAAGGCGTTTGAAGACCGCAGTATATTCTAGTGGCCGCATGGTGGGAAATATTAGGGGTTGAGCAAGACGCGGATTTGCGCACTGTTAAACGCGCCTATGCGGGTAAGTTGAAAGCTATTCGCCAAGACGAAAACCCGGCTGAGTTTATGGAGTTGCGGGAAGCTTATGATTTTGCCAAAGTGATAATACGGCATGAGAAAGTTCCGAGCCAGTCAGCAACGGCTTCACAATCGGAGAATGAAGATCTACAATACCGTGGGGACGATGATATTGGCATTTCATATGATTATGAACCGCAACCAAATATCATACAAAAATTGCTCGAACAGGCAGAAACTATCCTAGATGAAAAAACTAGACGCGGTGATTTAGAGGAATGGCAAAGGCTTTTCGATGGTTTAGACGTCTTTGATGTCGACGACTACACGCAGTTTGAAAATGCTCTGCTGTATTTGTTGGGACAACGCAGCCAGCGCATTGTTGCCGAAGAAACTAGGCGGTCGCGTAGAGGGTATACAATAAGGCCCAAAATTATGTCTCGCGAGACGTCGCAATATATTTTCGATTATTTCAGTTGGAATGCGCGACAACACTATGCTTTTTACTCAAAAGACATGCAAAGCCTGCGCACTTTGCTACATGCGCACACTGAAGAAAGTCGCGCGGCTTTAGCGGAGAGTGCGAATGCCCAAAGGCCTCGCCAGCAACAACAAAATGAGGATGTAAATCCAATCAGCATCATATTTATGGTATTAGGTGGTCTAGCTCTACTAAGAATAATTCTGAGTGCTCTGGGAGTTGAGGTGTGAAAACCTGGTGGGACACATTAGACATTTCGCAAGACGCGGATGTGCGTTCAGTGAAACGTGCCTATGCCGCTAAGCTGAAAACCATTCGCCAAGACGAAGACCCTAAGGGGTTTATGGAACTTCGGGCGGCTTATGATGCGGCGCGGGCGCAGATTAGCTATCATGAGCTGCAAGCCAATGATGTCATAAATGAAGTCGTCAATGAAGGTGCTATTGAAATAGACCCCGAATGGGAAATGCAGGCACACGACGCCTCTGATGCTCAACCCGAAATGAGTTTTCCCCCGATAGTCGAGCAATTGATGGACGAGGTTCATGCTCTGATTAAGTCCCCTTGGGGGGCAGGGCGCGTCGATAGCTGGACTGCGATTTTGGATGATGAGCGGTTGGACGATATTGATGTCTATTCAGATTTTGAGAATGCTCTTTTGAATTATATGCTCAATATTCACGGGTTTTTTGATGAGGATGCGAATATTCCGCCCAAGCTGGATTTAGCCATAGCCCATTTGGTTTTTGAACGGTTTGGCTGGCAGAACAACCGTAATTCTGTGCATTTCAACCCGGTCGTCTATGATTGGCTCGCGGATAAATTTTTCCGCCAGCACGAGGATGCGACTTACGGCGACCTAAGGAAAATCGACCTGCGTGCCGATCCAGCGCACGCGAATTATAGTCAATTTAACCAGCGACGCTTAATCAAAAAACCAAGCCCCAGAATGGAAAAATTCCTGAAATGGTTTGACGGCAATGGTGCATTTATTCTGGTTTGCTTGATGATTGCGTTGATGGCTATCTATTACGTTTTCAGCCCAGCCGCCAATAAAAGCTGGGGCGAGATTTATCAAGAAACCATTGTCGCCAACCAAATAGAAGAATAATGGCCTATTTTTAAGGCGTATAAACCGTATAGGTCACCGTCGCACCCAAGGCACCTGCGCCCATTGAGAGGTCATAATTATTGATCGCAGCACCCGCACCGGTAAGATTATAGCGTGACCGGAAGCTGACTGCGTGGTCCAGCAGAGAACCCCGAGAAGCGGCTGTGCGCCTGCCGCCGTCAAAGACTTTGGTCGGGGCGGCGCTCATCAAGTTCAAGCGGTTAATGCTGGTTATAATGCCGCTACCCCCGTTAGACGGGTTTTGGGCATTGGCGCCATGACGCCCCGCAACCGCAACGGTTAACCGCAAGCGGTAGCGGATATTGCTATAATCATAAGCGCTGAAATCTCCGGAAGCCACGAGGTCGGTGGCTTGGGCATAAATGTCAAAGGCAGCATTGCTTGCTACGAGGAATTGCGAAGATCGCCTGCCAGTGACCAAATCTATGCCTGTCGTGTTATCCAGCTCAAATTCTGAATAGGAATCATTGGCGTCCAGCGTTTGGTGTGGCCCCACAGAAGTGAACACACCGCCCGAGACCGGGTCGATGATTTCAAATTCATAACCGCTATCCGTACCGTTGGAAATTGCGTTAAATTGGCCCGTATTATAATTTGTGGTCACACCATCCGCCGCAATAATGTCATTGGCAAGTGTACCGGAAGCGCTGTCCAGGAGGTTGAAATCTACGGCAAAGAGAGCCGTGCCGCCATTTTCACTAAAATCATCGCCGCCCAAAATAACAACTATGGATTGGGCGCGGAAGAAAGGTCGATCAACTGTCCCCGCACTTGAAGTAACGCTTAAGACCAAAAAAACACCTAGGTATGCGAAGGCCGCCGCGCCCGTACACACCCTATCTCGCAGTCGATTTGCAAATGAAAACATTGAGCACCCTCTATCCCAGAAAATAAATCTAACATATCAAGTTAAAGGTATGGGCAATAAACAGAGTTAAAAAAGCCCAAATGATTTGCGTTAATAAAACCCATAGACAGCTTTAAACACCCTTATATTTGCAGGCTTGGGGCAATTATAATATGTCCTCACCTCAACAGTCATATTTGTGAGCTGGGCTATCGCATATGGATTTTCAAGCATATTGTTTTGTCATAAGGTCTTGCCCTTCTTCCTCACCCCGCCAGCGGGGGAGGTGCCTGCTCTTGCAGGCGGAGGGGGAAGCAACTATCGGCACAATAATTCCCTGAGATAATTATCCGGACAACTTACCAAGCTGTTGCATCTCACGTCCGGTTTTTGTGGAGGCTTGCTTCCCCCTCCGCCCCTAAGAAGGGGCACCTCCCCCGCTGGCGGGGTGAGGAAGAAGAGGAGTGCCTTTTAATAGAACATATTTTGAAAATCCATATGCAATTGCCCTGTATTTGTGCGTGAGTTGGAAGCCACTGTAATTAACAAACCAACTTACCACCTGACATAATTTTTGAACTGCCATAATTTGGGGATTGGGGTGTTGTTTGCGATTGCCCTTGCGATGCGTCTCAGTCCTTTTTTGAATAGGGATATCAGGCTGCGATAGGCTTTTTCGGGGCGTTTTCGTCCGGCTGCATAGCGGTTGATACGGCAAAGAATACCGCAATGGTGAGAACCAGAATAAGCCGTTCAATGCGGTCAGCGTGGCGCAGACGGGTCTTTGTGATGCCAAAACCTCTCGATTTAAAGTCGGAGAACAGGGCCTCTATGCCCCATCGCATACCGTAATCCCTTACACGCGCGGCTGTAGGCTTTCCGTCCATGGCTATGATCCAGGGTTCAGGATGGCCTTTTTCATGAAGGGTTCCGATATTGGTCAGTACGCCTGAACCATAAAGTTCCGCCCCCTCAATGCCTTGCGGCGCAAAGCGGGGAATATCACCAGTAATGATCTCGCCTCCTGCATGTTGCAGGGTCAGATTGCCTTTCAGGCGTATTCGGTAGCCCCAGCCTGCGCATTGGCACCAACCGATCAATGCGGCTGTGCCGTAGAACC
>JALSHE010000021.1 GCA_026982415.1 Robiginitomaculum sp.
TTTATTTGTACCTACGGTTTGATATCCAATCATGATGTGTCCTATTATTGGTGCGCGGCAAAGGCCGGGCTTGGTTATTTTCACTTTACAAAACGCCTCTAACACACCCATACTGACAGCAGTATGTCAGGAGAGGTAAATGAAAAAAACGGAACGGTTATTTCGCATCATCGACCGCCTGCGCGGGCACAGCACCGCCGTAACGGCGGCGCAATTGGCGGCGGAGTTTGGTGTATCTGAACGCACTATTTACCGGGATATGAAATCCCTCGAAGATCAAGCCATTCCGGTGGAGGGCGAGGCAGGTGTTGGTTATATGCTGGGCGCGGGGTTTGACGCCCCGCCCATGGCCTTTGACCGGGACGAGTTGGATGCGCTGGTCATTGGTCTTAGGTTTGTTGGGCGCGAAGCCGACCCGATCTTACAAGGTGCGGCCTTGTCGGCGCTTGAGAAAATTCGGGCGACATCAACAACACATTTTGCGCCAGAGGATACGGCGCTCTATGCGCCAAATTTCGGCCACCACGAGCACTTACATATGATGAGCATACTGCGGTTCGCTATACGTAATGCGACTATTATGGATTTGGAATATGAAGCTTTATCGGGCGAGGTCACGACCCGTGTGGTTAAGCCTTTGGCTTTGATATTTTTCCCGAATGCCCATTTATTGGCCACATGGTGTGAACTTAGACAGGGTTACCGCAATTTTCGCATAGACCGCATCATCTCGGCGCGGGATATTGGCGAGAACTTTGTGGGCGAGAAACGCGGGTTACTGCGCGGCTATAAGGCGCAGGTGGATGCGGAGCATGGGCGGGAGAAAACCCAATAACTGTCATCCCGGGCTTGACCCGGGACCTCGTATTTTAGTCTAAACAGTGAGGTCCCGGCTCTGCACCGCAAGAGCGGTTTGGCCGGGATGACAAAATTAGACGGGTTTAACTAAAACAATGCGCTTTTTGCCTATTTGTACCTTGAATGCATCGACATCTGGTAAAACGTCATCGTAATTATGCATTGTAGTGAGGTTCGTGATTTTCACGTCATTGACGCGTACAGCACCCTCAGCAATTTTTCGTTTTGCCTCACCCTTTGATTTAACCAATTGCCCTGCCAGCAACAGGGCAAGTGTTCCACGTGCAATATCCCAACCATCCTTTGTAATTTCAAAAGTTGGTAGACCTGCTGATAGGCCGCCGGAGAAGGTTTTTTGCGCGGTTTGCTCTGCACTCTGCGCCGCATCCGCCCCGTGCAACATAGTTGTGGCTTCGTTCGCTAGGCGGATTTTGGCTAGGTTGATGTCTGCGCCTTCCAAAGCTTCCAGCTTGGCGATTTCGTCCAAGGGTAAATCCGTGAACAGTTTCAAGAACCGGCCCACATCCGCGTCTTCGGTATTGCGCCAAAACTGCCAATAATCATAAGGCGACAAGGTGAACTGCTTGCCGAGGCTTTCATCCGCATTGAGCCAGCGCGCACCATCAGCCGTCTTGCCCATTTTTCCGCCAGATGCGGTGGTGATGAGCGATGTGGTAAAGCCGTAAACTTCTGCGCCCTCAAGCCGTCTGGTCAAATCGGCTCCGCCCAAAATATTACCCCATTGGTCAGAACCGCCCAATTGCAAGCGACAACCATGACGGCGGTATAATTCGAGATAATCATAGGACTGAAGAAGCGTATAATTAAATTCCAAAAATGTCATGGGCTGTTCGTTATCGAGCCTGCGCTTGACGCTCTCCAGCGCCACCATTTTATTGACGGTGAAATGCTTGCCAATATCGCGCAAAAATTCAATATAGCCAAGCTTGTCAAGCCAGTCTGCATTGTCCACCATGATAGCGGCGTTGGGGCCGTCGAAATCCAGGAGTTTGGCAAACACTTTTTTGATGCCGTTTTTGTTTTCCTCGATTTTCTCAGGGGTCAGGATAGGCCGGGATTTATCTTTGTCGGACGGGTCACCAATTTTGGTCGTACCGCCGCCCAAGAGGACAATAGGCCGCCCGCCGGACTTTTGCAAAATTCGCAGCATCATAATTTGCACCAGCGAGCCAACATGCAGGCTGGGCGCCGTGCAATCAAACCCGATATAACCGGGCAAACCACCTTTGGCGGCCAATGCATCCAGCGCCGCTTCGTCAGTACACTGATATAAAAACCCGCGCCCGGTCAGGGTTTGCATCAATTGGGATTTGTATTTGCTCATGGTTTCGCTCTGGTTTAGTTGAATTGCGTTCTTTATAGGGAAAGCATGTCGATGAGCAAGAAAAGATATAAGGCCTTGGGTCTCATGAGCGGAACGTCTTTGGACGGGGTGGACGCAGCAATCATGGATACGGACGGTGAGCAAATTTTTGGTTTCGGGCAGACCTATTTCCGCCCCTATAGCCGCAAAGAACAAAACGTGCTGGGCGCAGCCACCCAGGCGGCTCTGAAATGGAATTTTACAGGCACGCCACCCAATGTTTTTGGGCAGGCCGAAGCCATCATCCATCAAGCCCATATTGAAGCCGCCCAAGCCATAATATCAGACGCAATCGACCTTGTAGGTTTTCACGGTCAAACGGTTCTACACCGCCCAGCGGCGCCGGAGCAAAATGGCCAAACCTTGCAATTGGGGGACGGACAGGTTTTGGCAGATGCGTTGGGTGTTGATGTGGTTTATGATTTTCGCAGTGCGGATGTGCAGGTTGGCGGGCAAGGTGCGCCGCTTGCACCCATTTATCATCAGGCTATGTTGAGGAAATCACAAATTGGCATGCCTGCCGCCGCACTCAATATTGGTGGGGTTTCTAATATCACATTGGTCGGCGCAGGCGGCGAATTATTGGCAAGCGATTGCGGGCCCGGCAATGGCCCTTTGGATAGCTGGGTGCAAATGTGCGGGCGCGGTAGCTATGACAAGGACGGGGCATTGGCTTTGGCGGGCGTACCGGACTTTGCTTTGATAGACAAATGGTTGTCACGGGAATTTTTCGCAAAGCCGGTGCCAAAATCCGCCGACCGCTGGGATTTTGATGTTTTGCATGATTTGAAAAACCAAATGCCAGAAAACGGTGCCGCAAGTTTGGTGGGTTTTACGGCAATGGCTATCGCGCACACTCTGCGCCAATATGATGATGCCGCTAAAACTATAATTGTCTGCGGCGGTGGTCGCAAAAACTCGGCCATCATGGCGGCGCTACGCGAACAAGGCATAGGGGTCATCATGAGCGCCGAGCAAGCAGGTTGGCGCGGCGACGACCTGGAAGCCGAAGCCTTCGCCTATCTAGCCGTCCGCCGTTTGCGCAACATGCCCTTGTCATACCCTAAGACAACGGGTGTGAAAAAACCGATGTCCGGAGGTATTATCGTTACCCCAAGCTCTGCGTAAGTTAAATCATTTTAGGACATGACCAAAATTTTTGGGCTGAATATTGTTTCAGACCGAATAAACTATGTGTGCAAATGTCCATCTGCTATTGACCCATTTGCTGTGTCAATTATATCTCTTTTAAACAGGATAACATTATGCTCATCATCAACATCATTATCGGTTTAGCACTTTTGACCGTATTTGTTAGTTTGGTTCTTGGCGCGCTAAATATGCGCAAGCCAGGGCAAAGTGCGCGTTTAAAGTCGAATAAATTAATGCGTTTGCGCGTCGCAGCACAATTTGTTGCGGTGCTTGCGCTGATCCTTATGGTATATATACGGTCAAAGTCCGGTGGTTAAACTCAACAAAATATACACGCGCACTGGTGATGATGGCTCGACCGGATTGGCGGACGGCTCGCGTACCAATAAAGACTGCTTTCGTGTGCGTGCTTACGGTGAAATTGACGAAGCCAATTCTGCTATTGGTGTCGCACGACTATATACGAAAAATGTTGAACTGGATCGCAGTTTAGCCCGTATTCAAAACGACTTGTTTGATTTGGGGGCAGATTTATCAACCCCTACCCTTGAAGATGACAGCAAATCCTTGCGGATGGTGCAGTCCCAAATAGATAGATTAGAGTTAGAACTAGACGCTTTAAATGTAGACATTGCCCCTCTAAAAACTTTCGTTTTACCCGGCGGCTCCAAACCCGCCGCCTACTTGCATCTGGCCCGCGCCATCACAAGGCGCGCTGAACGGGAAATCGTTGCCATGGCGAAAGAAGAGCAGGTTAACCCGTTGGCATTAAAGTACATAAACCGACTGTCTGACTACCTTTTCGTTGCCGCAAGGTGGTGTAATACACAAGGTCGCACAGACGTAAAATGGGTGCCGGGCGCAGAACGGTAAAGCGCACCCATCACGGGGCAAAATATGGTGGTGGGAGAGAGACTTGAACTCTCGACCTCAGGATTATGAGTCCTGCGCTCTAACCAACTGAGCTACCCCACCATGTCTATATGGGCGTTCCTTCGTGAACAAGGCGGGTGCTATAGGCTAAATCTCCCGCTCTGCCAAGAGCCAAATTCAGCGTATTTCCATATTATTATAGCCCGGTTAATAGCGGATAGCTACCGCCTTTGGCGGGCGGGCTGTCGAACTTGTTGCGCCTGAGCCATTGGTGGTTGGGGCGCCTGTGCTTGGCCGTATACGGCACCGTATATTGGCATAGGCTGACCATTTGGTGTATATGCTTGCGGCCGCATTTGTTGTTGAGCCTGAAATTGGGCGCGTTGTTGGATTTGTCTCTGGTTTTGAGCCTGTCTTTGCATTTGTGCGCGGTTTGCTAATTCTTGTTGTTGCCTTCTGGCTATAGCCACTTTCGGCAAATTATTTTGTGAAATCCTCCCCAGAACATCTTGAGGCAGCGGGTTTTGCGGAGCCTGTTGTTGCGTTTGTGGCCCCTCATACCCGCGAGCGGTGTAACTATTTACAGAGGATGCTTTCGCGGCTGCAAGGGCGGCGGCGCGGGATGATGTCATGCCGGGTTTACCCGCTTGTCCGGGGCTTACTTGTCCATAATTTATCAGCTTTGTGGCTGGTTTTGAAATTCTAGTTTGGTTTTGATATGGATTAACATTTGTCCGGGGTACAGGTCTTTGGGCTACAGGTCTTTGGGTTGTGGGAGCTGGGCGTTGATAATTCGCCTGTGTTACTGGCCGAGCAGGTTGTCGCGTAGAAGGCGGTGTCATTTGCCCATAGGTTTTTGGCGTATAGTTTTGCGGACTTGCTACACCCGGTGCGGCGGACCTTGGTGAGCC
>JALSHE010000022.1 GCA_026982415.1 Robiginitomaculum sp.
GGGCGACAATGTGAACATTAATGTCGAATTAATCGTACCAATCGCAATGGAAGAAAGCCTACGCTTCGCCATCCGCGAAGGTGGCCGCACAGTTGGTGCCGGCGTTGTTGGTAAAATTATTGAGTAGAGTTATCGGGTTGCCCGCATTCCCTTTTTGGGGGCGGCCCATTTTTATTGTTTAAAGTGATATCGGCCTGAAGACAGGAAAAGAAGATTATGGAACGTCAAAATATACGCATCCGGCTAAAAGCCTTCGATCACAGAATTCTGGATCATTCGACCCAGGAGATTGTGAACACGGCAAAGCGGACAGGCGCGCAAGTTCGCGGTCCTATTCCGCTTCCGACGCGCATCGAAAAATTTACGGTCAACCGTTCACCGCATGTGAACAAGAAGTCCCGTGAACAATTCGAAATTCGCACGCATAAACGCATGCTCGATATCGTCGATCCAACCCCGCAAACCGTGGACGCGCTGATGAAGCTCGACTTGGCTGCCGGTGTTGATATCGAGATTAAGTTAGGAGCGTAGGCCGATGTTACATCAATCTCAACGGGCTGGTATTTTAGCCAAAAAGCTTGGCATGACCCGAGTGTTTACGGAAGAAGGCGCGGTTGTGCCTGTAACCGTATTGGCGCTTGAGGGCTGTCAGGTTGTTGCTCAAAAAACCCAAGAGCGCGACGGTTATACCGCCTTGCAACTGGGTTCAGGTGCAGCCAAGCCGAAGCGTGTCTCTAAGGCTGAGCGCGAACGTTTCGCGAAAGCTAAAGTTGCGCCTAAAATGAAACTCGTCGAGTTTCGTGTCGCGGGCGAAAATATGATTGAGGTCGGCGCAAGTATGAGTGCAGACCACTTTGTTTCTGGCCAAAAGGTTGACGTATCGGGTATATCCATTGGTAAAGGTTTCCAAGGTGCCATGAAGCGTCATAACTTTGGTGGCTTGCGCGCGACCCACGGTGTGTCTATCTCGCATAGATCCCACGGCTCGACCGGTCAGTGTCAAGATCCGGGCAAGGTTTTCAAAGGTAAGAAAATGGCTGGCCATATGGGCGCTGTTCGCACGACTACGCAAAACCTTGAAATCGTCCGTACTGATGCTGAAGATGGTCTTATTTTGATACGCGGTTCAGTTCCGGGTTCAAAAGGGACATGGATTGAAATCCGTGATGCCGTTAAGGGCGCTAAAGTGGCTGATTTACCATTACCAGGCAAGTTTACGATAGGTGAGGCTCTAAAAGCAGCAGAAAAGAAACCAGAAGCGGAAGCTAAAGCGGCTCCTGCGCCTGCTCCAGAAAAATCGGGTGAGGAAGAATAGTCATGAAACTTGATGTGCAAACATTAGCAGCGAAGAAATCCGGGTCTGTGACCTTGGACAAAGCTGTGTTCGGCTGTGAGCCGCGCAAAGACATCTTGCACCGTATGGTGCGTTACCAATTGGCAAAACGCCGTTCTGGTACGCATTTCGTGCAAGAGCGTGGTGATGTTAAGAAAACAACCAAGCGTATTGGTAGTCAAAAGGGCGGTGGTACTGCGCGTCACGGTAACGGGTCTGTATCCCAGTTCCGTGGTGGTGGTAAAGCGCATGGGCCTCGTGTTCGTGATCATAGCCATAGTTTACCTAAGAAAGTTCGGGCGATGGCATTGCGTCATGCTTTGTCTGCTAAGGCAGGGTCTGGTGAAATAATCATTCTTGACGATGCCGTAATGAAGGCTGCAAAAACCGCAGATTTGAAAAAATCTTTAGCAAAACTAGGTCTTGAAAACGCATTGCTTATTAGTGGTTCATCTGTTGACGAGAACTTCTCAAAAGCTGCGCGCAACATTCCGAACTTTGACGTATTGCCGTCACAGGGTGCGAATGTTTATGATATTCTGAGGCGTCACACATTGGTGTTGACCAAGCAGGCTGTCTCTGATTTAGAGGCGCGGCTTTCTAAAGGAGCGGGGGCATGAGCATGAAAGCTAAATATTACGATGCAATTGTTGCGCCGATTGTCACGGAAAAAGCAACAATTCTGTCCGAACACAATCAAGTGGTTTTTGAAGTGCCTGTCGCGGCCACAAAGCCTGAAATTAAAGAAGCTGTTGAACAATTGTTTAAAGTGACGGTGGAAGCCGTGAATACGATTCGTCAAAAAGGCAAGACCAAGAAATTTCGCGGTCATGCAGGGCGTCGTAAAATGATCAAAAAAGCGATTGTTACGCTCAAAGACGGCGACGTCATTGATATTGCTAGCGGTCTGTAGGAGGAAAACATGGCGTTAAATACATATAATCCAACCTCCCCGTCGCGCCGGGCATTAGTACAGGTTGACCGCAGTGAGCTCTATAAGGGCAAGCCGGAAAAAGCTTTGACCGAAGGTCTGAGTAAAAGTGGCGGGCGCAACAATGCGGGCCGTATCACTATGCGCCGCCAAGGTGGTGGACATAAACGGTCTTACCGCATCATTGATTTTAAGCGCCGCAAATTTGACGTGCCTGCGACGGTTGTTAATCTGCAATACGATCCAAACCGGACGGCATTTATCGCGCTTCTTAAGTATAAAGACGGTGAGAAAGCCTATATCATTGCACCCCAGCGTCTCGCCAAAGGCGATACGGTTATCGCGGGTAAAAAGGTTGATATTAAGCCGGGCAATGCAATGCCGATCCGCTCTATTCCGGTTGGAACGATTATCCACAATATCGAGATGAAGCCCGGCAAAGGTGCCCAAATCGCCCGATCTGCTGGTGCCTATGCCCAGCTTGTTGGTCGGGATGCTGGTTATGCGCAAATTAGGCTCAAGTCCGGCGAAGTCCGCTTGATCCACCAGGAATGCATGGCAACAATTGGTGCGGTTTCAAATCCGGATCACATGAACATAAACCTTGGTAAGGCTGGCCGCAAACGCTGGCTTGGTAAACGCCCGCAAGTTCGCGGTGTTGCTATGAACCCAGTTGATCACCCACACGGTGGTGGTGAAGGGCGGACGTCCGGTGGTCGTCACCCAGTTACGCCTTGGGGTAAGCCTACAAAAGGTGCGCGCACGCGCTCAAACAAAGCTTCGGATAAGTTTATTATCCGTTCGCGTCACAAGAAAAAGAAACGCTAAGGATTAGATATGCCACGTTCTGTATGGAAAGGTCCGTTTGTTGATGGGTATCTGCTGAAAAAAGCAGAGGCTTCTCACGCTGAAGGCCGTAGAAAACCGATTAAAACATGGTCGCGCCGTTCAACGGTGATGCCGCAATTTATTGGCCTGACATTTCAGGTTTATAACGGGAAGAAGTTTATTCCGGTGTTGATCAGCGAAGATATGGTTGGTCACAAACTGGGCGAGTTCTCACCGACACGCACTTATCACGGCCACGGCGGTGATAAAAAAGCGAAACGGAGCTAGAGATGTCCAAAGAGAAAAATAAACGCCGCGTCGCGGACAACGAAGCTATGGCAAAAGTCCGTATGTTGCGTACCAGTCCGCAAAAGCTGAACCTTGTTGCGCAAATGATACGCGGCAAGAAAGTGCAAACTGCGCTCGACGATTTGACATTTAGCCGTAAGCGGATTGCAAAAGACGTGTACAAATGTCTGTATTCTGCAATCTCTAACGCGGAAAACAATCACGGTCTCGATCTTGATGATCTGATTGTTTCGGAAGCGTTTGTCGGTAAAAATCTGGTTATGAAACGTTTTAAAGCACGGGCGCGCGGTCGCGGTGCGCAAATTTTAAAGCCGTTTTCAGAGCTTACAATCATCGTTCGCGCACCAAGTGCCGAGCAAGGGGAGGCTTCCTAATGGGACAGAAAGTAAATCCAATTGGCTTGCGCCTCGGAATTAACCGGACTTGGGAATCTCGTTGGTACGCCAACACCAATGACTATGGTGATATGCTGCACGCCGATTTGACCATGCGGAATTATATCTTCAAAGAATTGGCCGCAGCGTCTATTTCGCGCGTCATCATTGAGCGTCCGCACAAAACTTGTCGTATCACAATTCACACGGCACGCCCGGGTATTGTTATCGGCAAAAAAGGTGCGGACATCGAAAGTTTGCGCGCCAAATTGCAAAAATATGTGGACGGTGAATTGTTCATCAATTTGGTTGAAGTGCGTAAGCCTGAAATCGATGCGAAAATTGTTGCCGACAGTATTGCCCAGCAGCTAGAGCGCCGCGTGTCTTACCGCCGCGCTATGAAGCGGTCTTTGCAAACGGCTATGCGTATGGGCGCAATTGGCTGCAAGATTAAGTGTGGTGGTCGCCTCGGCGGTATCGAAATCGCTCGTGATGAGCAATACCAAGAAGGCAGTGTGCCTCTGCATACGCTCCGTGCTGACATCGATTACGGGACAGCGAGCGCTATGACGACAATGGGTATTATCGGCATCAAAGTTTGGATCAATAAGGGCGAGATCATGGAACACGATCCCTATGCCCACGACAAACGCATTGCCGAGCAAAGCGGCGGCGGGCGTCCGCAAGGTCAACGCACTGGTGGTCGCCCACAAGGTGGCCGTGGACGCGGCAGATAAGGAATGGGGCGGAGAGAGTTCTCGCCGCTAATTAGGAAATAAAGACATGTTACAGCCAAAACGTACAAAATTTCGCAAAGCCCATAAGGGGCGGATTAAAGGCATGGCCAAAGGCGGCACTGCACTTAATTTCGGATCATATGGTCTGAAAGCTCTTGAGCCTAGCCGCGTTACCGCGCGCCAGATCGAGGCGACACGCCGTGCCATTACCCGTCATATGAAGCGGGCTGGTCGTGTGTGGATTCGGATCTTCCCAGATGTGCCTGTGACGAAAAAACCAACCGAAGTCCGTATGGGTAAAGGTAAGGGTAGTGTAGAATTTTGGGCGGCTAAAGTGAAGCCGGGTCGGATCATGTTTGAAATCGACGGTGTGAACGACGAGACAGCTCGTCAAGCATTGGCGCTTGGTGCAGCTAAACTGCCGATTAAGTGTAAAATCGTCACCAGACCCGGCGAACAGTAGAGCGAGTAGGAAAATATCATGAACACGATAGACTTACGCAATATGAGCGAAGATCAACTGGGTGAAGAGCTGGTTAATCTTAAAAAAGAACAATTTAATCTGCGCTTCCAGCAGGCAACAAGCCAATTGGAAAAGCCGGCTCGCATTCGTATTGTGCGCCGCGCCATTGCCCAGGTTAAAACTATTATGCGGGAACAAAAAAACACCGCTAAAACCGAAGCGAAGAAGTAGGATAAGCCATGCCAAGACGAATATTACAAGGTGTTGTGGTCAGTGATAAAGGCCAAAAAACCATCGTGGTACGGGTTGACCGTACTTACCTTCATCCTTTGCTGCAAAAGACTTTGCGTAAATCAAAGAAATATCATGCACATGATGAGGACAACCAATTCAAGACAGGTGATCAGGTTCGTATTCGCGAATGTCCGCCAAAATCAAAGCTAAAACGCTGGGAAGTAATAACTGCTTAGGTCTTTGACCGCCGTAAAACTTACTCAAGTGGACTATTTAAGAGGCCAATTATGATACAAATGCAAACAAATTTGGAAGTTGCTGACAACTCCGGCGCCAAGCGCGTACAGTGCATTAAAGTGCTGGGCGGTTCACACCGTCGTTATGCCAGCGTCGGCGATGTTATCGTCGTTTCCATCAAAGAAGCCGCGCCGCGCTCGCGGGTTAAAAAGGGTGAAGTTCGCCGTGCCGTAGTTGTGCGCGTCAAGAAAGACATCCAGCGTCCCGACGGAAGCGTTATTCGCTTCGACAGCAATGCTGCGGTTATTGTCAATAATAACGGCGAATTGCTCGGTACACGGATTTTTGGCCCTGTTCCTCGTGAGCTTCGTGCGAAAAACCAAATGAAAATCATCTCTCTAGCGCCGGAGGTTCTGTAATGGCTGCCAAGATTAAAAAGGGCGATTACGTCCAGGTTATTTCCGGATCGTTAAAGAACGGAAAAGGCAAAAAAGGTGAAGTCCTAAGGGTATTCACCAAAGAAAACCGGGTTCTGGTTGCTGGCATCAACATGGTCAAACGCCATGTCAAGCCAACCCAGGAAGATCCTGAGGGTGGGATCAAAACATTTGAAGCGCCGATTGCGGTCTCGAATGTAGCCCATATTGACCCGAAAGACGGCAAGCCGACACGGGTTGGATTTAAGACGCTTAAAGACGGCAAAAAAGTGCGCGTAGCCAAACGCTCAGGAGAAGTGATCGATGACTGATACATATGAACCAAGACTAGCCAAGAAGTACCGCGAGAAGACACGCGCTATGATGAAAGAAAAGTTCGGCTACACAAATGATATGCAAATCCCTAAGATAACCAAAGTTGTTGTTAATATGGGCGTCGGCGAAGCCGTTGGCGACAGCAAGAAAACCAAATTTGCTTTGGCGGATATGGAACTGATCACGGGTCAAAAACCTGTTATGACGATTGCCAAGAAATCTGTTGCGACATTTAAATTGCGCGAAGGTATGAATATTGGCTCTAAAGTCACGTTGCGCCGCGACACTATGTATGAATTTATCGACCGCTTGACCAATATCGCGCTCCCGCGCGTGAGAGACTTTCGCGGGCTGAACGCAAAGAGTTTTGACGGCAATGGCAATTTTGCCATGGGTCTGAAAGAGCAAATCGTGTTCCCTGAAATCGATTATGATAAAGTGGACACAATTCGCGGTATGGACATTGTTGTTTGTACCAGTGCGAAAACAGACGAAGAAGCAAAAGCACTACTGGCCGAGTTTGACTTTCCTTTTAAGAAGTAAATCAAACTAACGCAGTGGGCAAAGCGAGCCAGCCGCTCGCAACAACGGAGAAAAAAATGGCAAAAGTAAGCGCAGTAGAGCGCAATGAGAAAAGAAAAAAAATGGTCGCGAAATACGCCGCCAAACGTGCTGAATTAAAGGCAATAGCCCGCAATCAGGACCTGCCTGTGGAAGAGCGCTTTGCCGCTCAGCTTAAGCTGTCTAAATTGCCGCGCAACTCTGCACCAACACGCGTGCGTAATCGCTGCCGTGTTACTGGTCGTCCGCGCGGTTATTACCGTAAAATGCAAATGTCCCGTATCGCCCTTCGTGAACTTGGTTCGCAAGGTTTGTTGCCGGGTCTAACAAAATCAAGCTGGTAGGAGGATAATATGTCATTTAGTGATCCCCTCGGTGATATGCTCACCCGCATTAGAAATGCGCATTTGCGCGGCAAATCGAAATGCGATACGCCTGCATCTAATTTGCGTGGTCGTGTGCTCGACGTTCTTGAAAGCGAAGGTTATATTCGCGGTTATGCTTCCATCGAAAAAGACGGTTTCAGACATTTTGAAATCGAACTTAAATATTTCGAAGGTGAGCCGGTTATCCGCCATATTTCGCGTATTTCCAAGCCAGGTCGCCGGGTGTATTCATCCGTGAAAAGCTTGCCACAGGTTCGTAATGGTCTGGGCATTTCAATCCTTTCTACGCCTAAGGGCGTGATGTCAGATAATATTGCCCGCGACGAAAATGTCGGTGGCGAAATTCTCTGCCAGGTATCTTAGGAGTACGATATGTCACGTATTGGAAAAAATCCTGTAACTGTGCCGGCTGGCGTTACTTTGACCCAAAATGGTCAAACTGTTAGCGTCAAAGGGTCTAAAGGCACACTTGAATTTACAATGCCGTCTGCCGTAACTGGTAAATTAGACGGTGATCAATTTACGGTTAAACCTGTAAATGACACCAAAGAAGCGCGGTCTATGTGGGGCATGTCCCGCACTATGATTGCAAATTTGATTGAAGGTGTAACCAATGGTTATACAAAAAATCTTGAGCTGCGCGGTGTTGGTTACAGGGCTGCTATGAAAGGCTCTACATTGTCTTTGCAGCTCGGTCTGTCACATGAAGTTAATTACACCGCACCCGAGGGCATCTCTATTGTTGTCCCCAAAGCGACCGAAATTAACGTGTCCGGCATTAACAAACAAATGGTTGGTCAAGTGGCTGCGGAAATCCGTTCCTACAGAAAACCAGAACCTTATAAGGGCAAAGGTATTCGCTATGTAGGCGAATTTGTCCGTCAGAAAGAGGGTAAGAAGAAGTAAGATGAAAACAGCACAAGAAAAATTGAAACGCCGCGCCGAGCGTGTGCGCCGCCGCCTCAAGAAAAATGCGAATGGCCAACCACGTCTGTCGGTTTACCGCAGTTCGAAAAACATCTCTGCCCAAATCATTGACGATAGCAAAGGTGTGACACTCGTATCTGCATCGACTTTGGAAAAAGATTTGAAAAAATCTAAGGGCACAGACGTAGCTGCCGCAACGGTCATTGGTAAATTAATCGGTGAGCGGGCGAAAAAAGCTGGTGTTAAACAAGTGGTTTTTGATCGGGGTGGGTATTTATACCATGGCCGTGTTAAGGCTCTAGCAGAGGCCGCTCGCGAAGCTGGCCTCAAGTTTTAGTAGGATTTAGGAGACGTTATGGCACGCCGTGATGATAAAAGAGGTAAACGCGACCGCGATGAGCAGGACGAATTTGCTGAGAAACTGGTACACATTAACCGTGTAGCCAAGACCGTTAAGGGTGGTCGCAATATGAGCTTTGCTGCTCTGGTTGTGGTCGGCGACGGCAAAGGCCAAGTTGGTTTTGGTAAGGGTAAAGCCCAAGAAGTTCCAGAATGTATCCGTAAAGGTACAGAGCTGGCGCGCAAAAGCTTGATCCGCGTGCCTATGCGTGAGGGTCGTACTTTGCACCATGATTGCAAAGGTCGCCACGGCGCAGGTAAAGTGCTGCTTCGTGCAGCGCCTCCGGGAACTGGCATTATTGCTGGTGGTCCAATGCGCGCCGTGCTTGAGAGCCTTGGTATGCAGGATGTTGTGGCGAAATCCACAGGTAGTTCCAACCCATATAACATGGTTCGGGCAACATTTGATGCGCTTAAATCACAAGAAAACCCACGTATGATTGCTGCAAAACGCGGCAAGAAAGTTGGGGATATTGTTGGCCGTCGTCGTGATGGTGCCGATTCGGCAACAGCAGGCGATAGCGCGGACGTCTAATAGGCTCCCGCCAATAGGCAAATAAAGAGTAAAGAGAAGTATTATGGCTAAAAAAGCAACAGTCACAGTTCGCCAGACAGGGTCCTCGACCCGCCGTCCAAAAGATCAGCACGCCACATTGGTTGGCCTTGGTCTGGGGCGGATTGGCAAACAAAGAACATTAGAAGATACACCATCAGTGCGCGGAATGATCCGCAAAGTGGCACATATGGTAGAAATAGTTGAAGCATAACCACCTTAATTGGTTGGCCAGAAATGGTCGGAATGCGTACGGAGAATATGATGCGTTTAAATGAACTACATGACAATCCAGGTGCCACCAAAAACCGCCGACGTATTGGTCGCGGTATTGGTTCTGGCAAAGGCAAAACCGGTGGCCGTGGTGTCAAAGGTCAAAAGTCACGCTCAGGTGTGGCGATTAAGGGTTTTGAAGGCGGTCAAATGCCTATCTTTAAGCGTTTGCCAAAACGCGGATTTAACAAACCTAACCGCAAGAAATTTGCGGAAGTGTCTATCCGCCGCTTGGGCCAAGCCATCGAAGCGGGTGTGCTTGATTTGAAAAAAGACATCGATGCCAATGCATTGGTTGCTGCGGGTGTTATCCGCCGCGCCCATGATGGTGTGCGTTTGCTTGGTACGGGCAAATTGTCTGCTGCGGTAAACTTGACGGTTTCCTATGCAACCCCTGGCGCACAGAAAATCATTGAAAAAGCCAAAGGCTCTGTCACGATTTCCGACGCCAAGCCTGTTAAGCCTGAAGAGGCTACCCCAAAAGCAGAGAAGCCAAAAGCTAAAAAGCCAGCCGCTAAACCAGCTGCAAAAAAAGCTGCTGCGCCAAAAGCAGAAAAAGCTCCGGCTAAAAAAGCAGTTCCAAAGAAAGCAGCCAAGAAAGATGAAGTTGCCCGTCACGTTCCTTATTGGGAAGCTGTAAAAAAATATGACGCAAAAGCCGACGAAGACGTTGTGCGCAAGATCGTTAATTATTGTGGTATAGCTCTGAACAGCCGCGACGGTAAATTTGTTGCCTGTACGGACGAAGAAGAGCGCACTACGGTACGTGATGGTTTCTTGAAAAAGAAATTGAGTCTTAAGGGTGATGATGCTGATCTGGACGCTAAAGTTATGGCCGTCTGCGAGCAAATGAAGAAAGACCGTTTGAAAAACCGGGTTATCTTCTACTATCTTTTGGCACAAAATGAAAAAATGCTTGGAGATCTCTAATACGAGACCTTTAAATTTGTAATTGGCTCCCCATATGAGGGGCTATTGCAAAAGGGAAAACAAAATGGCATCTGCATCAGAACAGCTAGCACAGAATTTAAGCTTCGGCACATTTGGTAAGGCCAAAGAATTGCAAAAGCGGCTTTTGTTCACTGTAATGATTCTGATTGTCTATCGTATCGGTACATTTATCCCTGTTCCGGGCGTTGATATGACCGCCTATGCAGAGATATTTAAAGTCGGCGGTGAAGCTGGCGGTGGGGCAGGACTCCTGACCCGTATGAATATGTTTGCTGGTGGTGCGGTTGAGCGTATGGCCATATTTGCTCTCAATGTTATGCCTTACATTACCGCGTCGATTATTATGACGCTGATGAAAGGCTCTATCCCCACTCTTGTCGCGCTTGACAAAGACGGCGAGCAAGGGCGGAAGCAGATTAACCAATATACGCGCTATTTGACGGTGTTTTTGGCGGCTTTCCAAGCTTTTGGTATCGCAAGACTTCTTGAAAGCCAGGGTTTTGTCTACAATCCGGGTGCTTTCTTTGAGGCCACAGCCGTGATTACATTGGTCGGCGGCACCATGTTTTTGATGTGGATGGGTGAGCAGATAACGGCACGCGGTATTGGCAATGGGGTGTCCCTAATCATTCTGGCTGGTATTGTGGCTGAGCTACCCAAAGCGATTTTTCAGGTGTTTAACTTGAACGAAATCGGGTCGCTATCCGGTGGCTTGATGGTCATTATTCTTGTTATGGGGCTTGCCCTAATTGGCTTGATCGTTTTTGTGGAGCGGGCGCAGCGTAGGCTGTTGGTGCAATATCCCAAGCGTCAAGTGGCGGGCGGTAAAATGTTTGGCGGTGATAGTTCTTTCTTACCATTAAAGCTAAATGCAGCAGGCGTGATTCCGCCGATTTTTGCTTCTTCTATTTTATTGCTTCCTGCGACGGCGGGAACCTTTATTGCTGAAGATTCCCCTGGCTGGGTGCGGGCAATTCTGTCTCAGACAGGCTACGGCTCTCCAACATATTTGGTCATGTATGCGGTTTTGGTGATTTTCTTCTGTTTCTTCTATGTCCCCTATGTTTTTAAGCCAGAAGACACGGCTGATAATTTGCGTAAACACGGTGGGTTTTTGCCTGGCATACGCCCTGGTGCGCGTACCGCTGAATATCTGAAATATGTCTTAAATCGGTTGACGTTTATTGGGGCCATTTATGTTGCTTTCGTTGTTGTCTTGCCGGAATTCGCAATTGCCCAAACTGGTGGTAAAATTCCGCCCAGTGTGGCTATGCTTATCGGTGGCATGTCTTTGTTGATTGTTGTCTCCGTGACCCTTGATACGGTTGCGCAGGTTCAATCTCATCTGGTGGCGCACCAATATGAAGGCCTAATTAAGAAATCCCGTATGGGTCGTAGACGTAAGAAGTAGTGGCTGCAATAGGTACTTAAAGGGGAGTATGTGACATGAATATCGTAATGTTCGGCCCACCTGCGGCTGGTAAAGGAACGCAAGCAAAGCGCCTCACGGCGAAACGCGGCCTCATACAGCTCTCCACTGGCGATATGTTGCGCGCGGCACGGACATCTGGTTCAGACCTTGGCAAGAAAGTAGCCGGTATTATGGACCGAGGTGATTTGGTTTCAGACGAAATCGTTATCGCTTTGATTGAAGAGCAATTGGACGCGCAAAAAGATGCGCCCGGCTTTATTTTTGACGGTTTCCCGCGCACAGTTGAGCAGGCCAAGGCGCTCGACGCAACGCTTAAGGCGCGGGGACAAGCAGTCGACGGCGTTATTCGGCTTTGCGTAGATGACAATGTATTATTGGGACGTATTGAAAAGCGTTTTAAGGAAGAAGGCCGCAAGGATGACAACCCGGAAAGCTTTAAAATACGGCTTGCGAATTACCATAAACAAACGGCACCTTTATTGCCTTTTTATGCGGCACAAGGTAAGTTGACCGAAGTGGACGGCCTTGCAGAAATAGATACAGTTGCAGATGCCATAGAGCAGGTGTTGGATATGCAAAAAACCGGTATAGAGACGAATGCGAAGCCGTGGTGGAAGAAAATTTTTGGCGGCTGAATTCAGCTTGAGGAATAACAGTAAAAAGTCGCAAATTAGAGCAATTGTAAGGTTGACCTTGGCGGCTAAGAGGATATAACTACCCGCTTTCGCGGAATCTGTTGAAATACGGGTCGGACGTGTGATTTTTCATGTGCGGCGTGCTTTCATTTGTAAAACAGTTCCCGAGGTTTAGGATTATTAAAGGAGAGCCATTGTGGCACGGATTGCAGGTGTAAACATACCAACTAATAAGCGCGTCGTTATCGCGCTAACATATATTCACGGCATTGGCCCAGCGAAATCCGTTGAGATTTGCGAAAAGGTCGGCGTCGAAGACACGCGCCGGGTGCAAGATCTTAGCGATGCTGATATTGCCAACATCCGCGATGCGATTTCCGATAGCCATTTGGTTGAGGGTGATTTGCGCCGCCAGACTTCAATGAATATCAAGCGGTTGATGGACATGGGTAATTACCGTGGTCTTCGTCACCGCCGTGGCCTGCCCGTTCGTGGTCAGCGTACACATACTAATGCACGTACCCGCAAAGGCCCTGCTAAGGCCATTGCTGGTAAGAAGAAATAGGATAGGTCAAAATGGCTAAAGAACCGGGTCGCGTCCGCCGCGCTGATAGAAAAAATATCACATCAGGTGTCGCGCACGTCAATGCGACATTTAACAATACAATGATCACCATCGCAGACATTCAAGGCAATACAATTGCTTGGTGTTCAGCTGGTGCCATGGGCTTTAAGGGGTCTCGTAAGTCTACGCCCTATGCGGCGCAGGTTGCTGCCGAAGAAGTGGCGCGCAAAGCGCAAGACCACGGTATGCAAACCCTCGAAATTAATGTAAACGGCCCAGGCTCTGGCCGCGAAAGCGCCGTGCGTGCGCTGCAAGCCGCTGGCCTAACCATTACCACTATTCGCGACGTTACACCAATTCCGCACAATGGTTGTCGTCCACCTAAACGCCGCAGAGTTTAAGAGAAGCGTTTAGTCCCTAATTCAAACCTTTAATCAAGAGGTCCACCGTGATTGAAAAAAACTGGCAAGAACTTATCCGCCCGATCAACCCTGAAGTTGAGCCTGGCAAAGTGCCTGAAAGACAAGCAACGATTATCGCAGAACCACTAGAGCGTGGCTTTGGCATGACAGTTGGGAATGCGCTACGCCGCGTTTTGCTATCGTCCTTACAAGGTGCTGCCGTTACATCTATCCAGATCGACGGCGTTGTCCACGAGTTCACCTCTATTCCGGGTGTGCGCGAGGATGTCACCAATATCGTGCTCAACATGAAAGGCCTAGCTGTGCGTATGCATTCCGAAGGGCCTAAACGTTTGCTCCTTAAAAAATCTGGTGCAGGCCCCGTAACAGGTGCCGATATTGAAGAAACGGCTGACGTAGAGATTTTAAACCCTGACCATGTCATTTGTACCATGGACGGGGACACAGACCTGCGCATGGAATTGACCGTCAACACGGGCAAAGGCTATGTAGCGGCTTCCGAATCGCGTCCAGAAGATGCGCCCATCGGCCTCATCAGTATTGATGCGCTTTACAGTCCAGTAACACGCGTCACTTACCGCGTTGAAAATACCCGCGAAGGTCAAGTGCTTGATTATGATAAGCTTCTAATCGACGTTGAGAC
Organism: Robiginitomaculum sp.; assembly: GCA_026982415.1. Lineage (GTDB taxonomy): Bacteria > Pseudomonadota > Alphaproteobacteria > Caulobacterales > Maricaulaceae > Robiginitomaculum_A. Next base: position 13,946 of record JALSHE010000022.1, read on the forward strand.
CAACGGTGCGGTTACGCCCGAGGATGCTATCGCTGTTGCTGCGCGTATTTTGCAAGATCAGTTCCAGGTGTTTGTCAATTTCGACGATCCGGAAGACATTGGTCGCGGCGAAGAAAAAGACGAGCTAGACTTCAACCCTGCACTCTTGCGCAAGGTCGACGAGCTAGAGCTTTCTGTGCGCTCTGCAAATTGCCTGAAAAACGATAATATCGTTTATATTGGCGATTTGATTTTGAAATCCGAAGCAGAAATGCTTCGCACTCCGAATTTTGGCCGCAAATCTTTGAACGAAATCAAAGAAGTGTTGGCCGCTATGGGCTTGCACCTCGGTATGGACGCGCCAAATTGGCCGCCTGAAAACATCGAAGAGCTGGCTAAAAAATACGACGACCATTTTTAATAATAAGTCCCATAAGGGGAAACAAGAATAAGGAATACAGCCATGCGCCACCGCATTGCCCACCGGAAACTCAACAGAACAAGCTCGCACCGTAAAGCGATGTTCGCCAATATGTCCTCTAGCTTGATTGAGCATGAGCAGATTGTAACCACTGTGCCAAAAGCCAAAGAGCTTCGTCCGTTCGTGGAAAAGCTAATAACTTTGGCTAAAAAAGGTGACCTCGGTTCACGCCGTATCGCCATTGCCCGCACACGCAACGTCGATATGAGCAAGAAATTGTTCGACGTGCTTGGGCCGCGTTATAAAGACCGCCAAGGCGGCTATATCCGCATTATGAAAGCTGGCTACCGCTACGGCGACAACGCGCCCATGGCGGTTATCGAATTTGTAGACCGCGACGAAACGGCCAAAGGCGCAGGCGACCGCGCCCGGGTTGAAGCCGAGGAAAAAGCTGAAGCCTAAGCCGCTAAAACCTAACAACTTGGCGGAATATTTGCTAATATTGTCAAATAATCACTGCATAAACCCGCCCCCTTTGGCGGGTTTTTTGCTATAATGAGTGGGGGTGTCCCGATATTGGGCACTGAACTGTGGAGGTGTGCGTGCAAAACTTTGTAAAAACTATGATTCTTGGCAGTATAGTATTTGGCGGGTTCAGCCTGTTTGGCTTAACAGCGAATGCGCAAAACCGAGATATAAGCCCGACCATTCTCATAGAAACCGGGCCAAGTGATAATCCGGCTTACCGCCGTATGGTGTTTGTAAAATATCTAAATGGCTTCACCGTCACCTCAAATTACAAAGCCTATAACCGCCGCGAATTCATTAATATGCCGGATAGAGCGGCGTCCGAAAATGTCCGCGCCTGCGCCAAGAGCCGCGCTACCTCGCTGCCCGAAATCAAAGCTTTTGAACGCGATGAAGCCGCCCGCAAGCGCAATAACCAGGCCCCCGAATCCCGCAGCTTTTGCATAAAAAACATAAAAAGCTGGACCGAAGGCAACAAAGACAAATACCTAAACCCAATCTTCGCAGGCATGCCCTATGTGGCAAAGGCAAAATAAGGGCGTTCGGTAGGAACCACATTTTCTAAGGAACACTGCCTCCACAAATAAATCGCTTTTACCTGCGCAGGCGAGAAAGGCGGGAATTCAGTTAGAGTGTTGCGGCTTGGTAATGATGGTGCGGGTTATAAACTTAATCTGAGGTGGAATCGTTACGCAAATACTCCCGCCACGGTTTAGAATAAATCCACTCCGCCAAAACGTCGCACTTGCACAAATATTCATCACACCCATATAGTTCGTAACAGCGAATTTTTATGGCGTGTTGGGTTATGCCGGGCGTGCCGGAAGTGGAGACTATTATGAACATTGAACAATACACCAATCGGGCCAAAGCTGTGGTGCAGGCGGCGCAGTCGCTGGCCTTGGAGCGTTCGCACCAACAAGTGGCACAAGCCCATATTTTGACGGCATTGCTGGACGAGGAGGCTCAAAACGGGAAAAGCTTGGTGACCAGCCTTGTGCGCACATCTGGGGCTGACGCGCAAACACTTAAATCTGGCGCTCAAGAATTGCTCAGGAAAACCCCGGCTGTGGGCGGCTCCGGTGTCGGCAACCTCAGCTTAAGCAGAGAGGCTGGCAAGGTATTTGCCGTCGCCGAATCTGCCGCTAAAAAGTCTGGCGATAAATATGTGACTGTTGAGGGTCTGTTTTTAGCGCTTATCCTGAGCGCGGATAAAGATATGAAAGCTTTATTGGAGAGCGCGAGCGTCGATGTTTCGCGCATTGCGGCCGCTATTAGCAATCTACGCGGCGACGAACCTGTGACCAGCGAAAGCGCTGAAGATGCTTATGAGGCGCTCTCGAAATACACTCGCGACCTGACCGCCGCTGCCCGCGACGGAAAAATGGATCCGGTGATAGGCCGAGACGAAGAAATTCGCCGCATTATTCAGGTCTTATCGCGCCGCTCTAAAAATAACCCCTTATTGATAGGCGAACCTGGCGTCGGTAAAACCGCTATTGTCGAAGGGCTGGCCTTACGCATTATCAATGGTGATGTGCCGGAGAGCCTTAAGGATAAAGACTTGTTGTCTTTGGATTTGGGGTCTTTGATTGCAGGGGCAAAATACCGGGGTGAATTTGAAGAACGTCTTAAGGCAGTTCTCAAAGAGATTGAGAAAGCTGACGGCAAAATCGTTTTGTTTATTGACGAAATTCATATGCTGGTCGGCGCGGGCAAAACTGACGGGGCTATGGACGCAGCCAACTTGCTCAAGCCCGCATTGGCACGGGGTGAACTGCACTGTATCGGCGCGACCACACTGGATGAATACCGTAAGCATTTGGAAAAAGACGCGGCGTTAGCGCGGCGTTTCCTAACCATATTTGTCGACGAGCCGAGCGTTGAGGATACAATCTCTATCCTGCGCGGCATCAAGGACAAATACGAAGTTCATCACGGTATCCGTATATCTGACGGCGCTATTGTCGCGGCGGCTAATCTGTCAAACCGCTATATTACCGATCGATTTTTACCCGACAAAGCCATCGATTTGATGGACGAAGCCGCATCTCGTTTAAGAATGCAGGTGGATAGCAAGCCCGAAGAGCTCGACGAAATAGACCGAAAATTAATGCGTGCGCGGATTGAAGTCGAGGCCCTTAAGCAAGAGAAAGATAAAGCGTCCAAAGAGCGGCTCGCTACACGCCAAGAAGAAATCACCGAGCTTGAGGAACAGAGCAAAGAATTGACCGCACGCTGGCAGGCGGAAAAAGCCAAACTGGCTGGTGCGACCGAGCTGAAAGAAAAACTCGACCAAGCGCGCAATGTGTTGGCCGACGCGGTTAGACGCGGTGACTATGAATCCGCAGGCCGATTACAGCATGTGGAAATCCCGCAGTTGGAAGAGCAATTACAAGCCGCCGAAGAAGTTGATGAAGACGATACGGCACTTGAGGCCGATGTGGTCAATGCCGATATGATTGCCTCTGTGGTAGCGCGGTGGACGGGTGTGCCCGTGGAGAAAATGCTCGAAGGTGAACGGGATAAATTACTGGCTATGGAAGACGTATTGGCCAAGCGCGTGGTCGGGCAGGCGCAAGCCGTGGCCGCCGTATCGGATGCAGTGCGCCGGGCTAGGGCAGGGCTAAAAGATCCCGCAAGACCCATTGGCTCGTTCATGTTTTTAGGGCCTACGGGCGTTGGTAAAACCGAGCTAACCAAGGCGCTGGCCGAATTTATGTTTGACGACGATCAAGCCATTACCCGCATAGATATGAGCGAGTATATGGAGAAACATTCCGTGTCGCGCCTCATCGGTGCCCCGCCTGGATATGTGGGTTACGACGAGGGCGGTATGCTCACCGAAGCCGTGCGCCGCCGTCCGTATCAGGTGGTATTGTTCGACGAGATCGAGAAAGCGCATCCGGATGTGTTCAATGTGCTGTTGCAAGTTTTGGACGACGGGCGCTTGACCGACGGACAGGGACGCACGGTTGATTTCAAAAACTGTGTGATTATTTTGACCAGTAATATCGGTGCAGAATTTCTCGTCGCCCTCGGTGATGATGATAATGTTGATATGGCTCGCGAAGCCGTAATGGAACAAGTGAAAGCCCATTTTCGTCCCGAGTTCCTCAACCGTCTCGACGAAATATTGTTGTTCGAGCGGCTCAAGCCAGAGGTCATGGGCACTATTGTAGACATTCAAATCAAACGCCTAATGGGCTGGCTCAAAGACCGAGATATAACCATAGAGCTAACGGATGCTGCTCGCACATGGCTTGCCGAAAAAGGCTATGACCCAGCTTTCGGTGCCAGACCCCTAAAACGCGTCATCCAAAAAGCCGTGCAAGACGAACTAGCGCGGCAAGTTTTGGCAGGCAAGGTCAATAACGGTGACCATGTTAAGGTTGATGTGGGTAAAGACGGGTTGGTTTTGGTTGTTACCTAAACATTGCACGGCGGCGTATATTCAAGCCGGTTATGCGCCGCCCTTGCACTGTGTTTGTATTTTGCGGAGCAAATCAAATATACGGGCTTCTGCTGTGGTATCGTCCAGCGGTTTTTTGACCGTTGTGGGGCGCCATTTCATTTGCCAGTGGCTGGCATCATTATCCCAAACTACATTCATAGGAATATCGTCGCGCCCGGCTCTGAGGATAAAACGGATGAGACGATTATCCTTTGAACCCAGTGATTTGGACTTGGCATAGTCTTCATTGTTTGCGCCGCCATAGGCGTCCAGATCGCCGCCGCCAAAATTGACGGACATTTTGCACACTTTTTTCTCGCTGTCCCCGAAATTTGTAGCCCGAAATAAACGCTCTTTCATGCCGTCCGGCTTAGTAACAGGGTAATTGTGTAAGAGCGTAAAACTCGCCTCGGCTAGGGCATCCAGTGCGACTTGATCCTGCGTTGGGATAGCCAGACGGTTGATGACATTGCCTGCGCCGTCTTTGATGGCACCCGCTCCCTCAGAGGCGGCGTCGACCATTTTTCCTGCGGCATCCGTGACCGCAACAACGGGTCTGGTGACCAATTTATAGGCACCATAGCCAAACCCGAGAACCGTGAGCATGACAACAGCAATTGCCACCCACTTCACTGCGCCAAACGCATTATTAGCAAGGTCGGCAGCATTGCTGGCTTTATCGGCGACCTCGGCGGTTTTGCTAACGGCAACTTTGATCTTACTTTTTGCCGGGGTTTCGCCGTCGTCTGGCTTTTGTGTCTCGTCGCTCATATGTGTCTCCCATGATCACATTATAGGTGAGTAATATTGGCACTGTCAAATTTTCTTGAAGCGTAAGATGTGCAATTACTTATTGATAAGCGATAATACATAGAGTATAAATCTGTGCATAGAGAGAGAGAAGTTTGTGACATTTACGACAGATTTTAGGGCGGAAAACTCCGGCGACACCGTCTCCATTCAACTATTCCCGGCGGCGCGCCATGAGGGGATTGTCGGCAGGGACGGTTATATTATTTGCCGCTCGCGCCGCTTCGGCGGGGTGGTTTCTGTGGCACCGTCAGTATTTTCTGGCGGTCGGCTGCGGGAAAACCACGGCTATATTGGCACGTTAGAGCCAGAAGAAACCGTGCGCCGCGCCGAAGATTTAATCGGAGAGCGTGGCTATGATGTGCTGAGCCATAATTGCGTCCACTTCGTCAATTGGGTCAACGGCCTACACCGGGACACCCGCATGACAAACAATTTAATGCAGCGCCCCAGCCTGTCAGAAGTCGCCAAAAACTTCCTCTGGCCGCGTTGGTAGGTGCTAACTAACTATCCATAGCCCGTTGCAAATACGGATATACCTGATCCAGTAATCTGGGGTCGCCGGCGCAGACTACGGCGCCGCCGTCTTTGGCATTGCCGCCGTGCCATGTTGTGATCGCGCCGCCTGCGCCTTTGATGATTGGGATGTGGGAGCGGACATCGTAGGGGGCGAGGCCTGCTTCTATGACCAAGTCAATCCGCCCCGCCGCCGTCAGGGCGTAGCCGTAAGCATCTAGTCCGAGCCGGGTAAAACGTGCCGTGCGCCGGATCATTTCGTAAGCTGCCAACTGTCCGCGCGACAACATAGCCATGGGTTCGGTGCAGGACAAAACCGCGTCATTAAGTTTGGCACAAATTTGGGTTTTTAGGGGCGCAGTGCCGGACGCATCAACGCGCCAAGCTTTACCGCCGGTCTTGTCCAGACGGCCAATATAGCGCTCGCCGAGGGCAGGGTGGTCGATAATGCCAATAATAGGTTCGTCCCTGAAGCTTACCGCTATTAAAGTCCCCCAAACCGGGACGCCCGCCACAAAGGCTCTTGTGCCGTCAATGGGGTCGAGACACCAACACCAATCATTATCCCCGAATTTATCCGGGTATTCTTCGCCGACAATACTATCGCCCGGAAAGGAAGTTTCGATTAAGTCGCGCAATAATTTCTCAGCCGCTTTATCGGCTTTGGTCACAGGGTCGAATACGCCCGTCTTGTTTTTATTATCCGCCGATAGCCCGCGTACAAATGCTGGCTGGGTCAATTCGCGTGCCTGATCTGCCATGTTTTGGGCGGCGTTCAGGCGGGTATCAATGTCGGACTGGTTCGGCATAAGCCGAGCCTAGCACGAATTAACCGTGGACGGTCAACATAGATTTTCGCGTCATCTTTTGTGCCAGCTTAGCCGCGTTGGCTGTGGCCTCCAAAGACTTGGCTAGATCCAGCAAATGTTTGCGCGGCATTTCGCCCATAGAATAATAAGCCCGCACCAAATCCATGGTTTCTTTCTTGGACAAAATATCCGGTGCCAAAACACCTTGTTCCGGTTTGCCAGAAACCGGGTCGTGTTCGGACAGGCCTTCGTAAAAATGCTGTACGGGCACGCTAAGTGCTTCGGACAGTTCGAATAGGCGGCTCGCACTGACACGGTTGGCACCGCATTCGTACTTTTGGATTTGTTGGAACCGAATACCCACTTGGTCGCCCAAGGCTTGTTGCGTTAGCCCCAGCAAGCGGCGGCGGCGGCGCAGACATTTGCCTACATGTAAATCAATATCACTGGTCATTATGTTTCCTCATATTTTGTTAGGCACCCTTTTTGGGGAAATACCAATAATAATTTCACTCCCCCCAAAGGAGAGCAAGTGTTGTGCCAGTTATGTCGGGAGTTGTTCTCTTATAAAGCGAGTAGGACGCGTCGTTGTGGTGCATATTTGGGCAGTTAATGCGGAAAAGTCCCGAGATTAACCAAAGGGTGTTTCAAGATGGGACAGGTAAGAGACGGGGAGTGATTTATTACAAACCGTCCATATAGCTTGCTAATATTACGGGGCTTCCCATATCCAAAGTGTAGCGAGAGCTACATCCTCCCCCTCAAACTTTGGTCACGCTTCGGCGTGACCTTTTTTTTTGCCGTGTGGTTATTTGCATTGGTTTAGAGCCTAACAATTGTTCATGCTCATACTATCCATACGGTTTTTTAAAAAACTTATCCATGGTTATATTGGCGGCTCTATTATCCCAAGCATGAAACTTGATATGAATGCTATAAACAAACTTGAGCCGCCCGGCCTATTGGATTTAACGGCCCTATTTGCGCTGGTACGCCAGCTGATAGCCGGGCTGGACGTATACGGCATTGCCAATGACGCTTCGCTGAAAAGCGCATTTATGTTGGGGCAGTTGATCCGGCAATTGCGCGAAGAATATAACTTTAATCATAATTTGCGCGTTAGAATGTGGGTTCTGGCCTGCGCAAAGCGGCGATCCTGGGTGCGCTGGGTGATCGGCGAAACCGTGATAGCGCGTTGGCAGCACAAATATGATGTGTTGTCTGGGGTTGCGCCTTGGTCAACCGTATCAGCGCCAAAACCCAAAGCAGACCGCGCTCAACAAGTAGACCCTGCCCAATCAGCAGACAGAACTTGGAGTGACCCCCCGAAACCAGGCGGTCTCAATCAGGACAAACAGTTCGCCTTGCCGAATCTTTCGGAAATGTTCCCCAAGTCGGCCCAAGAAGAGCCGGACATTTATGTGCCTGAACCACTGTACAAAATAACCCCGGTGTTTTGGCCGCGACCAGCCCGCGCCCTCACACCCCCGGTGTTTTGGCCGCACGAATTAACCGACGCGTATATATCGTCGGGGACGCCTTCTTTGCGGCACAAGCGAATCCCGCTTGCAAGAAGCACCAATTCTAATATCAAAAATAGTAATAAGAATAGCTCAAGATCAAAAAAATATAAGCCACCCTAATGATGCCTCAATGATAGGGTTTTTATTGCACTGCCCTTGGGGGCAGAGCCTCTTGGGCTGTGATCAATAATGTACTTTGTTTAGCGAGCGTAATTTACGCCTTGAAATTTTATTCCATACCATTCAAAATAGGATCAAGAACAATAAAAAAACACCTGACGGATAGAAAAGAGAACAATATGCATCCATCACTTGAGAGTTTAGCCAACGGTTTTCCGTATTTGATATTTTACCTTTTGCTTGTCGCAGTGATTTATGTGGTCGGCTTGACCGCGTATGTGAAATTGACACCCCACAAAGAGATCGCATTGATACAGGACAATAATATCGCTGCCGCCATTTCTTTTAGCGGCTTGGTGGTTGGACTGGCTTTGCCCTTGGCTGCTTGTTTGGTTATGAAAATCGGCTTGATGGATGTATTGGTTTGGGGCACGGTTAGCACGTTATTGCAATTGTTTTTGTTTCGCGTCTCCGACATGATATTTGCTGGCATGCCTCAAAGAATAATTGACGGAGAAGTTGCTGCGGCTACGGTTTTAGCTGCGTTCAAGCTGGCTGGCTCTATTGTCCTTGCTTTCGCAATAGCCGGCTAGGGGCGCGCCGTGCGCATTGTTCGCAATATTCCAGACTGGCTGATTTATCTGATTTTACTGGTGATTATCATCGGCAATGTTACGCTGAAATCTAGGCCTAATATCCCGCCTATGGTGCCGCCGGAACTTGGTGCCGCTCTCCCTAATGCAATGCCAACTGATCCGGCCTTGATGGTGGAAATAGATGAGCCTAGTTCGGGTATAGGCACAGCTTTTGCCGTAGACAATCAGGGCACTTGGTTAACGGCGCGTCATGTTGTCGATAGTTGCGACACGGTGGGTCTAAGGCTCGGCGGCGGAAAGCACGTAATTATGGACGCGGTAAAAATATCCAAAGATACAGATACGGCAGTCTTGGTGTCGCGCTGGAAGCGCGCCCCCTTCGCCCGCGATTTTAACACCCGGCGACAAATAGGTGAGCGCGCCTATCTCATAGGATTCCCCCAAGGACGGCCTGGAGAACTAGCTGGGAAATTAATTGGGCGGCACCGCATGTTGACGCGTGGGCGTTACCGCACGACTGAACCAGTTCTGGTTTGGTCGGAAATTGGGCGTTCACGGGGATTGGATGGTTCTATTGGCGGCTTATCCGGCGGCCCGGTATTTGATAAAGACGGGGAGATCATTGGCTTGGTCGCCGCTGAAAGCATCAGACGTGGCCGGGTCTATACGGTCGCGCCCAAGTCTCTGGCCAAAGTTTTAAGCCCATTGGAACAAAAGCCCGGCGCCGACGCTATCACCGTAGAAAACTACGGACGCCGCGCCGACAGCTATCGCCGTGCGCGCCGCATCGCCCAGGTGGTGTGTTTGGTGAAATAAAGACTTAAGTTAGCGCCCGCCGCGCTCATATCAATCTTTCAAAATCCGAATTTCTCTCTGCGGCAACGGCATTTCAATGCCGTGTTTTTTTAGGGTGCGCCAGACTATGAAATTTAGGTCTGAGGTGAATTTGTTTTCGCCGTCGTCTATGCCGTCGCACCAAAATTCTATGGCGAATTTAATGCCGAAATCGCCAAATTCGCGCAGCTCTAAATCCGGCTTTTCCGGTTCTTGCAAGACGCTTTTGTGTTTGGAAATTTCCGGGATGAGGATGTCTTCAAGCAAGTCAATATTGGTATTATAGGCGACGGAAAAATACACCTCATAGCGTTGGCGCGGGTCGGAGTGGGTCCAGTTCTCATAGGCGTTTTCAATAAATGTGACATTGGGCACCATAATGTCTTTGCCGTCGGTGGTTTCGACGGTCGCGGACCGCATGTTGAGGGCTTGCACATAACCTTCTTGGCCGTCAGGTAAGACAACAAAATCGCCGATTTTAATGGTGCGGTCGAGCAATAAAATCATGCCGGAAATAAAGTTGGCTGCGATTTGTTGCAGGCCAAATCCTAAGCCCAAACCAATGGCGCCGCCTAGAACAACCAGTGCACCCAAATCAATGCCGGCAATGTTCATGAGTAAGACAAACAAAATCGCAAACAAGATCATTTCAAATATTTTGGAGAACACTTCACGGGTGCCCGCATCAATGCTTTCTTGTTTCTGGATGACCTCTTTACCCTTGGTATTAGAGATACGTCCAACCCAGAACAAGATGGAGCCAAAGATTAAAATATTGGCAACGGTCCAAGCCGGAATAGAGATATTGCCCAGCTCTAATTTTGCATCATCCTGCATGAAGGCCTGGAACTCATCGAACCAGCCAAATACCTTGAGGACAGCGATAGGGATAGCAATCCAGATTACCAATTTTTGCACGAGCGGATGTTTAATGAAGCGCTTGATAGCCGTATAGAGCAAGAAAACTACGGCCAAACCTTGGGCGATTTTCACCAACCAGTCTTGGCCCAGTATGGGGATGTTCTGCAAGGCAGGCGACGCCACAGCATAGAGAGCGATGAGGACGGCTGGAAATACCAGATCACGGAGTTGCCATGCGATTTTTTTGACCCTGAGTAATTTACCGTCCTTTGGCTCTTTGCGGAAAAAATCGACCCGCTTGACCAATTGTTTGGTGATATACCGCGCCAAAAAATAACCCAGAATAACCACACCAACCATGACCAGAAATGCCGGACTGGTCAGCCAATCCCAAATTTGGTGACCGATTTTAGCGGCAATATCCTTGGCACTGTCCATAATGCCAGAAAATGAAAACCCACCTGCGTCAGCGACTGGTATTGTGTCTATTGTACCGGGCGCGGCTTGGGGTGCTGGTGCCAAATCCTCCGTAGGAGGCGTTTGCGCAGCATCTGGCTGAGGCGCACTGGTTTCACCCGCGCCGGGTGCTGTTTCGGGCGGTTGTGCCGCAAGCTTCTCTATGTCTGGTTCCTGTTGAGGTTCCGTCTTTGGTGTGTTTTCAGTTTTGTGCTGTGCCATTTTTCCCCTGCTTTCAGTGAAATAATTATAGCTAAGTCTAGCTTTTGTAAACACTTTTGCGCTAAGTGGTTTCGCAAATAAGGAGGAAACATCATGGCATCAAATCCGAAGAAAGTTGTATTGGCCTATTCTGGTGGTCTGGACACGTCGATAATTTTGAAATGGCTACAGGAAGAAAAAGGCTGTGAGGTTGTTACCTTTACGGCTGATTTGGGTCAGGGCGAGGAATTGGAGCCAGCGCGGCGGAAAGCTGAAGCTGCCGGGGTGAAAGAAATTTTCATTGACGATCTGCGCGAAGAATTTGTCCGTGATTTTGTCTTTCCCATGTTTCGTGCCAATGCCTTGTATGAGGGGCTATATTTGCTCGGCACGTCTATTGCGCGGCCATTGATTTCCAAACGCCAAATTGAAATCGCAAACATGGTTGGTGCCGATGCGGTTTGCCACGGCGCGACAGGTAAAGGCAATGACCAGGTGCGGTTTGAACTGGCTTATTATGCGCTTAATCCGGACATTAAAATCATTGCGCCTTGGAGAGAATGGGATCTCAATTCCCGCACCAAGCTGATTGAATATGCAGAAAAGCACGATATTGAAATTGCCACAGACAAGCGCGGCGAGGCGCCGTTCTCTGTTGATGCTAATTTGTTGCATACCTCAAGCGAGGGCAAAGCGCTAGAAGACCCGGCGGTGGAAGCGCCGGAGTTTGTTTACCAGCGCACAGTGTCACCAGAAGCCGCGCCCGACCAGGCAACCTATATAGAGGTCGGGTTTGAGCGCGGTGATGCGGTTTCCATTGACGGTGTGGATATGTCCCCGGCGACGCTGCTTACCAAATTGAACGAGCTTGGGGGCGCTAACGGTATTGGCCGGCTCGACCTTTTGGAAAACCGCTTTATCGGTATGAAATCCCGGGGTATTTACGAAACGCCCGGCGGCACAATCTTGCTGATGGCGCATAGGGGTATCGAACAAATTACTTTGGACAAGGGCGCTATGCATCTCAAAGACGAGCTAATGCCGAAATATGCAGAACTGATTTATAACGGCTATTGGTATTCCCCTGAGCGCGAAATGATACAGGCCGCCGTCGATAAATCCCAAGAAATGGTCACAGGCACGGTGCGGCTGAAGCTTTACAAAGGCAATTGCGACATCGTAGGTCGAGCTTCCCCTTACTCACTCTATTCCCAAGAACACGTCACCTTCGAAGAAGACGATGTCTATGACCAAGCAGATGCAGGCGGTTTCATAAAAATAAACGCGCTACGGCTTAGATTATTGCGGGCAAGGGATAAAAAAGCCGGGAAAAATGCTTAGAAAAACTCAAAAATGATTAAATATTGGCAACATATTAGGAAAAGCTAATATATCTAAAAAAAACTGCTATTAGGGGCTTGATATGCAGGCGCACTTACCCTAGATAATAATTATCTCTTTTAAGAGATCATAAAGGCCGTCTGCTTCGCGCCCCGTTGCAGGCGGTTTTTCTTTGCCTGAAACTCTTTTGCGTCCACATATGCAACAATATTGTTTTACTGCCTTGCAAGTAATCTCGCATATAACAGAACGAAACTTTGCTGTCTTGACAGAACAGGCCAAAAAAATGTACATTTTAGGCCAAATGTGGGTATTTTTGTATATAAGCATGGACTGCAACACGTTTTCACAAAGTGGGTTTACGCAAATATGAATACGGTATCGGAAAGTTATTTGGCATCATATATTGATTCCTGCACTGAGCAGGGCGCAAGCCAATCCGAATTGTTAGCGCTCATTCCCGGTGCAACAGCAGGTTTAAGGTCTGGTGATTTAAGTTCTGGCAAAAGTCCAATGTCAGAACAAAGATACCCTGTTGAACTGATATTTAAAATTTTAGCTTTCACAGAGAAAACAACAGGCAAACCGCACATTGGTTTGCTGTGTGGTGCAAACCTGCGCCCAGCTTCCCTGAACGAGTTGGGCAGTGCGATTATGTGCTGCGGGACATTGCGGCAAGTAATTATGCTGAACCGCCGTTACCAAATTTTGACCCAACAATTGGGGCGTACCAATTTAAAAACAAGTGGTGACCAAGCCCATTTAATCTGGGAGCCTCATTATAAAGACGCGGAATATGGCCGTATGGTCACGGATGTGGTCATGGCTGGTCATGCTATATTTGGTCGCTGGTTATCATGGGTGCATAATAAAAAAATTAATGCCGTGCATTTTAGACATGCCCGGCCAAGCTATGCTTATAAATACATCGAGACATTCGATTGCCCGGTCTCATTCGGGAAGGACGAAAACGCCATGTTGATAGATGTTGAGGTTATTGACGCGCCCTTGCCACAAGCAAATGAAAAATCATTAGCAGAAATTTGCCAGCGGCTTGATGTTGCTTTGGCCAATTTGCAGCCAGCCAAACCTATGGCTGAGCAAGTATCGGATATGCTATATATGGAGATGTCAAATGCCGTGCCGAACTTGAAACAAACCGCCAAGTATTTGGGTGTGAGCCCGCGCAGTTTGCGCAGAAGCCTTCAGGCTGAGCATACAAATTTTAGATCGGTTTTAGAGCAAGCCCGGCGCACATTATGTGCGAAAATGATGGCGGATAATATATCCTTGCTCAGTATTGCAGACCGTTTGGGCTATAGCCAGCAAAGTGCTTTTAACCGCGCCTTTAAGGGGTGGTTCGGCGCCACACCGAAAGCCTATGCGCGGGCGGAGAAAGACGCCAAAGCGGCCTTTGATCAATTAGCACCATAAGGCGCGACATAATTTACAAACCGAGCATTATCCCTAGCCTTGGCGCGGAAGAAACTGTAATATGCGGCAAATCTAAAAAGGAAATATTATGCGCGCACTTTTAATAGCCACAGCGACCGCCGCTTTGCTGACGGGTTGCTCCCCGGCCAAACAAGCAAAAACACCACCCCAAATAAGCGCAGCGCAAAGCCAAGAAGTTTCGCCGCTTCAGGCACGCTATGACCAAATCGCTACGGTCGATTTAACGGGTACGGACACAAGTTTTTTAAATGATGAGCAGCGCCAAGTGGTTAATTTACTCATCCAAGCCGCCGCCTATATGGACGAAATTTATTTGCGCCAAGAATCGCGAACTAACCCGCAAACTCGCGCCGATATAGCTGCATCCGATGACCCTCAAAAAGACTTATTGCTTAAAATGTTTGACCGTCATTACGGCCCTTGGGATACACTGGACGAAGACCATCCGTTTTGGGGTGATGTTGTAAAGCCAAAGGGGGCAGGGTATTACCCGGTGGACATTACTAAGGCGGAATTTGCCGCCTGGATCAAAGCCAACCCGGGGGACGAGAAAGCATTTAATTCGTGGTACACAATAATCAAGCGCAAGGACGGCGGTCTGATTGCCGAACCTTATTCAAAGGCTTACGCCGCATGGTTAGTTCCGGCTGCAGAAAAATTGCGCGAGG
>JALSHE010000023.1 GCA_026982415.1 Robiginitomaculum sp.
CGCGAAACTTTATTTCTCCCAAAAACCGATTTCCCGATGCGGGCAGGATTGCCGCGCAAGGAACCTGAATGGCTGGCTCATTGGGATAAAATCGATCTATATAATACATTGCGCAAGCAGAGTGCAGACAAGCCGACCTACGTGCTGCACGACGGCCCGCCCTATGCCAATGGTCATATCCATATCGGTACGGCGATGAATAAAATCCTCAAAGATATCGTGGTCAAGGCCCATCAGGGTCTTGGCTATAACGCCAATTATGTGCCGGGCTGGGATTGCCACGGACTTCCTATTGAATGGAAAGTCGAAGAAGAATTCAGGGGCAAAGGCCGCACCAAAGACCAAGTCCCGGGCAGTGAATTTCGCTCCCGCTGCCGTGAATATGCAGGTGAATGGCTTGGTGTGCAACGCGAAGAGTTTAAACGGCTTGGCGTGATAGGCGATTGGGACCACCCCTACAAAACCATGGAGTTCAAGAGCGAGTCTATCATCTGCGGCGAGCTCCTGAAAATCGCCAACTCAGGTCAATTATACCGTGGCTCAAAACCGATCATGTGGTCGCCGGTTGAGCGCACCGCTCTGGCCGAAGCCGAGGTTGAATACGCGGACAGACGGGCAACGCAAATTTATGTTAAATTTCCTTATCTCCATACTGTAGGTGTACCGGATAATTTGAGAGAACCTTTAAATGGTGCTTGCGTTGTAATTTGGACAACGACGCCATGGACCATACCTGCTAACCGCGCGGTTAGTTTCTCGTCCCGTATCAGCTACGGCATCTATGAAGTTACTGAAATGGAAGAAGCCGAGTTTGAACCTTGGTCAAAACCGGGCGACCGCTTAATTGTCGCTGATGACTTGTGGGAAACTGTGTCAAAGGCGGGGTTGATTAAATCTGCCAATCGACTGGCGTCAATTTATGGGGATGTTTTAGGAGAGATGGTATTACAACATCCTCTTGCTGGTTTGGATAACCCTGAGGATTTCAATTATTTTGTGCCACTTCTTGAAGGAGATCATGTTACCGCTGAAGCGGGTACAGGGTTTGTCCATACGGCTCCTAGTCATGGTGAGGACGACTATAATGTCTGGATTTCAAATCAGGCATATCTAGAAGAACTTGCAGAAGATGGTATTTTAGACCCCATTGTCCCCATGACCCTAGATGATGATGGCTGTTATACGGATGTCATGCCAGAGCGGTTTCAAGGTTTGGATGTTATTCGCACTACGGGTAAGAAACGCGGGCAGGACGGTAAGGCTAATCCCGAAGTTCTTAAGGCTCTGATGGAATGCGGCAATCTTTTGGCGCGCGGGATTACTGTGTTGCGTGATGCTCATAGCTGGCGTTCCAAAGCGCCGGTTATTCGCCGTGCTACGCCGCAATGGTTTGTCTCTATGAGTAAAGGCGGCTTGCGCGGTAAGGCGCTGGCCGCCATTAAAGAAACCACTTGGTATCCGGCGCGGGGTGAAAACCGTATCCGTGCTATGGTCGAAGATAGGCCGGATTGGCTAATCTCCCGTCAACGCAATTGGGGTGTGCCGATTACCTTAATCGTACACGAAGATGGCCGCTTGCACAGTGAACGCGACGATGCCGAAGCTATCAATGCCCGCATCCTCGCCGCCGTAGAAGCCAAAGGTGTAGACGGTTGGTTCGATACACCGCTGGAAACCTTTATGCCTGATGACAATGACGGCTGGACGAAAGTAACCGATATTCTCGATGTCTGGTTCGACAGTGGTTGCACCCATGCGTTTTGCCTTAAGCAACGAGACGACCTAGAAGACCGCGCCGACTTGTATCTTGAAGGCACTGACCAGCATCGCGGCTGGTTCCAATCATCCTTGCTGGAAAGCTGCGCCAATTACGGCGAAGCCCCCTACAAAGCCGTGCTAACCCACGGTTTTGTCATGGCCGAAGATGGTCGTAAAATGAGTAAGTCCCTCGGCAATACCATAGCACCAGAGCAAATCATCCGCCAATACGGTGCCGATATTCTGCGCTTGTGGGTGGCCAGTTCCGACTTCACCGACGACCTTAGAATCGGCAACGAAATCATCAAAACCGCCGCAGATGCCTACCGCAAACTGCGCAATACTCTGCGCTATATGATTGGTGCGCTCGATGGTTATGATGAAGCGGACGCGGTGGACTATGCCGATATGCCTGCGCTTGAAAAGTGGGTACTGCACAGATTGAGCGAACTGGATGTGCTGGTGAAAGACGCCTACAAAACCCACGATTTTAAGAAAGTCTATTCGGCTCTGTTCAATTTTTGCACCAATGATTTATCAGCCTTCTATTTTGATATCCGTAAAGACGCGCTCTATTGCGACCCTCTCGACAGCACCAGACGCCGCGCTTGCCGCACGGTCATGGACAAATTGTTTAACCGCCTAACATTATGGCTAGCCCCCATCCTCAGTTTTACTATGGAAGAGGTCTGGCAAACACGGCATAATGACGAAAACGGCTCGGTGCATCTACACGAATTCCCTGCCGCTGTTGATGGGTGGAAGAACGAAGCCCTCGCCAAACATATGGGCGCGCTACTCGTATTCCGCGCCCAAGTTTCAGAAACCATCGAACCATTACGCAAAGACGGCATGATTAAATCCAGCCTGGAAGCCCGCGTATTGGCTCCGGCGCAAAGCACATTGACCAGCGCCCTAACTGCGCTGGGTATCACCCGCAGAGATGTCTACCCCGACCCGTCGGCTCCGGTGGATACGCTTGCGGATTATCTGATTGTCAGCGAATGTGATTTGTCAGCCAATGCAGAAGGTGTTCAGATTGAAGACTTAAAAGCAGACGGTTTCACAAAATGCGAACGCTCATGGAAATATTTCAAAGCGACCGACGGTGCAACTATCACCCCGCGTGATGTGGTGGCGACTGAGCAATGGGATAAAGCTAATGGGTGAAACAATTAACATCCCATCCCCTCACCTTGTTCCTCTCCCTATGGGAGTGGAGACTTTGGCGCGACTATCATCACATTTTAGGATAAACGGTGTGGGTTCGGCGAGCCTAGCCTCTCCCATTGGGAGAGGCGCGCGACAGCGTGGTGAGGGGCTGTGATGTTGAAGGAAATACTATGAAGCTTCGTAAAAAACTCTGGCTATACGGTGGTCTTATCCCGGCGGCAATCGTCGCATTTGACCAGCTCACCAAAGCATGGGCGCTGAAAAAGTTTGGTGTGCCCCATAATATATGTGCGCTTAATCCTTATCCGGGTAGCCATATTGAGGTTTCGTCCGTGTTTGATTTATCACTGGTTTGTAACCAAGGGGTCAGTTTTGGCTTGTTCCGCGAACATGCAGACATTGGCCGTTATGCGTTGACCGTATTTGCTATTGTTATGGCGATTGTGTTGCTGGTTTGGCTTAATAAGGAAAAGAGCAGACTGATTTCTGTTTCGTTGGGCTTCATCATCGGCGGGGCGATTGGTAATGCCATTGACCGAGCGCTCTACGGTGCAGTGACGGATTTTCTTAATTTCTCCGATATTGGCTTTAAATGGGTGTTTAATGTTGCGGATATGTCGATTAATGTTGGTGTCGCAGGCTTGTTATTGTCCATGTTTTTCCAGTGGCGAGCGGAGAAAAATGCGGCTGTATCTGCTGAGGAAAATACGAAAAGTTAACTTGGCATAGTGGGTTTTATTCGCTAGAAGCCCCTAAACTGTTATGACCTAGGAGTCGATAATGACATCACGTAATTTTCTCTTGGCTGGGCTTGTTGGTTCTGCGCTTCTTAGTACGGGCTGTGCCTCTGCGGGTAAAGCTCTCGGCATGACCAAAACCACGCCTAATGAATTTAACATCTTGACCAAGCCGCCCCTCGTCGTGCCGCCGGAATATAATCTGCGCCCACCCCGCGAAGGCGAGTTGAATGTCGAAGAAAAATACGCCACCGTTGCAGCACGCAAAGCTTTGCTCGGCGAAATCGATCCGGCCAAGCCAAGTTCCGGCGAAGCGGTTCTCATCGCCAAAGCCGGCGGCGGCAGAGCCGACCCGGCTGTGCGGGTTATCATTGACGGGCAGAACTCTATCGAACGCAAAAACCGTGGTTTCGCGGACCGTATTCTATTTTGGAAAAATGGCCAAGCCATTGGCCTAGACGGTCAACCCCTCGACCCTGACCAAGAAGCCCGCCGCCAAAAAGCCGTGCAATCAGCCACAGGCGGTAACCCCGTGCAAATTAAACGCCGCCCCGGTGGCGCTAAATTACCGGGTTTGTAAAGCCAATCCAATCCACCATTCCACCCCTTATCTATCATTCCGCCACCCCGGCCTTCGTCTGTGTGAGCGGAGAGGCGGTATCTCATGAGTATTGAGCAATGCCTGAAAAGATCCCGCCCTGCGGCGGGATGATTAAAGAGGAGGCGAGATGATAACTGGTTTATTTCTGTGATATTTCCGTTAACTTCCCCCCATGACAACACCAACCCCAACGATTCGCCGACTGCCCCAGCACACCATTAACCGCATTGCGGCGGGTGAGGTTGTTGAGCGACCGGCTAGTGTTATCAAAGAATTGGCGGAGAATGCGCTGGACGCTGGCGCGACCCAAATTGATATTCGCTTTGAGGCTGGAGGGCGGCGCAGCCTTAGCGTTACCGACGACGGCGAAGGCATGACCAAGGCCGAGTTGTTACTCGCCATTGAACGCCATGCCACGTCTAAATTATCACCGGACGCAGACGGGAAATGGGACTTGCTCAACATTGCGAGCATGGGTTTTCGCGGCGAAGCTTTGCCGTCCATAGGTTCGGTGTCGCGCCTCACCATCACCACGCAAATATTGAACGCCGAATCCGCTTGGGAATTATCCGTAGACGGCGGCGACCTTTCTGGCCCCAAGCCCGCACCGCGTTTTGGCTTGTCCGGCACAAGGGTTGATGTGCGGGATTTGTTTTACGCCACGCCTGCGCGGCTAAAATTTCTCAAGACCGAGCGCTCGGAAAGCATGGCTATATCCGACATGGTCAAACGCCTGGCCATGGCGCGGGCGGATGTCGGGTTTTCTCTGCACAACGGGGTGCGGGCGACGCTAAGTTTGCCGCGCGAAACCGATAATGATGAAGGTCGGCTCAAACGCCTTGCCGATATTCTCGGCCATGATTTCAAAGATAATGCGCTGGCCATTGACG
>JALSHE010000024.1 GCA_026982415.1 Robiginitomaculum sp.
CGTCCATTCCACATCCCGTTCGGGCGGACTATCGGACAGCATAAACCAACGCGCTACATCGGCGCCGTATCCTTCGATAATGTCGTGAGGGTCGATGACATTTTTCTTTGACTTGGACATTTTTTCTACTGCGCCGCGTGTGATAGACGAACCCGTATCCATATGCACAAGCTTGCCGTCTTTGTCGTCCACGTCAGCGGGCATAACAAATTGCCCGTCTGCATCGGTGTAAACCGCATGATTGACCATGCCTTGGGTGAACAGGCCTTTGAACGGTTCGCCTGACGGTAAATCTAACAGACCGCAATCGCGAAGAGCGCGGGCGAAGAAACGTGCATAGAGCAAATGCAAAATAGCGTGCTCGACCCCACCAATATATTGGTCAACGGGGAGCCATTGGCTAGCCGCTTTATTGTCGAACGGCTTATCGTCTGTGCTTTTATCTTTCTTGGCACCAGCAAACCGTGCGAAATACCAAGAGCTATCAATAAATGTATCCAGCGTATCGGTTTCGCGGACGGCGGGCTTGGCGCAGCTTGGACAGTCTACATGCTTCCATGTGGCATGACGGTCGAGGGGGTTGCCGGGAATATCAAAACTAACATCGTCCGGTAGTTCGACAGGCAGGTCGGCTACAGGCACAGGCACCGCACCGCAATCATCACAATGAATAATCGGGATAGGGCAACCCCAATAGCGCTGCCGCGATACACCCCAATCGCGCAATCTATATGTGATTTGTCCGGTGCCCAAGCCTAGCTCTTCCAGCTTGGCAGTGGCCGCAGAAATCCCGTCCGCAACACCCATACCGTCAAGGAAACCTGAATTGAACAATTTACCGGGCCCGGTATAGGCTTCGTCGCCAATTTCGTAAGTCTGCGGGTTTTCGCCGTCTGGTAGAACCACAGCTGGGACTGGCAAGCCATATTTCCGCGCAAAATCCAAATCCCGCTGGTCATGAGCGGGACAGCCAAATATTGCGCCCGTCCCGTAACCCATCAGCACAAAATTGGCCGCATAAACGGGCAAGGTGATATTATCATCAAATGGATGTTTAACCCGCAAACCCGTGTCCACGCCAAGCTTCTTAGCTTTTTCAACTGCCGCCGCCGTACTGCCCATAAGCGTGCAAGCTTTGGCCAATTCTTCCAGCGCCCCATTGCCGTCGGTCATGCTTTTTATCAATGGGTGGTCATAAGCCAGCGCCACAAAGCTGGCACCAAACAGAGTGTCGGGACGTGTGGTGTAAACTTCAATGCCGTCAAAACCTTCCGGAGCCTTACCCGCAAACTCAAACCTAAACTGCGCACCCTCGCTCCGCCCAATCCAGTTTTTCTGCATGGTGCGGACTTTTTCTGGCCACTCTGTGAGTGTATCCAAGGCCGTGTCCAAATCCTCTGCGTATTTGGTGATTTTGAAGAACCATTGGTTTAACTCTTTGGTCTCGACCTCTGCACCGGAGCGCCAACCTTTGCCGTCAATAACCTGCTCATTGGCCAGCACGGTCATGTCGACCGGATCCCAATTAACTTTGGCGGTCTTTCTGTAGACCAAATCGTTTTCCATAAACTTTAGGAATATAGCTTGTTGCTGTTTATAGTAATCCACATCACATGTGGCAAATTCCCGGCTCCAATCCAGCGCAAAACCGAGCCTTTGCAAAGGGGCTTTCATGGCTTCGATATTGGCATATGTCCATTCTTTGGGATGACCACCAATTGCCATAGCGGCGTTCTCGGCGGGCATCCCAAATGCATCCCAACCCATGGGGTGCAAAACTTCAAAGCCGCAAGCTCGCTTATAACGGGCAATCACATCGCCCATGGCGTAATTGCGCACATGACCCATATGAATACGCCCGCTGGGATAGGGGAACATTTCTAGGGCAAAGTATTTTGGCTTGGCAGAATTATCATCAGCCTCAAAGACGCGACCTACGTCCCATGCGGCCTGCCACCGAGGCTCTACTTCCGCCGCATTATATCTGGACATGATTTTTTTCCT
This sequence comes from Robiginitomaculum sp., assembly GCA_026982415.1. GTDB lineage: Bacteria > Pseudomonadota > Alphaproteobacteria > Caulobacterales > Maricaulaceae > Robiginitomaculum_A. The sequence goes on from JALSHE010000024.1 coordinate 2,005, forward strand.
GATAATTATTCGTCGACGGTGGCTATGTATAACTGTCTAGCGCGGGTCAGGATTGAGTTTTCTATTGACCGGGCCGTGTCGGCATCTACGGAGGCGTCGTTCCAGCCATTGGCGCTACGGACTTGTTTGAAGATCGAAACTTTCAGGGCGTCAGCGCGTAGGTTTGTATCCAGAATATAGACATTGGCCTTAAAGCGCTCATTGGGCGCTTGTGGGGAGGCATACCAGTCGGTGATGATAACGCCGCCGAACGGGTCAATTTCAGAGAGTGGCATAAAGTTCAGGGTTTCCAGCGAAGCCCGCCATAAAAACTCGTTCACACCCATACGCGGTGCGGCGCGGCTCGTTTTTGCGCGGCTTGTGTAGCTGGCGTCTTTACCCACAGGAACAGGGTCGGCACCAGGTAACATATTGGTGACGCGGGTCATGGTTTGGCACCCGGTTAAGCTCACGACGAGGGTAGCACCCAGAACGATTTTGGTCAAAATAGACGACATATATATTCTCCAATTGGCGTACAACAATGTATCCACGCCTCAATTCAGCCCGCGTTATAACACGTAGATTTCACAGTGATAGTCCCTTTGCCACAAAATAATGGGCTAAAACTATAAATAATCGTAAGGTCAGGCGCTCAATTGTTTACTTCTTAAGCCCGTGTTTGCGTAATAACCCGCGAAATTGATGATAAGTAAGGCCAAGATATTTGGCCGCATTGCCTTGGTGGTTCCCCGATTGGCTCAAGGCTTCCTTTATTATGGATAGTTCAAAGGCTTCCGTGCGCTCGGTGAAGTTTTTGCCGGCCATCTGGTTGGATCCGTTGTTTCGCATGGTTTCAGGCGCAGACATTTTTTGCTCAGATGGTGCGGTGGACAATTTATTGGCCAGTTGCCACGGCGTATCGAACGGGTCGAGATTGACATTGGCAATGGGTGCGCTTAGCCCGGCTTCGTCGTTCCATGCCCGGCCTACGGCTCGCTCGACCACGCTTTTCAGTTCCCGAACATTGCCGGGCCAGTCGTGGGCGCCCAGAAATTCAATCAGTTCGGCGCTAAAACCCGGAAAGCTCTCTTCGTCCAGTAGTGTGACCATATCGGCGGCAAATTTTTCTGCCATGGGGAGTATATCCCGTCTCCGCACTCGTAATGGCGGCAGGGTAATGACATCATAGGCCAATAGGGATAGCAGGTTAGCGCTAAACCGCCCCGCCGCGACTTCGGTACGTAAATCCACTGAACTGGTTGATAATATCCGGACATCAACACTGGTTTCTTCGTCTTCACCCACAGTTTTAAATGTTCCGGTTTCGATCAAGCCCAGTAGTTTTTCTTGCACGACCCAAGGCATAGCTTCAATATTGTCCAGCAACAATGTACCGCCGTCAGCGTTTTCCAAAAGGCTCGTCGACAGTCCAGATGTGCTACCGAACAGACGCGTTTCCAAATTTGCGCCGTCCATGGCGGCGCAATTCACCGCTTGCCAAGCTTGCTCCCAACGGGGCGATAAAAAATGCAGGCGTGCCGCGACGCTGGTTTTGCCTGTACCGGGGTCGCCGACCACTAAGATTGGCTTATCAATGGCTGCCAAACCGGAAATTGCGTCAAGTGTCACTAGCCAAGCTGGGCTTTGTCCTATGAGGTTTTGCGTTAATTGTGCCATATTTAGTATATATAGCTAAATACAAATGGTGTAAATAGCTAAAACATGGTGATAAATGCTATATTGTATTTGGAGTTTTAGGTGAAATAGCAAAAAACTCTTATTTTTCAAAGAGATAAGTTTGTCGTGACATTTTCGCAGGTTTTGCCATTATTTGTTTGTCAGTTACACACGACGCCCACAAGGCAAGCCAAGGACAGGCAAACCAAAACGGGCAAGTAGCTTAAGACTGCAATCGGCCCCGGCGCTTCCCCCTTCAAAGCCGGAGCCACAAAAAGGAGAGAAACCATGACGTATCGTACACTTGATACCGACACAACTTTTACCGAAAGCGTTAGCGCTCCGGTTCGCCACTTACGGGCCAGACGCCGCGCTTTGACGCTGCACCGCCGTTCAAGCCGCGTAAGGTTGTCCGGCTTCGGCATCTAGGCCGAACCTAAATCTTTTAAAAGGAAATATCATGACCGACCAAGAATTTGATTTCGAAAGCCGCATAGGAAGCCGCCAAGGCTATAAAGCAAAGTTCTGGCGCTTCATTAAATATCTCAGCACCCGCCAATTGGAGTGCTGGGGATTTTTCGCCGCCGGTTTTTTAATCGCAACAATTTTCTAATTTAACCCCTAACCAATTACCAACCAACAATAGGAGACGACAATGGGAATTTTTTCAAGAATGGGTGACATCATTAATTCCAACCTAAATGCAATGATCGAGAAAGCGGAGAATCCTGAAAAGATCACCCGCCTGATCATCCAAGAAATGGAAGACACTTTGGTGGAGGTTCGCACCTCTGCCGCCCGCAATATCGCGGAAACCAAAGAGTTAAGCCGCAAGGCCGAGCAATATGAGGTTCGCTCCGCCGAATGGGCCGCAAAAGCCGAACTGGCTCTGACCAAAGGTCGCGAAGATTTGGCACGCGGCGCGGTTCAAGCGCGACAACAATCTGCTCAATTGGCCGAAGTCGTTCGTAAAGAGATTGAAATCTTGAACGAATCAATTTCAAAGGCTGATTCTGATTTGGAAAAACTACAGGCTAAATTGAACGAAGCCAAAGCCAAGCACAAAGCTCTGATGATGCGCGGTACTACCGCCACCAACCAGATCAAAATGCGCAAGGTGATGACGTCTAACAAAGTTGACGATGCCCTCCAACGCTATGAACGCATGGAACGCAAGGTTGACGAACTTGAAGCACATGTAGAAGCGTTTGACCTTGGTACAAATGGCCAGAGCCTTGAAAGCCAATTCGCTGCCCTAGAAGCTGACGACGCCGTAGAAGCCGAATTGGCCGCCTTGAAAAAGAACCTCGGTGGTGCCAACAAGGTGAAATCTGTTAAAAAAGTTGCGGCTAATAAGTAATTCTGTCGAATTGCCAAACCTGTAACGTCTAATACATAAAGAGAGAGAAATTATGTTTGAACCAGAAATAATGGTTTTCATGATCCCGATTGTCGCGATTGTTTTTGGGATTTCATCAGGAATGTTGAAATCCTATTACAAGCACAAAGAACGTATGATCGGGCATATGAGTGAAGACCAGATGGCGGAATTGGAGCAAATGTCCAAAATCGCCGACATACTTGACCAAAGAGTCAATGTCCTAGAACGCATTTTGGACGACGAGGTTCCAAATTGGAGAAGCAACCCACAAAGGAATAACAGCCATGACAAAACAATATAAAAATAAATACGACCGCGCACATAATGCGGATTGGGAAGGCGACGAAAATGGATATGTTTATTCAGAGTCACACAAACGCTTTCGCCGCAATAAAATTGACGGTGTCGTTGGCGGGGTCTGTGCCGGGATAGGCGATTACCTTAATGTTGATCCGATCATCGTGCGGATTTTCACCGTGATTTCGTTTTTTGTAACTGGCTTCATCACATTTTGGGTTTATCTCGGATTTTGGATGTTTACGCCGTCCGACAAACGTGCCCCTTACCGCCGCGAATATCGCCAAGCCCGCAAGGCGCAGCGTCGACATAAAGCCAACTCGGCAGAACCGTTACGCACAACGACAACTTACCGTGATGTGAAAGGCAAATTTCGCTCTTTGGAAACCCGCCTACAAGATTTGGAGAAATCCATTACATCCAGCGAATGGCAGCTTCGCCGCGATTTCCGCGACCTAGAGAGTTAAGCGGGAAAGCTAGGCGAGATAACTAAGAACAAAGTATTTGGGTGGACTTTAAATCCGCCCTAAAAAATTAAGCAAGACTTAAACAAACACAACAGGAGGACAACGTGTTTACCAAAATTTTTCTAATCAGCGCGATCAGTACAGGAGCACTCGGGACGGGTGTCGCAACAGGCATCACACCCACCGGCATAGAATTTGCTGCAGGGCCTATTAGAGTAGAAGCCGGGAACGGCAAATTTATTAAGGCTCATATGGCGGAACATACGCCCTTGACCTTAACGGTTAACTTGCAAGGCGAACGTCGGTTGCTGATTAAGTTCTAAGTCTTAACGGCAATGAAAATTTAAAAAAATTGACGTTTACGACATTTGTCGTTATAAAGTGAAGTGTCATACACCAAGAGAGAAAAATGCGTACATTTACCAATTTTAAAACCGCCACAATAGGTACGGCCTCCTGTCTGGCTCTGCTGGCGACGGCTTTATTTAGCAACACCGCCATGAGTAGCCCAACCTGGGCCAAAGATGTGCCGACATTAACTATTGAGAACTTCATCGGTACAATAGATGTCCGCACGGGCGATTACGACAAAATTACCGTAACAGATGCAGACGGCGCCCCGGTTGAACGGCGCGGCGCAAATGTAATGATTGACGGCGGAGAACCCCTCAACAACACCAATTGCAAAAAATCAAATTCCAGCATCAAAATATCCGTCGGCAATTGGCGGTGGAACAAACGCAAGGGCGGCTATAAAAATCTCGAAGACTATCCCCATGTAACAATCACTGCACCTGAGAACACGCATTTGGTAATAGACCATGCGATTATATTTGGCGATGTCGGGAATATTGGTTCCGCTGATTTGCGCTTGCGTTCGTGCGGCGATCTCGAATTTGCCGATATTGGCGGAAAAATTGATTTAAGCATTTCCGGTTCTGGCGATGTCTCCTTGGGCACTGTAGGCGCGGGCGATATTGGCATAGCAGGTTCAGGCGATTTTACGGCTCATGATATGGACAGTTTGGAGCTTTCCATAGCTGGGTCAGGCGATGTCAGGATTGCTGATATTACAGGGCCAGTTCGCGCCTCAATTGCAGGCTCCGGCGATGCTGGGTTTGGGCGTGTCGGCGGTGATTTAAGCTTTCGCAGTGCCGGGTCTGGTGATTTGAGCGTGGGCAATATTGGCGGTAATGCTACATTAACAACGGGTGGTTCCGGCGATATGGACATTGGCCGCATAGACGGCGATTTAGTGTATACAAGCGGCGGCAGTGGTGATTTGGACGCTGAATATGTTGGTGGTTCCAAACTCTCCGCTAAAATTGGCGGTAGTGGCAGCGCGGAAATAGACGGCGGAAATGTCACAGATATTTATGCAAGTGTAGGCGGCTCTGGCAGTATCCGCTACGACGGACAAACAACCAATGCCGAACTACACGCAAATGGGAGCGGCTCGATTACGATCCGCGAACCATCTGGCCGTCTGCGCAAGGAAAAGCACGGTTCCGGTTCTATCCGCATTAGATAGCGGCAAAACACAAAGGGAGATAATCATGGGTAAATATAAATTATTAAATACCGGACTAGGTCTATCACTGCTTGCAGTATTGGCCATATCAAACCCCGTATTTGCTAACGACGCGCCCGTGCTCAAGATTGAAAACTTTATCGGGACTGTCGAAATCGTCACGAACAATACGGGCAAGATTATTGTCAATGATGCGGACGGCGCTAATGTCATTCGCTCGGGAAGCAATTTAACGATCGACGATGATATTTCCGTTCGTTCTTATAATTGTAACTATAAGAAAGACCGCGCAATGATCGGAAAGGGCAAATGGAAATGGAGTTCCGGCGGTAAAAATTACCGCGATATTCGTGAATTTCCGTTGGTGCGAATCTCCGCTCCCGCCAATGTCCACTTGGAAATAGACCACTCGATATTATTTGGTACGGTCGGCCATATCGGCTCTGGCTATTTGCGCATCGGCTCCTGTGGGGACATGAAATTTGGCGATGTTAATGGCCGTCTCGATTTGTCGGTCTCCGGCTCTGGGGATGTTGTCATGGGCAGTGCAGGTGTTTCCGATATTAGCGTTTCCGGATCCGGTGATCTCACCGCCAAAAACTTGACGAGCGCCGATATACATGTGTCGGGTAGCGGTGATCTTAGTCTAGGCAACATTAAAGGTGCCGCAGAGATTGGTTCTAGCGGCGCAGGCGGTATTGAAATAGGCAACATAGGGGGCGGTCTAAGTATTCATTCGTCCGGTGCGAGCGACTTAGACATTGATAGCGTAACGGGCGGCGACCTCACCATCCGGGTGAGCGGTAGTAGCGATATTACCATCAAAGACGGTAGCGTCGAAACTCTGTTCATCAAAGCATCCGGCGCTAGTGATGTCACTTACGCAGGCAGCTCCGTAGACGCCGAAGCCCGCGCAAGCGGTGCCAGTGATATTTATATTAACAATCCATCAGGCAAATTGCGCACAAGCGACAGTGGTGCGGCGGATGTCAATATTAGGTAGTGTACTCATATACGCAAAGAGCGACCCAAAAATAGCGTTTAAGAATAACGGCACGACTAGAATAACGGTAAGACTTATGTCTGTAGCTGGCCCCCATTAACCAGCATGCCGTTAGGTGCGCTTCGGAACCAAGCACTCTCTCGCTTCCGGAGCGCACTTTTTTGGTTTAAGGGCATTTGCCTCTTTTAAATTCCGACCAAAGCCCTATAAACAAAACAAATCAGTTGGAGAGTAATAATGGTTGAACTGGCACTGCCGAAAAATTCTAAAATCGGCAAAGGGAAAGCTTGGCCTTTAACAGGTGCGACCGGCCCTACCAAGACGTTCAAAGTCTACCGCTATAGCCCGGACGACGGCGAAAACCCCACATGGGATAGCTATACGGTTGATCTTGATGATTGCGGCCCTATGGTTTTGGACGCGCTGCTCAAAATTAAAAACGACATCGATCCGACACTTGCCTTTAGGCGTTCATGCCGTGAGGGTGTCTGCGGCTCCTGTGCTATGAATATCGGCGGGCGTAACACACTGGCCTGCACCAAAGGTATCGACGAATTTAAAGGCGGCACCATCACTATTTCGCCCTTGCCGCATTTGCCTGTGGTGCGCGATCTGGTGCCGGACCTCTCGAATTTTTACGCGCAATACGCCTCTATCGAACCTTGGTTGCACACGACTTCTCCGACCCCCGAAAAAGAATGGCGGCAGAGCGAACCAGACCGCGACAAGCTGGACGGACTTTATGAATGTATATTGTGCGCGTCGTGCTCTACGTCCTGCCCGAGCTATTGGTGGAACGACGATAAATATCTCGGCCCCGCAGTGCTTTTACAAGCTTACCGCTGGCTCATTGATAGCCGCGACGAAGCCACGGGCGAACGGCTCGACGAGTTGGAAGACCCGTTTCGCCTCTACCGTTGCCACACCATAATGAACTGCACCAATGTTTGCCCCAAAGGCCTAAACCCGGCCAAGGCCATCGCAGAAGTGAAAAAAATGATGGTAGAGCGGGTGCTCTAGGGAGCCTTTAATTAACTCATGGAAAATTCAACCCGAGTTAATCAGAGGCCCCCTAGGTACGCAAGCTTAGGGTCAAAGCGCCTCAACAATATCCCGGACCGCCTGTGTGGCCTGGGCTGACCCTTTTGGTAGCGCGCTTGGGTTAATAGGCGCGCCAAAAATTAACTCTGGTTTAGAGCCTGATTTATTGAAAAGTTCATGGAACAGGGTAATGTCGCGCAGCTCGTTATTAAGAAGTGCAAATATATAATATATGGCTGAATTACGGGCATTGATGCGCAAGGGAATGATCGGGACATTGTTTTTACGGGCTGTACTCACGGCGGTCGGGTTCCACGGTTTGTCAACAAGCCCGCCCCAGGTCATTTTAGCCAAAACACCAGACGGAAAAATCACCACGGCACGTTCATTATTCAAGGCAGTTTTGAGGGCTTTTAAGACGGAGCGGGCTTTGGCAGGGCTACGTTTCTCGGAGACCCATTCCACCGGGATTATAATGTCAGTGCAGCGCGGTGCAACACGCACAGCATCTGCATTGGCCAGAAACATATGATCGGGGCGTTTTTCTTTGAGCGCATCATACACAAATATGCCGTCGGCTAGACCTGTCGGATGATTGCAAATTATCATGGCCTTTCCGCTCTTCGGGACATGCTCCAGCCCAGTGATTATAGGTGGTAAGTCCAACATAGCGCTTACATGGGCGAACGCATCCCAGCCACTTAAACCCGCCACCGTATCGGCCATGGCGACAGCCTTTTCATAGCCGAGGGCTTTGTACAGTGCTGGGCGTATGGTTTGCCACACCCGTTGGCGCTTCATCAGTTTTTGCGCCCGCTCTGCGATTAACTGCTCGATTATATGCATTTAGGTATAGTGTGAATTTGCGCAGGGCGTGTAAAGCTAAAAAGCAAATGCAGTTATTTTTTAAACGCCCAAAATTTAAGCATCAAGAATTGGGCAATCGGTGTTAAGGCGACGGCAATAAAGACGTTGAGCGCGAACGGTACGGCGTAAAGGCTCAACAAAGTTTGAAACAGCCCGACATTGATAGCAATTCCGATCAGCCAGACCAGAACGAAGCGCGGTAATGAGCGGCCATGCCCGTCCTCGCTCTTAAAGGTAAAATAGTATGAGCCGAGATATGATATGATGGCACCTGAAATGAAGCCGGAAAAATTACTCAAGGTTGGCGGTGTGTCCAACAGGTGAAACAGAGCCATAGCCACAAGCCCGTGGGCAGACGCAGCGCAAACTCCGACCAAGCCGTAGCGCATGACCTGAAACAAATTGTATTTTCGGGACAACATAACAAGGCTAATCATATATGGTTTTTGTAAAATCATAAACCTACATTATCACTGAGAGATTGAAAAACCCTGAATCAGTTACCGAATAACATGCATCATAATTTGGTAGTTTCCAAACCATATTCTGTAATATGTTCTTGGCCAATATATTCGTCCGAGCGCATTTCCATGAGGCGGGATGTTGTGCGTTCAAATTCAAAAGCACCGTCGCCCTCGTCATATAAATGTTCGGGCGGCGCATCTGCGGACAGGATTAATTTGGTTTTGTTTTCGTATAGAGCGTCGATAAGCGTAACAAAACGTTTGGCCTCATTGCGGTTATGAGAGCCCATTTTCGGGACATTTTCCAAGATTAAGGTGGTAAAACTATTAGCGATTTCCAAGTAATCTGCCGCACCGAGCGCCCGGTCGCACAAGTCCGCGAAACCCGCTCGCGCTGTGCCAGTGGCAGCGAGAAGGCTAATTTCACGACCTTGGACTTTCAAAATTTGCATTTGTGGTTTGTTTGGCTTTATCAACCTTTGCCAAATAGCTTCTATGCCTGCATCGGCCTTCACACCTAGGGGGCTATAATACATGGGGGCTTTGTTGAACTTTCGCAGGCGGTGGTCTTCGTCGCCGCCCATAGCCAGCACGTCGAGTTTTTGTTTCAAAAGCTCGATAAATGGTAAAAATAATTTCCGGTTAAGGCCGTCTTTGTAAAGTTCGTCCGGCGCACGGTTCGATGTCGCTACGATAACAACACCCCGCGCCAATAGAGCCGTAAACAGGCGACTTAATATCATGGCGTCGGTAATATCGGTGACGTGAAACTCGTCAAAGCAGAGCAATGTGGCCTCGGATGCTATGGCCTTGGCGGTGGGGGCTATGGGGTCATCGCCCGCACCGCGTACATAATTGGGGTGGGCGCGGCGCTGTTTTGGAGACAGCTTGCGCCATGCACCGATGCGGTGGTGGATGTCTTGCATAAAAGCGTGAAAATGCACTCTAGACTTTGTGGGGGATTTAGGGCGGGTTGGTACCGCGTCGAAAAACATATCCATCAACATGGATTTCCCCCGCCCAACACCGCCCCATATATAAAGCCCATTGGGCGCACTTGCCCAGCCGCGTAAGACCCGTCTTGGTCTATAAGTTTGTATATGCCCTAATAATTCGTCCAACTTTGCCGCCGTTATTGACTGCTCGGCGTCGGCGCGCAAATCGCCCGCCTGCACGCGTTTATTTAGCTCTGCCTCAACGCCCATTTTGGATGGTCTCTATTTGTTGAGGCGACGTAGATAATGTGTAGGATGCCAGGGCAAGGATTGAAAATGCTACCAAACACAGCGCAATAAACAGTCCGCGATTTTTAAAATTGTTCATTATTGGCCTATGACAAGGTTTTGCAGGGCGAATCTCTACTCGCTAATAGCTTATCCTCACGCACAAGACAGCTTTTATTTAGGTTAGGTTCATGTTAGAGTTACTAAATATTAATGTAGCCAGAGATTCGAAATGGGGGTCGGCGGCACTTACAAGATTGGGGGTTTGCCTGTATTTGGCAGCCTATAACAGGATTTTAGGATTCTATTTAAGGAGAGTTTCACATGGAACAGATTGAAAATATGATGGGCTTTATGCCCAGTTGGGCAGTTGGCCCCGTTATAGCGTTGGTTACAATTGTCGTCGGCTATTTTATTGCTAAAATTGCTGGCATGATTGTGTCGGGCGGTATCAACAAAACCGGACTTGGCCGCAAAGCCATGACCACGGGCGGCAATATAGGGAAATCATTATCCAAAGCCGTGTTTTGGGTGTTGTGGTTGTTCTTTATTCTTATGGGTTTGTCCAGGTTCCCGCAATTGGCCGAACCGCTTGAAGGCATTAAGGGCATGCTCAACGACATTTTTGGGTATTTGCCACAAATCTTTGGGGCTGGCTTTATCTTCTTTATCGGTTGGATTTTGGCGAAAATCTTCCGCGAAGCAGCAACAAGCACGCTTGAAGCTGCGCAAGTTGATAGCTTGGCATCTCGGTTTGGCGCTGAGGACAGCACCAAAGCTGCGTCCAACACCATCGCTAAAACCATCGGCGGCGTTGTTTTTGCGTTCGTTTTATTCCTGTTTGGTGTCACGGCGCTGGGTGTTTTAGATATTGATAGCATCACCGGACCTCTAACAGGTATGCTGGATCAGGTGATGGGTTATATCCCGCAACTCATATCTGCATCGGTTGTTCTGGGTCTTTCCATTATGATCGGTAAATTTGTCGCCAATTTGGCCAAAAGCACCCTGCCTGCAATGGGTTTTGATACGGCCTTGAGTGCTATTGGTGAACTGGATGGTGAGAAAAGCTCTAATGTTGTACCGTCAACAATCATCGCAACAATTGCCTTTATCGGCATTTCTTTGATGGGCGCAATTGCTGCCATGAACATTCTCGGCATTGATCAGTTGACGAAAATCTTTAATCAACTGCTGAGCTTGGGCGGAAGCATCACACTGGGCGCGATTATTATCGGCGTAGGCTTTTTTATCGCCAATGTTATTTCGCGCATTGCGAGCCAGACAATGGGTGAGATGGTTGGGAAGATTATCAAATATGTCACCATTTTAATCGTCACATTTATGGGCTTGAGCCAAATGGGTATTGGTGATGAAATCGTCAATACGGCGTTTAAATCCTTCGTTTGGGCCGCAGCCTTTGCCGCCGGTGTTGGTGGTGCTGTTGCCTTTGGTTGGGGTGGTCATAAATGGGCCGGCGCTAAGTTGGAAAAATGGTTCCCGAATAAAGCGCAAGCAAAGCCGCGCGCTAAAACACGCGCTAAGAAGTAAGCATTTTATCGCGCTTCCGCTATTTTCGGAGGCGGCAATTATTAAAGACCGCCCTTGGTAAGTAATGGGCGGTCTTTTTTTGTTGGATAAAGTGCCGCCGCCCTACGAACAATCATTGCACTTTGTGAATCGCAGGCGTAAACAGTGGGTAGTTAATTTTATTTTTTATGGAGACACAAATGGCACGGGCAAAAATTGCACTTATTGGCGCTGGTATGATCGGCGGAACTTTGGCGCATGTAGCGGCGAGGGAAGACTTGGGCGATATCGTTATGTTCGATATTTTCAAAGGCCCGGCGCAAGGCAAAGCTCTTGATCTAAACCAGGCAAGTGCCGTGTTTTCCAATGATTGTAATTTCAAAGGCACGGATGAATACGCCGATATTGCGGGCGCAGATGTGGTCATCATCACGGCAGGTTTCCCGCGTAAACCCGGCATGAGCCGCGATGATTTGGTGTCTAAAAACCTCGGTGTGATTAAACAAGTCGCTGCCGGTATCGCAGCATATGCACCCAAAGCTTTCGTTATCTGTGTGACCAATCCTTTGGACGCTATGGTTTGGGCTTTACGGAAATATTCCGGCCTTCAAGCTAAAAAGGTCGTCGGTATGGCGGGCGTGCTTGACAGTTCGCGTTTTCGCTTTTTCTTGGCTGAAGAATTTAATGTTTCCATCGAAGACGTCACCGCATTTGTGCTCGGTGGTCACGGCGATAGCATGGTGCCGCTGGTGCGCTATTCCACCGTCGCTGGCATTCCTTTGCCGGACATGATCAAAATGCGCTGGACAACCCAGGAACGCATCGACGCCATCGTCGAGCGTACCCGTAAAGGCGGCGGCGAAATTGTTGGCTTGCTTGGCAATGGTTCAGCCTATTATGCGCCTGCCGAAAGTGCTATTGAAATGGCCAAGTCATACCTGAAAGACAAACGCCGAATTCTACCGTGCGCGGTAAAACTGTCTGGACAAATCTCCGGTGTGCGCGGTCTTTATGTGGGCGCGCCTGCTGTTATCGGTAAAAAAGGTGTTGAACGGGTCATGAATATCCGTCTCAACCGTAAAGAGCGCGCAGCTTTCCTAACTTCCGTAGCCGCCGTAGAAAAACTTATGGCAGACTGCAAAGTCATGGATCCGGATTTGAATGACTAAGCCTGACGCCATTTTAGAAACCAAGCACCTCATCCTTCGCCCTATAGACGGGGCGGAGGATTTTTCGTCTTGGGCTGAGATGATGGCAGATGCGGACAGTGTCCGGTACTTATGGAATAGTCAGGTCTGCGATGAAAATGCGGCCTGGCAAAATATGGCTATGAATATTGGTCATTGGCAGGTGCGGGGCTATGGTTTTTTCTCTGTTATCAATAAGGAAACGGATGAATGGGTTGGCCGTATTGGCCCTTATTACCCCCACGGTTGGCCCGCGCCGGAAATCGGCTGGGCGGTACATCCGGCTCACACGCGCAATGGCTATGCCTATGAGGCGGCCAAAGCCTGCTTGCCATTTGTGTTCGACACCTTGGGTTGGGAGCGGGTCACCCATGTGATAGTAGAGGGTAATATCCCCAGTATCGCACTGGCTGAAAAGCTTGGTTCGAAACTCTTGGAAACAAGATATGATGAACCAACAGGCCGCACCCGCTTGATTTACGGGCAAGAGAGGCCATACACCAAGCCATGAAAACTATACTTGAAACCGAACGTCTTATCCTGCGCGAAATAGACCCAGAAGCTGATTTTGAAGCTTGGGCGGTGGCATTCGCCAATCCCGAAACCGTGCGCTATTTGGGTGTTGAAGTGATGAACCGCCAACAGGCTTGGCGTTCTATGGCCGTGAATATAGGGCATTGGGCTATTCGCGGTTACGGCTTTATGTCGGTTATTGAAAAAGCGACGGGCAAATGGGCAGGCCGCGTCGGGCCGTGGAATCCGGAAGGGTGGCCGCAGCCAGAAGTCGGCTGGACACTGCATCCTGATTTTACGGGAAAAGGCTATGCGACAGAAGCAGGCGCGGCTTGTGTCAAATACGCGTTTGAAACGCTGGGCTGGGACGAAGTTGTTCATGTGATCGCGCCTGAAAATATTGGCAGTATTAAAGTCGCAGAGAAAGTGGGCGCGCAATATTTACGCACCATACCCAATATACCCGGCATGTATGACAAGCCTTGCCTAATTTACGGCCAAACCAGATCATAAATAAAAACCCAAAACGTGATTTCCATCACGGACATGTAACCTCGTCCCCTCTATATCTTGTTAAGAAAGCATTAAGATTTGGGAATACCCCCAATTCAAGCTTTGCACTTCAAAGCGGCAAAACGTCGATGTAGAAAAAGTTGTAGTAAGGAATAACGGGGCAAGACGATGAAATTCAAATTAGAAACATTCGAATCGAGTACAGTATCACTGTGGAAATTAATTATTCCGTTGGTGCTGTTGTTAATACCGTCGCTGATCCTGATGTAAGATTGCGGCGGACGTTTTGACGTAAACCCCGCAAAAGCATTCACACAATATTTTTCTATAGGAAAAGGGCGCGAACTTGGGTTAGGGTGGTATATGCACACTAACCCATTTTTCTCTGAACCACAATCTCATGGCAACGTCACCGTTGATATTGTCTCGGACATTGTCTGTCCGTGGTGCTGGCTTGGGAAGCAGTATTTTGATGTAGCGGTTAAGGCATCTCCGGATATTGATGTGCAGGTCAATTGGCGACCATTTATGTTGGACGCGGGTATGCCCTACCAAGATTATATGAAAGCCAAATTCGGAACCGGGCGTAATGACAAATTTAAAGCCATGCGCGCTCATTTGGAAACCGCTGCGAGTGATGCAGGCATAGAGTTTCATTTTGACGACATCCCCATGCGTCCCAATACCCTCAAAGCCCATCTCTTAATTAAATGGGCTGCTGGTCAAGGTAAGGCTCACGGGGTTTCGGGAGCTTTGTTCAAAGCGTTTTTTCAAGATTTAAAAGATGTGGGCGACGATATAGTCCTTGCAGGCATTGCCAACGATATTGGCATGGACGGCAAGTTGGTCAAAGAGCTGTTAGAAACTGGTCGTGACGTGGAAAAAATACAAACAGAGCTAACCTATTTTCAAAAACTAGGCGTAACCTCGGTGCCGACATTTATCTATAATGGCACTTTCGCCGTGTCCGGCGGTCAGCCCGCAGAGGCACATATTAACGCTTTAGAAAAAGCCTCGACCATTACGGCCAAAGACATTATGACTGTGCTCAACCAATAAAAACCTAAAGGGGAAAACATGACACTTTTCGAAATTGTATCGCTCTATGTTGCTATCAATATTATATTGCTCATCGTTCTAAGTTACCGCGTTGGGGGAACACGTAAAAAGGACAGTATTGGCATTGGCGACGGTGGTAGCGAGGCTTTGCAACGGGCCATACGGGTGCAAGGGAATTTCACTGAATACGCTCCGCTGGCGCTCATCGGCCTTTTCGCCATGGCCGGACTGAGCGCTAACCCCTATTGGTTGCACGGGCTTGGCATTGCCTTCACATTGGGGCGGGTTTTACATGCTATTGGGTTCAGTGGTAATTCAGGCATCAGCTTTGGCCGTTTTGCGGGCATGATACTCACATGGGGTAGTATGCTGGTTATGGCTGTGTATTTATTATACCGGGTAGTGACATAGCGCTTGCTAGCGACACATGGTTTGTTAAAAGCGCTCCATGAACAAAACTGCAAAATCCCATATAAACCCCGGTGATTTAAAACCAGCCTTGGAGGACTTGTTGCGCTTGGCCAAAAGCCACGGCGCGGACGAGGCCGAAGCCGTAGGTGCCAATGGGCGGTCTTTGTCTATTGGCGTGCGCGGCGGCGTGCTGGAGGATATTGACAATTCCGAAGGTAAAGACATTGGTCTTCGGGTATTTGTTGGCCAAAGGCAGGCCTGCGTATCCAGCTCTGATCTCTCAAATGACAGTTTGGATAAATTGGCCGAGCGCTGTGTGGCTATGGCCAAATTGGCACCCGAAGATGCCTATTGCGGGCTGGCTGATGCTGATAAATTAGCCCGCGAAAAGCCCGAGCTTAATATTTACGACGCGGCTGACTTGAACGCCGATACATTACTGGCTCGTGCTCAAGAACTAGAAGCGGCGGCTCTGTCCGTCAAAGGCGTAACCCAAGCCGAGGGTGCCAATGCCTATTGTGTCAAAGGTGCAGCATATTTGATGACTACAGGTGGATTTTCTGGTGGTTGGCGGTCTTCAAGCCACGGTCTTTCGGTCGCCGCTTTCGCCAGTGACGGCGATGATATGGAACGGGATTATGATTATAAATCCGTGCGCTGGCTAGAAGACCTTGCGACACCTGAAAGCATTGGTATCAAAGCTGGTGAACGTGCAGTAGCGCGTCTGGGGGCGCGGCAAATGACATCAGCCAATCTGCCTATATTATTTGAGCGCCGTGTCGCGAACAGTTTGCTTTCATCCTTCGTCAGCGCTATTTCTGGCTCGGCCATTGCGCGCGGTGTATCGTTTCTCAAGGACAATATGGGCGAGCGGATTTTTCACAAAGACATCAATATTACCGACGACCCATATTTAAGGCGCGCTGGCGGTTCCCATCCTTGGGACGGTGAGGGCGTAGCGGGCAAGCGTTTGCAGATCGTCGAAAATGGCATTTTGAAATCATGGTTGATGCACAGTGCGGCAGCTCGGCAGCTCGGCCTAGAGACCACTGGCCATGCGGCGCGAGGTATGTCGTCTCCTCCGGGCATAGCCTGCTCTAATGTCTGGATGGACGCGGGCGCAAAAACGCCGGCTGCCCTGTTGAAAGACATGGGTCAGGGGTTGCTGATAACAGAAATGTTTGGCCCGTCCCTTAACCCCAATACGGGCGATTATAGTGTCGGGGTTGCGGGTTTTGCTATCGAGAGCGGCGAACGCACTTATCCGGTGAGCGAAGTAACCATTGCGGGTAATCTGCTAGATATGTTCAAAACCATCCGTGCGGCAGACGACCTTAAAATGGACGAACCCGTAGCCACGCCGAGCCTACTCATTGAAAGCATGGTGATAGCCGGTGCATAATGACAGCGACTTGGCATTACTCATAGATGCAGCGCGCACGGCGGGTGCGATCGCGCGGGATTATTTTAACAAAGGCAATACCAAGCAATGGGATAAGTCCGAGAACCACCCCGTAACCGAAGCCGATATTGTGGTTAATGAGTATCTGGAGGAAACTTTACAGACGGCGCGGCCAGGCTATGGCTGGCTGTCCGAAGAAACCAAAGACGATGCTTCAAGACGTAGCGCTAAGCGTAGTTTCGTGGTTGACCCCATAGATGGCACACGGGCCTTCATAGATGGTAAACCGCACTTCACAATCTGTCTGGCTGTGATTGAAAACGGTAAAGCCATTACGGGGGTTGTCTATAACCCCATGTGTGATGAAATGTACGAAGCAGCGCTTGGCGGCGGGGCGCGGCTGAATGGTAAGCCTATTAAACCAAGCGGGTGCGCATCCATTGACGGCTGCACAATGGTCGGCTATCCGCGTAAATTCAAACGGCTCGGCTGGCCGGATATGACGGTTTCTATCCGTAATTCCATGGCCTATAGAATCGTAATGGTGGCGGCTGGGCTGCGTGATGCTACGGTTTCGTTTACACCAAAATCTGACTGGGACCTAGCCGCCGCAGAGATAATCGCCAGCGAAGCTGGCGCCGTTACCACGGATTTGGACGGCAATGCCTTTCATTACGCCAAAGATGATGTCACGGAAAACGGCGTCATTTGTGCTAGCCCAAGCCTGCATGCTTTGTTATTGTCGAAAGTGAAAACAAATGGCACGCTTGCCAAACCACAACAATTGGAGACCAAAATGTCAGACCGGAACCTTGATAAGAAAACCCCAACACAGCTCCTGCATATCGTCATAGGCGGCGAGTTGGTCGACCCTATGAAGACCGAATTTATGGATTTATCCAAAATCGAATATATTGGTGCCTACCCCAATTATGAAGCCGCCCGTAAGGCCTGGAAAAACGCGGCCCAGCGCACGGTCGATAATGCCCATATGCGCTTCTTTATCCTGCATGCCCACGACCTGATTGACCCTGACAATGACGGCGTCATAGGCTAGGCAAAGCCGGTGGCTCCTAAAAACAAAAAGACCAATATCCTAAATTTAAAAGGCGAAGACAAACGTTTGGTTGGACGGTTGTGGCGGGATTATGTCCGCCGCCATATGGGCACGCTTTTATTGGCATTGGTGTTTATGACCGTGGTCGCCGCCACTACCGCCGCCTATACATGGTTGTTTAAATTTATCGTCGATAGCATGGGTGCGGGCGAGGCAGGGCAACAGGCCGAAGTCGCGACGCTTTCCTTCGTCAAATTAGTGGTGCCAGTAGTCATTGGTCTGACGGCCATTTCAGGGATTTCTCTGTTTATCCAGTCGGTTTTGTCCAACAAAGTCGCACTGAATGTTGTCGGGGATTTGCAAAAGTCCATGTTCTCCGCTTTGCAGAAATCAGATTATGAACAATTGACCAGCCAAACCGTCGGGACACATATTTCGCGCTTCACCAATGATGTGAACCTTGTCGCCACCGCGCTTTTGCGCACTATGAATAATTTATTTCGCGATGTGTTGACGCTTATATTGCTAATTGGGGCTATGTTTTACCATAATTGGCAGATGTCGCTGGTCATTATATTGGTCTACCCACTGGCCATATATCCAATCATCAAAATTTCCAAAAAAATTCGCGGCACATCCCACGAAGCACAAACCCAAATGGGGCATATTACGTCTTTGTTGAATGAGAGCCTGTCGGGGACGCGCATGGTGCGTACTTATAATCTCGAAAACTATGAGGGTAAACGCCTTGGTGCCGCCTTTACGGAGCGCATCCGGCTGTATCTGAAACTTGTGACTAATCAAGCCCGTGTTGACCCGGTAATGGAAATATTGGGCGGCATAGCGGTGGCGGGTGTTTTGGCCTTTGGTGTTTACCAAATGGCTAAGGGTGACGCCACAGGTGGTGAGCTTGTTGCGGTTCTGGCCGCCTTGGGGTTGGCCGCACCCAAAGCCCGGGCGCTCGGTACACTTAATAATGCGGTGCAAGAAGGCCTTGCGGCTTTGCATAGAGTATTCAACGTTATTGACGAAAAGCCTACGATTACAGAAACCCCGGACGCAGTAGCGCTTGAAAATGCCAAAGGTGCATTGGAGTTTGATAATGTTAGTTTTGCTTACGAAGACGGCACGCAGGCCATATCCGAATTAAGTTTTAAGGTTAAGCCGGGCGAGACCATCGCCCTTGTCGGGCCGTCCGGCGGCGGTAAATCTACCATCATCAATCTTATCGCCCGGCTTTACGATGTGAACGCTGGTAGTATTTCTATTGACGGCACGGACATCAAAAATGTTACGCTTATGTCTTTGCGAAACTCTATGGCATTGGTGTCCCAAGACATAACTTTGTTCGACGATACTGTGGCCGCCAATATCGGATTTGGTCGTCAAAATGCCCGCGCCGAAGACATAGAATCCGCCGCCAAAGCCGCCGCCGCTCACGATTTCATACTGGATTTGGCAGATGGTTACCAAACCCGTGTCGGGGAGGGTGGGGGTAAATTATCCGGCGGGCAAAGACAGCGGATTGCTCTAGCACGGGCGATATTAAGAGATGCGCCCATACTCTTGCTCGATGAAGCCACCAGCGCCCTTGATGCGCAGAGCGAAGCCAAAGTACAAACCGCCCTCGATAGTTTAACCAAAGGCCGCACCGTCTTTGTCATCGCCCACAGGCTATCAACGGTCAAAAACGCCGACCGCATATTGGTGCTGGACGGTGGTCAAATCGTCGAAAGCGGCAGTCACGCGGCATTGATGAAAAAAGACGGGCTTTACGCAAAATTACGAGCGTTGCAATTTTCCTAATCATGCGCTTGTGAGGGGCACGGAATAAACTAAGGAAAGTGCAATGTTGGCCTAAAAACCGACAACATTTGCCACAAACTGTTCGCGCGGATTGTGGTTATTACTGAGGAGAGGTAGCACTATAGCCTCGGCGGAAGACGGGTCCAAAAACCCCCATTAATTTGGGCACCCTTTTGGGAAGTCCTATTTCGTCGATGACATTCAAAACGCCTCTTGTTCCACTTTTTAAATACCCTGCATTATTAAACATCATACCCCCTCACCCGGCGCAAGAGCGCCGACCTCTCCCCAAAGGAGAGGTGAGAAAACTACGTTTTCTTTGATGATGGTCTGTGACGGTGTACTTGTTACTAGAGAAATAATAGCTACTTGCTTGAGCGTCTCCTCTCCCATGGGGAGAGGAACAAGGTGAGGGGGTAAGATGTTTGTGGAAAACACTTGGCTTAACAACCCTACTCCCGCCGCAAAACTTTCTCGCTCATTATGTTGCCGATCCAGCTGGACATGAACCGTGCTTTTACGTCGGCTGGGTCGTAGATTTGGTCTACCCAGTCTATGAAGCTGAGGTCTCCGGTTTCGGTGTATTTTAGATAATCGTCGAAGAAGAAATCCAGCATACCAGTCTTGCCGGCTTTCATGTGTAGGTATTTTATTTTTAGCTGCTCGACTGCCATCTCTATGGGTTCGCCCAAATGGAAGTGCTTATAGAGAACCCCGGTAATCCCGGTGCGGTCTGCGCCGGATTTACAGTGCATCAAACACGGATACTCGATGGTCTCGAACAGTTCTTTTAGTCCGTGCAAGCTTTCTTTCGCGGGGGTATCACGGGAATACATGCGAAAGTCTACCAACTTGATGCCGTGCTTTTCGCAAGCTTCTTTCTCTAGGGCGTAAAAGCCTTTGTCGCTTTCACCGCGCAAGTTCAAGATGGTTTTAATACCGTCTTTGGCCAATTGTTCGATGCGCTTCGGGGAGGGTTGATTGGCACGGTACATTACATCATCACCCTCAGCACCAATGCGGTGCTGATTATTAAACCAGACACGCAAGAAACCATGGTCACCCCAGGTTAAATCCTTATAGGCCTGCTTGCGCCCTGCGGCAGTTTCTAAATCCAACGCCATGTGTTCCCTTAATAATACTGTCTTGTAAATTTGGGCTAAATACCCGATATGCGTATCTTGTAAATACAAACCTAGCAGGGAGAAAAGATTTGTTCAAACGGTTCATGAACCTAAAATTTGTACAAATGTCTTTGGCATTCCTCGTGGCGAATTATATGCGCCTCGTGCGGCGGACGACCCGTTGGCAATTCGAGGGGCTGGAACTGCTTAAACCTATCCAAGAGAGCGGCACAGGCTTTGTTGCCGTTGTCTGGCATTCGCGCTTTATGATGACCCCGGCGGGCTGGTCTAAAATGGTGCAAAAGCCCCATGTACTTATTTCAAAATCCAGGGACGGCGACCTCGTCACCTATGTGGCGCAAATGCTCGGCGTCAAAGTTGTACGCGGTTCGCGCCGCGCCAAGTTCAAGGACAAAGAAAAACGCGGTGCAAGCGCCCTGCGTGAAATGATCGACGTGATTAACCAAGGCGATTGCGTGGTCATGACCCCGGACGGCCCGCGCGGCCCGCGTATGCATATGGGGGAAGGACCGCTTAGGCTCGCCAAATTATCCGGCGCCCCCGTGCTGGCTTTTGCTATTTCTAAATCCAGCAATAAATTGTTCAATTCATGGGACAGGTTCATGCTGCCTTTGCCGTTTGGGCGCGGTAAAATTATCTTTGCGGGCCCCGTGAGACTTGCTAAAGACGCGAGCAACGCTGATATAGAAACTGCCCGCAAAAAACTGGAAGATATGCTCAACCAAGCTTCGCAAAAATGCGACCGGGAAATGGGGTGCGAAATTATTCTGCCCGCCAAAATCAATAATAAGAAAGCAATAACGTGAAGAAAACGCCGCTTCTTAAAGCCTATAGCGCCGCGACGCGCATGGTGGCACCAGCTTTGCCGTTCTGGCTCAAGCGGCGGGCGCGCAAGGGCAAAGAAGACCCGGCGCGTATAGGCGAGCGCCAAGGCATAGCTAGCCAGCCCCGCCCACAAGGCAAGCTGGTCTGGCTACATGCGGCTAGTGTGGGCGAATCGCAAATGTTGATGCCGGTGATTTTGCGTATCTTGTCCGAGAACCCAAATTTCCATATTGTCATCACCACGGGCACGATTACATCTGCGGAGCTTTTGGCGCAAAGCCTTCCCGAAAACGCCGTGCATCAATACGCACCCGCAGACCATCCCAAAGCCGTCAAAAACTTCCTAAACCATTGGCAGCCAGACCTGGCCATATTCGCCGAAAGCGAGTTATGGCCCAATATGATTATGCAAAGCAAAGCGAGAGACATCCCCCTTGCCCTGATAAATGCCCGCATGAGCGCGTCGTCCATCGAGCGTTGGAGCAAGCGCGGCAAGAAATCTGGCGCAGCATTGCTCGGCTGCTTCGATTTAATTTTGGCGGCGGATACGGCCACGGCAAACGGCCTCACTTGGCTTACCGGGCGCGACATAGAGGCTGCGGGAAATCTCAAAGACGCCGCGCCTGCTTTGGCCGTAGATAAGGACGAGCTCAAAGAACTAAAGGCCGCCATTGGTCGCCGCCCTGTCTGGTGCGCGGCTAGTTCCCATGCAGGCGAAGAGGAATTAATCGGCGCGGCGGTGTTAGACATAAAAGCCCAAAAACCAAAGTCCTTGCTCATCCTCGCCCCGCGCCACCCCGAGCGCGCGGCGGAGGTCAAAGCCATTTTGGTTAAGGCAGGCCTGAACGTGCTACGCCGTTCTTCCCATAAAATGCCCACTGACAAGACCGATGTCTATCTGGTTGACGAAATCGGCAAAATGGGGTTGGTCTATAGCTTGTCGAAAATAGCCTTTATCGGCGGGTCTTTGCTGAACGGTCTGTCCGGGCATAACCCGCTAGAACCAGCGCGGCTGGATTGCGCCGTGATTACGGGCGCCCATATTTCCAGCTTTGCCGATACCTATATGTCCATGTTTGCCTTTGACGCTGCGGACAGAATCTTGTCACCAGAAGAGTTAGCCCCCGCCGTGTTTAAATATATGAACGACGCCAAAGCCCGAAATGCCAAAGCGGGAGCAGCGGCGGAGTTTGCCAAAAGCCGAGATGCAGTTCTGGATTATGTCTGGGATTACCTTAACCCTTTAATGCCGAAGGAAATATAACCGTGCGCGCCCCTGAATTTTGGAACCATAAATATGGCCGCGAAGCTGCGCCGTTTATCCGCACCGTCCTTAGCCCGCTCGGCTGGCTCTACGGTAAGGTAACGGCAAGACGTATCGCCACCACCACGCCTTATGACCCCGGCATTCCGGTGATTTGTGTTGGCAATGCCAGTGTTGGCGGGGTTGGCAAAACCCCGGTCACGGCCTATTTGCTAGAGAGCTTGACCCGTATGGGCATTAAGGCGGTCGGCCTGTCGCGGGGGTATGGTGGCCGGGAAAAAGGGCCTGTCTTGGTTAAATCCAAACACACATTCAAAGACGTTGGCGACGAACCCATGTTGCTGGCGCGCAAAGGTTCGGTCTGGGTATCTGCGGGACGGGACGACGGCGCGCGGGCGGCGGTTGGCGCTTTGACGGGCTTTAGCAATATGGGTGCCGAGGTCATTATCATGGACGACGGCCACCAAAACCCGCTGGTCAAAAAGACATTGTCTTTGCTGGTTGTCGACGCCCAAATCGGGTTTGGCAATGAGCGCGTATTTCCGGCTGGCCCTCTGCGCGAGCCTGTGAAAACGGCTCTTGGCCGCACCGATGCGGTCATATTGATGAAACCAACACCGGATTATGAGGTGAGCGAATATCTTCTGGAACAGCTTAAACCCTTACCAGTAGTTGCTGCACATCTCGCACCTTATGGCCAACTGCCAAAAGGGAAATTATACGCATTCGCAGGCATAGGTAGGCCGAATAAATTCTTTGATGCGCTGATTAGAGCTGGCGCGGAACTGGTCGAGAGCCAGCCCTATCCCAATCATTATGCCTATAAAGATACGGATATGAAAAACCTAATCGACCTCGCTCGCGAGGACGAAGCCATCTTAATCACTACGGAAAAAGACTATGTCCGTATCCCCAAGGGCTTTCAAAAGCATGTGGCGGTCTGGCCAGTTGCTGTGCAGTTCGAAGACGAGTTAACCCTGCGGCGTATCTTGCATCCGATTATCGCGGCGGTGAAGACATGATGGGAAAATTCTTTAAACATTTGGTGTGGCGGCTAGAAGTGTTGGCCTATGATTTTGTCCGCCTGTTGATGATGCCGTTTTCACTGGCGCAAGTCTCTGGCTTTGCCGGACGCTTAATCGGGTTTATCGGCCCCAAGACCTCAAAACACCATATCGCCAAAACCAATATGAAGCTGGCATTCCCGGACGCGGACGACGTCCAAATAGAGGCTTGGCTAGGGGAAAGCTGGAACCGTATGGGACGGACATTCGGCGAATTTCCTTTGCTGGGGCGGATCAAAGTGTTTGATAAAAATTCCCATGTGGAGGTTGTCGGGCTGGAGATATTGGAGAAACTCAAGGCCGATAAAAAAGGTGCGGTGTTAATCTCCGGTCATTTCGCCAATTGGGAGCTGATGGCCGCCGTATTTTCCCAAGCCAAATTGCCAGTGCGGGTCACCTACCGTCCAACCAATAACCCATATTTTGACAAGCGCATTCGCGCTCAAAGAAAAGCATATGGTATCGAGCTTATGGTCGCCAAGTCCGGCCCCAAAGGTGCCAAAGAGCTCATCCGCGCATTACGTAGCGGCGATAGCGTTGCGCTCTTGAACGACCAAAAATTTAACGAAGGCATAGAAATTCCGTTCTTTGGTCACGGCGCAATGACTGCACCGGGCCCCACTCGCCTCGCCATGCAAACCGGTGCCCCCCTCATCCCCATGTCCATCGTGCGCACAAACGGCACAAATTTCCGGGTCACAATTCACGAAGAGATTAAACCAGCCAACACCGGAAATAGAACAGCCGACATCCGCGCTACCGTCATAAAAATCACAGATTTCATAGAACACCAAATCCGCGAAAACCCGACGGATTGGTTCTGGGTTCACAGACGCTGGCCGAAAGATATGTATCAGCGCAAATAGGCATAATCGTTAAAGCATGGCTTACACTATATCCTTATCCATATCCCGAACCGCCTCATAAAGTGCGATCCCTGCTGCGGTTGAGACATTCAAACTCTCGGCCCCGCTTTTTTCGCTTCCGGGCATAGGTATTTTAGCGAGTTGATCACAGCAATCCCGGACGCGCATTCTCAGGCCAGAGCCTTCTGCGCCCATGACAACAACCTCGGCTTCGGCGCGCTGGAAGGCTTGTTCGAGGGTGATTTTGGCTTCGCCTGCCAACCCCGTGACTCGCCAACCCGTCTTTTGTAGCGCTAACAAGGTGTTGGCGATATTGGTGACGAGGACATGGGGGACGGTCTCGACGGTGCCGACCGCGACTTTGGTCACCGCTCCGGCAAGGGGCGGGGCGTTTCGCGACTGCATGACGACGGCTTTGGCGCCGAAGGCTGCGGCGAGCCTGAATAGCGCGCCAACATTGTGCGGGTCGGTGATTTGGTCGAGCACGATGATGAGGCCTTTTGCCGGATTGGCGACCGCATCCAAATCGTGGCTCGGAAGGGGCGCACTTTTGAGGGCGGCACCCTGATGCACGGCTCCGTCTGGTAAAATATCGTCAATTTCGCTGGGATGTACTTTTAGAATTTCGCCTTTGTGGGTTTTTAACGTGCCTCCAAGTCGCTCTATCATTTTTGGCGTGATATAAAGCTTGTGATGGGTGCGTCGCGGGTTTTCAAGCGCGGCTTTGACGGCATGATGCCCCCAAATCCAGTTTTCTTTGACACTCTGCGCCCCAAAACTGCCCCGGTTCCCGCTGCCCGCATGTGTTTTTATGCCCCGTGATTTACCCAAGGAGCGGCCTAGTGGTCGCTTAAAACCGGGTTTGGCGGCGTTTTTCTGCGAATCAGCTGGATTCCAGCCTGCGCTTTTGGACGAGTTTGTGCCTTGTCCATCACGGCCTGTGTTTTTGTTGCTTTTTCGTGTTTTTTTCTTCGGCTTAAAACTCATTTATTTCACCATTTTTGTTGGCCTAAGCCGTTCCTAGAGCAAGGAGACGGGGTGAAGGACTAGTTTGCTAATTCAAGCCCCCCGTTCCCGCAGTGCTAGGGGTGGCTTAGGCCAACCCTCTGGGCTGGTTTTATGTGTTCCCTGAGTGCGTTGCAAGGCCTTGAAAGTGAATAAACACTTCCTTCACCCTCGCGCCTGCTCAGAAAACACATAAAATCAGCAAAAAAGGTGAAATAAATGTGTTTTAAACCGCAGATTCTTATTGCGTGTTTGCTTCGGCATCTCTATATATCCCGCCTACATTTTGGTGAATTTCAACTCTGTGTGGTTGGCTATAGCATGGCCGAGCCATTTTCAGAGTGTTTTTTGTTGGAAAAACAAAATAAAGAACGATTTAAGGAGATAAGTTTTCTGCACGTAATTTCGCACTGGGTATTTAACCAATTCAGTGCGTTGGTAGGGTTTAAGGAGAGGTGGCCGAGTGGTTAAAGGCGTCAGACTGT
The DNA here is from genome assembly GCA_026982415.1 of Robiginitomaculum sp. Classification (GTDB taxonomy): domain Bacteria; phylum Pseudomonadota; class Alphaproteobacteria; order Caulobacterales; family Maricaulaceae; genus Robiginitomaculum_A. The sequence goes on from JALSHE010000024.1 coordinate 28,070, forward strand.
AAATCTGATCACGCAAGTGTACATTGGTTCAAATCCAATCCTCTCCACCATCCCACTGATTTTAAATAAGCGGGTATAGTATAGTGGTAATACAGCAGCCTTCCAAGCTGACTACGCGGGTTCGATTCCCGCTACCCGCTCCAAATCGAGCGTGTTGAATAAGGTGCTAGTCTTGATAGCTAATATTAAGGCACTATATGAAGATAAATTTAAGAGCCTCTATTTGGGGCAAGGCAGGCCTAAAGGGCAAGGGTAAAGTAGGAAAGTAGAAGGAGAGTATAATGTCTAAAGAGAAGTTTGAGCGTAATAAGCCCCATGCGAATATTGGTACGATTGGTCATGTTGACCATGGTAAGACCACTTTGACAGCGGCTATC
>JALSHE010000025.1 GCA_026982415.1 Robiginitomaculum sp.
GCCACCGACAAGGCAGTGGGCACAAGCTCAAACATGTGCTCATTGAGGCTGGCTCTATCCGCTTCAAGCCCATTTTGCTGACCGCGCTCGCCGCTATGATTGGCGCGGTGGTTATCCTCAGCGACCCAATTTTCCAAGGCTTGGCCATTTCTCTCTTGTTCGGCCTCGCCTCCTCCACCGCTCTAACCGTCTTGGTTATCCCCGCCATCTATGTCGCCCTACGCGGCCCGGATTGGGTTTATGCTGAGGAAGTGGATGAAGCTGAGGAGGTCGAAGCATGACAAAATCTGTAACCGAGCAAATGTCGGATAATGTAAGTACGGCAACAGAAGTCTTAAAAGCTCTGTCCAACGAGACCCGCATCAAACTGATGTGTATGCTCATGGACAGCGAGAAATCAGCGGGCGAATTGGCAGTGGGCGTAAATATGCGCCTACCTGCTATCTCACAACATCTAGCAAAAATGCGCGCCGCAGGCTTGGTCACATCGCGCCGCGACGCCCAAAACATATATTACAAAGCCAATGACGGCATAGGCCACGCCGTCATTGGTACTTTGTGTGATTATTACAGGGGGTAATTTATCTAACCAAATGTGAAACATGGGTTTAGTTTTTTGGTATGATACTTTATCGATGACGTGATAAAAAGTGCTGGGTCGGCACATTGCTTGGTGATTCTGCCCACCAATTACTAACAGCCGGGTTGGAAATCAACCAAGCCATCCATAATGCAGCTGGTTATTTATAAGCAATCTGGGGTAAACCAAAATAAAAATAAGCCCCGAGCATTATGGTATTTTTCATGCTGGAATGCTAACGACCTATACGTGCTCGTGCCATTTCGTCGGCGATTGTGTCAGTTGTTCGGCCAGTTTCTGTGGCAAGATCAATGATCTCTTCCAGAGTGTTTTCAACACCCTTCAATTTTCTCTCAACCCACTGCGGGCTGTAATTTCCTTCGATTTCTCCAGCGATATTGATAATCCCACCTGCATTGACCACATAGTCCGGGCAATAGAGAATGCCCCTGTCTTGCAGTTCCTGCCCCATTTGGGGAACCGAGAGTTGGTTATTGGCGGCACCCGCTATGATCCTGGCTTGCAATTGGTTGATGGTGTCCGGGTTCAGAATTGCACCCAGCGCACATGGTGAAAATATGTCAGCAGCTTGGCTATAAATCTCGTCGGGCGCGACCGTTTTGGCACCAAATTCTTTGGCAGCATTCCGAACGGCGTGCTGATTAATATCCGTGACAACCAATTGTGCGCCAGCGCCGTGAAGCAACTTACACACAGTATATCCCACATGGCCAAGCCCTTGCACGGCGACCATTGCGCCGTCCAAGTCAATTTCGCACTTACTGGCCGCCAACTTGATGCAGCGAAAGACGCCGTCAGCCGTAACTGGGGACGGATCTCCAGACGCAGCATCACCTTCGTCGAGACCCGCTACGAATTTAGTTTTAGTGCGGATTGTCCGCATGTCGTCCGTGGTCATGCCCACATCTTCGGCGGTATAATAAGCACCGCCAACCGCATTAATAAACTCGCCGAACTTCGCGAACAAAGCTGCACGGTCAAAATCGCCCTCCGGCTTCATCACTACGGCTTTGCCACCGCCTAGATTAAGCCCTGCCATAGCGTTTTTATAGCTCATACCGCGCGACAGGCGCAGCACATCACGCAACGCCAAATCGGAGTTTTCATAGCGCCAAAACCGTGTCCCGCCCGCAGACGGCCCTAGGTGGGTTGAATGCACGGCAACAAAGGCTTTCAGGCCAGTTTTCGCATCGTAAAAGCTATGGACACTTTCGTGGTCATCAAAAGACGGGTGTTCAAAAATCGCCATATTGCATCCTGTTGGAAGAGCTTGCAAGGAATCAAGCCATGTAAGAATATTTTTTCAAACTAGAGCCAATCTTAGACAAATAAATTTTGTTATTTTGAAAACTTGGCAAGGAGGGTTTATTTTTAGTGGGAAAATTGAAACAAAATGAGCGAGTTGACCCCTTTAAAGCTCTTTAGCCCCTGCCGCTGCCGCTCGCAATACACCGAGCGTCAAAGCGGCACCACTGCCATCGCCAATACCTAGACCAAAATCCAAAAGCGGTTTTTTGGCAATGCGGTCAAGCAAGGCACCGTGGGCAGGTTCGACAGTAATGTGGGAAGCGAGACAATGGTCGAGGGCTTGCGGATTAAGTGCATGCAAAATAGCTGCTGCTGCACAGACTGCGTAACCATCCAAAAGCACCGGAACTTTCTGGTGCCGAGCCGCCAAAATCGCGCCGACCATGCCAGCAATATCCCGCCCGCCAAAGCAGCGCAAAATTTCGAGCGGGTCGCCAAGAATATTTTTGTGGGTCATAGCCGCCGTTTCCACCGCTTCAATATGGCGAGCTGCTTGTACCCCATCGCCGCCGGCCCAATAGCTTGCTGCTCCGCCGAATAGTCCGCGCGAGATACCTGCTGCAGCTGTAGCCGTACCAAAGCCGGCACAACCGATAACAATAATATCGCAATCTTCGGCCACTACTTCCATGCCGTAAGCAATCGCGCCTGCGCAATCGCGCTCGGACAAGGACGGCTCTAAACGCATATCAGCGGCGGGCGCTTCAATGCCCATTTCAAACACTTTGAAAAATGCGGATTCGGCTCCCGCAATTCCCCGCACCGAAGCAGAGCCAGACGTCAACGAAGCGATACGCGCGCGCGCACCTTCCACAGGGTCGGCGTCTAAAATAAATTTGGTGACCTGGTGGGCGCCAATAAACACGCTGACCAAAGGCTTGGACAATGATGGCTCATCTGTGCCCTGCCAGCGTGCCAGCCAAGATACTGCCTTGCCTAAACGACCCAAAGGTTTGAGGCCGCCTAAGGAATTATCGAGTTTGTTGTGCAGGCGTTGCTCGGCTTGCAAATCACCTACGGGTAATTCTGCAGTGAGTTTTCTGATGTCATCAAATGGGCGTGTGGGGCTTCGTGTCATATTTTCTCTTTTTACCTATTTTGAACTTAGGCTTGTTAGCAATCAAGCCTATTTTGCAATTTGTCAACAAAGCTTAAGATTTTCATAATTCCGTAACTACATTCACCTAATTTGCCCCGATATTCACCTTATGTCAGGCCTTGGGGACAAAAATGAGCTCAAAATTGATTCGCGATGCAATCTTGGTGAGCGCCGTTTTCTTAGGCGGTTTTTTCGCTTTAACCCAGCGCGAAATCATCTACGATTTTATCGGCATACACCCCGCCGACATAGCCGAAGCTAGAGCCAATAGATTAGGCAAAACCGCTGAAGTCGAAACCGTTGATACCGTTAAAACCACCTCCATGGTGGTCAATGGCTCCGCAACATCCATTAGCAAATCTGCTGATGGGCATTTCTGGGTAGAAGCAAGGGTTAACTCTTCCAGCATCCGGTTTTTAGTCGATACGGGAGCCAGTGTGGTTGCACTAACCCCCCGCGATGCGCAGCTCGCCGGGATCAATTTGCAAACCCTAAAATACACATCTGCAGTCAATACGGCAGCCGGTAGAGTAATGGCGGCACCGGTTACGTTATCAATCGTATCGGTCGGCAATGTTACTGTAAGAGATGTCCGCGCCGTTATCATTAGTAAAGGCCTCCCGCACTCTTTACTCGGCATGAGTTATCTCGGTGAATTGCAAAGCGTTGAGGCCAGCAAAGGCTTGATGATTTTACGCCAGTAACAGATTAAGGCGCCTCTGGTTACGGCAACATAACTTTACGCAACATATTCAGTGCTACCAGTAACAGACAAATCCCAAAAGCCATGCGCAATTTGTCCTGCTGCATTTTGTGAGCTGTGCGTACCCCAAGCGGAATGAACATAAAACTCATACTGGCGATAAGGGCAAAGCCCAATAGGTTTACATAACCCAAAGACAATGGCGGACGCCCTGCTACGCCCTGCCCGCTTATGATAAAACCAATCGTCGCCGGGATACTAATAAAAATGCCGAGCGCCGCCGCCGTACCTATAGCACTATGAATACGCTTACCGCAAAGTACCATAAATGTCACACCGAACGAGCCAAAGCCGATGCCCATAAGCGAGCAAAGTGCACCGAGAGAAAAACCAATGGGCGGCGTCGCTGCGTTGAGCGGAACCTTGTTCGCCAAGCGCCAATCTGGCCGTCCAAATATAAGCTGCAGAGCGATCAAGCTTGTCATACCGCCGAAAATAAATGTCAAAATTTCGCCGGACAGATGTTTTGCCAAAACTGCGGCAGCCAACAACGAACCTATTGCTATCCATACCCCCCAACTGACCAATTTGTTTTTGGGCCAGATCATACCCCAGTCGACGGCATCATGTTTGTTATGCCCAGAAGCCGACCGTAAAGATGTTACGATGATGATCGCGGTCGATGTCGCCACGGCAGCGTGCATGATAACCTCGCTTGGATAACCAAGGGCGCTGAATGTATAATAGAGCGCGGGCACAATTATTGTCCCGCCGCCAATGCCGAACAGGCCGGCGCTGAATCCGGCGGCTGCACCAACCGCCATCAACGCCGTCACCAAATATATGGTTTGCACATCCATCAGGCCGCTTTCTCTTTAGCCCGTACTAGAGCCTTAAAAGCGGTCTCTATGCGCCGGGACGGCGTCAGTGACCGATCGGCCTCGCTTAAACTGCGCCGCCATAAACGCGCCCCTTTTTCACCGTGGAAAAGACCCATGATATGGCGAGCCAATGCTTTCACCGTCGGGTCTGTGTCTTCAACACTTCGCGCATACTCTATAAGCTGTTGAACCACATCTGTGCGGGTAAACCTGCTAACGGGTTGTCCGTAAAACACCTCATCCACACGGCTTAATATCCACGGATTGTGATAAGCCGCCCGACCGAGCATGACACCGTCAAGATTACCCACTTCTGCTTGAGCCTGCTCAAGCGTGGACAAACCACCGTTCAGAGCAATGACCAATTCAGGAAACTCAATTTTCATTGCCCGCACCAGGTCATACTCCAAAGGTGGGATCGTGCGGTTTTCTTTCGGACTCAATCCCTTAAGCCAGGCCTTACGGGCGTGAATAATGAAATGTTTGCAACCTGCCGCGCTCACGATTTTCAAAAATTCGGGTAAAGTCTCCGCAGGCACTTGCTCATCAATTCCAATGCGACACTTTATGGTCACGGGAATATCGACGGCTGCCTGCATAGCAACAAAACATTCAGCCACCAATTCCGGTTCCGCCATCAAGCTAGCCCCAAACCGTCCAGCCTGAACCCGGTCAGATGGACACCCAACATTCAAGTTGATCTCATCATACCCATAATCCGCCCCAATCCGCGTAGCCTGCGCCAATTTCACAGGGTCACACCCCCCTATCTGCAAAGCAACAGGCTGCTCACGCGCATGGAACCCCAGCAAATATTCCCGGTTCCCATGTATGACAGCATCCGCCACAACCATCTCGGAATACAAAACCGCTCGCCTCGACAACATCCGGTGAAACACCCGACAATGCCGATCCGTCCAATCCATCATGGGTGCAATAGAGAATGTAAACCCTTGATTTATCATAGTTTTTCTTTATAATACAAACAGTTAGAAAGGACGCGTGTGCACTCAAATTCACTGGAAATCACCCCGATTCTCTGTAGTACTGCACACAAATTGCACACGATATGGCAACGATAGTAAAACTCAAATCAGGTAATTACCGCGTCCAGATTAGACGTAAGGGACAGTACGCGTCAAAGACCTTTTCAAATAAATCTGATGCGTTGTCTTGGTCGTTTGAAGCTGACCGCCGTTCCGATCAAGGACGAGGTATAATTGCTCCAAAAATTACGGGGTTCAATACATTCGGACAACTGATCGAGCTACACATCGCTGATATGGTCGAGGTAAACAAGCCTTTAGGCCGCTCCAAAGATTTTGCACTTCGCACTCTCAATAAACATCTGGGGCAAGTAAAAATCCCTCACTTAACGCGAGCTAGTATTATCGAATTCGGGCGTATGCGCGCGAAAGAAGGCGCAGGCCCGGCAACACTCGCCGCCGACATCTCCTACATTCATACCGTGCTGACCCATGCGGCTGCCGTCCACGGCGTAAAAATATCAACAGAACAAGTAAACCTAGCAAGAGTAGCGCTGAGACGACTAGGTTTGATTGGCCGTTCAAAAGAAAGAGACCGCCGACCAACTCAATTAGAGTTGGATAGGCTCATCAGTTATTTTGAGAATTTTGCGAAAACTGAAATGCCTATAGCACGAATTATTAAATATGCGGTGACTACAGGAATGCGGCAAAGTGAAATTTGTCGTATAACATGGGAAGATGTTGACGCACGAACCCGATGCGTAACCGTTCGTGATAGAAAAGACCCCCGACAAAAACAGGGCAATGATCAGCGAGTTCCAATGATAAACCTTACAGGCTATGATGCTTGGGAACTACTCGAAGAACAGAGGTTCCACTCCAATGTCTCAGGGCGTATCTTTCCCTATAATAGTAGATCTGTCGGAAGCGCATATCGGAAAGGTCGTGACAAATTAGGCATTACCGATCTTAAATTTCATGATTTTCGTCATGAAGCCACAAGCCGGTTATTTGAGGCAGGCCTAAGTATAGAAAAAGTTGCCCTGGTAACAGGTCATAAGGATTGGAAAATGTTAAAGCGTTATACCCACTTGGATCCTGCTGTTGTATTTGCTGAATACATACCACAAGGGCCAAGTCATTTATCATCTATAAGACCGATATAAAAAAAGGGCCGTAATAACAGCCCATATTCTTAAATTCTGGTGATTAAATCATGCAAAGAGAGCGGGCGAGTCAGCAGGCGGCTCCTTCATGACCTGCTTAGTCAAGCTTGACCACTTTACCAATTCATCAATGTGATAAAGAACCCTTCGACCATGTTTATGAAAGCTAGGCCCCTTCCCTGCACATCTCATATTATTCAATGTACGCGGATTTAATCGCAAATATTCAGCGGCCTCGACAACTGTCTTATAAGGACTATTGATGGAGCCCTGTCGTCTCAATTTTTGCGGTACGCCATTTAATTCTCGTTCCATTTTCCACCTCTCAATTAATATATTATGGTGCGCACGCGAGCGCGCACCATAAAACTTAGAAACTTTAGTTGTCTTTCTTCGATTTAGGCCGTGACCATACGAGGCCTGCGCCGTCGTCGTGATCGAACAGTGCAGCGTTTACGGGTTTGGAAAGCATTGGGCCGTCTAGCAGGACTTTGATGTAGTTTAGGGGTTCATCGCCGTCTTTGGTTTCTTTCCAGGCTACGCCGAAGTCGCTGCGGCCTGATTTGATGAAGTAGTCCGGACTGTCTTCGTTTTTCTTGTTGTCGTTGGTGACGAATTTGACTTTATGGGTCATGCTTAGGGTGGCTATTGTACCTTCATAGCCTGTTTTTGTTTGTTTGAATGTTCCTATATTTGCCATTGTAAAGTCTCCGGGTTTGGGGTTGATGAAAACAGTTTAAGCAAGCTCACGCTTGGCTTTCTTGAATCCGTGGTCACTAGCTAAAAAGCCGGCGATCATGGACGGGATAAGCGCATTTACGGGCTGTTTCTCACCGTAAGTTTGCTCATAGATTTTTGCATATATTTCCAGATCGCCCATAAGGTCAGGCGGCAATGCTACTGTCATTTTTGCAGGTTTCATATCTGGTAGTTTTGCGAGCTTGAGATTTGATTTTGTCACTATTTTTCTCCATATGGTTTGAGGATTAAATCCTTGCTGACGATGATTGAAAAACGCCAGCCGGGACGGACGGATAGTGTTGGTTGAATATTGAGGCTACGCTCGATAATGCGTTGGCCTGCTATATTGGCCGTGTCCTGGCCGGCGTTCTGTAGAGCGCGGGCGAGGCGACCTTCATCATCTGATGAAAGCTCGGAACCGATACTCAGTAGTGACGACAGAACCGCGCCTTTCATGAACTGCCATGTGTGGCGATCTACTTTATCTTTCAGCCCCGCAAAGCCTTGGCCGTCAACGGCGGGCAGATTATCTAGCTGTATGGAATTACCATTGGGGAAGATAATCCGTGTCCACGCGACCAGGGCGCGGCTTTGACCGTAGGCAATAACGCTATCGTATCGCCCGAGCAGTCTCGCCCCTTGGGGTATGAGTAAATACTCACCCGTGACCGTATCATAAACATTTTCTGTTACCTGCCCAATCACTTGTCCCGGCAGGTCGGAATTTAGCCCCGTGACCAGACTAGCGGGTATCAAAGTCCCTGCCATAATTTGGTAAGGCGATTTTGGCGATTGCAGGACGTAGGGGTTATAGATTTCACCTGTAGATTGCCCGAGGAACGCTGACTTGGTGTTTTGATAGGTGGGAGTGGCGTTAAACTCTGCATTCCCCGTCATTGGCGCGCCATATCCGGTGGCCATATTTACATTAGCAAGGTTTGCATAAGCCTGTTCTATGGATGCATCGATTTGAGCAAATTGATCTGTCGCTTGGGTAGCACCGCGCCCACTTGACCCAACAGAAAAGAACAGTCCCGACTCTCGCGCTTCATCCCGCTTGCTTGTCGTGGCTGCTGGCTGATAGGCCGTTGGTTGTGCGTACTGTCTGCGCGGCGCAGTGTCCTTTGGCGCATACTGAAACTGATTATCTAATTCAGCAACGGGCGCGCCCCCTTGCTTGGCCTCCAGGAACGCCGCGCCTAAATCTCCGGGCAGTGGCGGGCCAAGTTTTGGCTTCATATCCGCATAGGTTTTGGGCAGCGCGTTGAGCGCGTCTGCCATTGGCTTGTGGGAGACATTATAAAGCTCGCTTGGCCGCTCATTGTCGCCGTAATCCGGTGATTGCAGGGCAAAGGCGAGAGCTACAAACAGGCCTGCGCTCAGTGCCGTGCCGCCAAAGATCAACGCCTTGCGGCTAAACCGTTTCACCGGTTTTGGTTTTGCGCGGATAGCGAGGTCAGGAGTGGCAGGCGCTTCGCTCATGATTTGTCCCGAATGATTTTGACAACGTCTTGGTCTTTTTCGCCGAGGCGTAGTTCGGCGGATTTAAACAGGCGGTCTACGATGTAATAGGCGCCCTTGACCCGGTAATTGACCAACTGACTTTTGCCTTTGCGGCCCATGATAATTAATGGCGGTGCTTCACCTTGGTCTAATCGCGCCGGGAATTGGATAAAGACTTTATGGCCATCATCAAAGGCACGCAGCGGTCGCCAGTGGGGTTGGTCGCCTTTAATCTCGTAGCGGAAGTTCAGTTTCTCTATGGACAAGCTTGGCTTGCTTGTTGCTGCGGTTTTGGAAGTAGATCTGCGTTTCATTTTCTTGGCACCGCGCAGGCCCAGAGCTTCACGGGGATAGCGCCATGACACTGCCGCCATATAGGTATCTTTATAAGAGTGAAGCTCTAAATAATATGTGCGCTTACTGGTGGTAATTACAAGGTTGGTGGACAGATTTGGTTTGGTCGGTTTGACCAATATATGCACTTGCTCACCGCCTATTGCTCCCGATACCGTATCGCCGACAATCCATCTTACAGTATCGCCCGCAGACACGGATGTCAGTTCCTCGCCCGGTTGTAGCGCAATGTCGGTGATTTGTTCTGGTGCGGTATAGACTTGGTAAAGCGAGCCCGGCGTATAGGGATAGACCTGAATGGCGTTGAGGTAGTTACTGGAGTTTGGTTCTATAGATGCGGAAGCATTTGCCTGTTCAATGGCCTCGAAAGGTTTGAGAACCGGCCCGGATGCTACATAGGACGCTGGACGTAATTTCATCTGCCCAGGCATGATTATGGGTTCAAAGAACTCGATTTGTATTGGGCGTTCCTCTTGGATAGGTTCACCAATTTCCAAGACAGCTTCACTCATAATAATGGGCGTTTCGTCCTTACGGGACATATCAATTTTAAAATCGGTAAAGCTTTTTTGCAGACAGGCACATCCGCTAAGGGAAATTAAAAGCCCTATGGCGGCGACTGTGTGTAAGTGTCGTGAATGTCTCATTTTGTTTCTCCTGAATTAAGGTCTTTTGACCAGTTTAGGCCGTGCACATACAGGCCAAGGGGGTTGCTGTGCAGGGTTTGGGCGTCGGTCGGCGGGTGTATGATGATGCTCAAAATGGCTGTAAAACTCTCTGTGCCGATAAGAGCACCACCGCGATATGAGGTTTCGCGCCACCGGATTTCAAAACTGTCATTTGATGAGCGGACAATGCTGGCGACATCAACGGTGACGCTACGTTGGCCAATATCAGCGAACGGGTCATGATCGGTGGCGTAAGCATTCAGCGTAATGGCGGCCTGGTCTGTGGCAAAGCTGTAAGCCTCGAGCCAGTTTTGCCGTAACACCACCGGGTCGATAGAAACCGACCGTACAATGACCGGAATGCCAAATTGAATTTGCATTCATAAAAGTCGAGCTCATCAAGCTCTGCGTTATGACGGTCTTCAATAAAAAGCATTGCAAAGTCCTGCAATATCTCTTCACGGAGGGTTTCTGCGTCAGGCACTGCTGTGCTTGATATCTTGTATTTTAGAGTCTTTTCACACCGTTTCAAAAGTTCAGTTAATATCGAGTTAAACAAGGCATCATTTTCATTTGCTAGGGCTGTTCGCATTAAATGCACGAGATATTCCGATCGTAAGTATTCGCCCTCACCGATGTCTATAGTAACAAGCCGCATGAAAATGTCGTCATTGCTTTGCAAAAGAGCGACATCTATATCGGCCTCGATAATATCAGGTCGTTTGTAGAGGTTACCCTTATCAAGCCCTCTCTTTCTAACTTTAGTTAGGTTCCGAGCCATCAAGCCCCCCTGGATTTGCCGAGCTGGCTCGGTCTTTCATAAAAAAATTGCCTTCACTACTTTGATCGGATCAGACCGGCCAAACCGGAAACAGAAAATTATTTTTCTCGTTGTGCATAAAACATATGTCACATTACTCATCTTCATACCACTTTCTTCATTGTTTTTCAATCCATACTGTCCTATATAGAGGACATTAAACGACTTAATGCTCATTTTATAGGACATATCATGCGATCGAGCGCTACAGATACACTACCCCGTTCCGCCCGGAGTGCCCTTGCCAAACTTGGCGAGGACATTACGGTTGCGCGTAAAAAGCGCCGTATATCTACGGTATCGATGGCTGAACGTTCTTTTATTAGCCGCAACACGCTATACAAGCTAGAGCGTGGGGATCCGACGGTCTCTATCGGCATTTATGCGACCGTTCTCGCTATCCTGAACTTAGTGGACAAGCTGGGTAACGTGGCCGAACGCAGTCAAGATGAACTCGGGCTCGACATCGACGAAGATAACCTTCCCGAAAAAATTAAACTAACGAAGCGTATCTAACGCCATGGATGATACGCTCGGCATATATATCGATATCGACAATGAGGCCCGCCTCGTTGCCCGTTGCCGTATGCTTACACAGCGACGGCACACGACATCACAATTTGAGTATGATAAATCTTGGCTTGCATTTGAGGGACGTTTCGCTCTCGACCCGCAAAATTTGCCATTGTCAGACCACCCTGTTTTTACCCGACATGAAAAGTCATCCCTCCCAGGCGCGATACGGGACACCGCCCCTGACCGTTGGGGACAAAAACTTATCAAACGTGCTTATAACAAAAAGGGAATTGATCGGCCGTTGACCGAATTCGATTATTTGCTTTCTATCAATGACGATACGCGTATTGGCGCATTGCGGTACAAACGTCCCGGCGAAGATGATTTCGATCACGATATTGATGGGTACCGCGTCCCGCCGCTCATTCAGCTCCCAGCTTTACTGGATGCCGCCAATGCGGTTAGCAATGACAGCGAGACAGACGCTGATTTGCGCCTACTTCTTAATGAAGGCTCGCCCCTTGGTGGCGCCCGTCCTAAATCAGCAGTGCAGGATGGCAATCATCTGGCAATCGCCAAGTTCCCAAAAGAAGACGACGAGCGATCATGGGCACATGGCGAGGTTTTAGCCTTAACGCTCGCCGACATGGCTGGTATCAATACGGCTGAGGCCAGAGTGCAGGTCGTCGCTGGGCGGCCCGTGTCTATAATCAAGCGTTTCGATCGAAAGGATGGCCGCCGTATACCATTTCTGTCAGCCATGAGCCTGCTCGGAAAAACAGATGGTGATGATGCTACCTATACAGACATCGCAGAAATGATACGGGCGCATTCCAGCGCGCCAACAGATGATCTGCATGAGTTATTCCGCCGTATTGCGTTCAATGTGCTAATTTCCAATCACGATGACCATCTGCGCAATCATGGTTTTTTACATGACAAAGGTGAGCAGTGGCGGCTCTCTCCAGCCTATGATTTAAACCCTGCGCCCGCCAACACAACGGACGGTCATCTTGAAACAGCTATTTCTGAAAAAGGTTCTGAAGCGAATCTCGACCTCGCAATTGATGCGTGTAGTCATTTCAAGCTTAAAACGGATGAGGCACAAGCCATCATAAATGATGTTACCGAAACCGTTAAAGACTGGAAAAATGTTGCCGGGCGGCTCGGAATGTCCGTTGCAGATCAGAAAGCTTATGAATCTGCCTTCCAAAACACTTAGGCTCAAGGCAGAATGCGTGATCCGCCACGTCCGGTGTTTGAAGTCACACTTTGTGACCGCAAAGATCTACACTCGGTTTCGGTAAGCTGAAAAGCATAGCCCGGTGTGAACTTATTTGTGTTACGCGAACGGTATTGGTTCACGGCTTTTGTCGTCGAGCCGTAAAATTGTGCAAGCTCACCAGCGAGAATGACAGGCATATCCCGTACAATAACAATAGATTTCTTAATTTCGGGTTCAGTCGAGCGTGGTTCTAATGATGGTTTCTGATTGTCAGCCATGTGTTTTCCTCCGGTTAAGAAATCTCCCGACCCTTTGTTAGTGTCCAAGAAATACCGTCCCCGGAGACAACGCCCATAACTTCACGCCCAAGATTGCGCTCAAGCGTGTCGCGCCAAGGCACGAGAGAGATTGATCGCCGCTGATCGTGCGGCTGAGGCCTTGCTTGCGCTTGATGCGGCTGACCTTGATCGCGGAACGTGGACACTCACCGAGTGGGAAAATGCGCGCATTCAAACGCTGGATGCTCTTGGCCGAGCAAAGGATGCTCAAGCTATGCGCTGGGTGTCTTTCGAGCGCACTTTAAGCGCCGTAACCTTGCGCACTTTTCTCGACCGTCTCGCTAACTTTGATGACGTTGAGGCTGAACGTAAAGCCATGGAACATGCCCTGACATATGAAAATGTACATACAGCTCTCAAGTTTTTATTAGACTGGCCCGATATAGAAAAAGCGGCCATGCTCATAAAGTTTCGCTTTGATGAATTTGATGGTAATCATTACCAATTGCTGACCCCAGCTGCCGATGCACTTACTGAAAAACACCCCCTTGCAGCAACACTACTACACCGCACGCTTATCAATTTTGCATTGGATAAATCACGTACCAAGCGCTACAAACATGCAGCACGCCATCTGAGCGAGTGCGAAAGTCTCGCTGCTATGGTCACAGACTTTGGTTTGTTTCAAAGTCACGAAATTTATGTAAAGCAGCTCAAGTCGAACCACGGGCTCAAAACCTCTTTTTGGGCACATACCGAATATTGATACTTTATGAGTGGTGATAGCAGAGGTTCTAAGAATGCACCCACGAACTCGGCATCTATTGGCACGTGTCCGAGTATTCGTCGATTTTCCAGTAAACCATTTCTAGGGTACACCCTATTGGCGTAAACGAGCGAAACCTAATTTTTAACTTAAGGGTTTCGACCTATTTCCATGTCAATTGTTGAGAAAATACTGCCCATGTTCGTGTAACAAATCGTATAACTTATTGTGTAACATGGTGTCCGTCGTCATATAAAATGGCACAGATTTAAGCCTGTGCTAAGAGAGAGTTTGCTCACCTTTTGTTGATTAATATTAAGCTACGGCTTTGCGATATTGCAAGCGCCGATGTTCGATAGTTTGTACAAGAGGCAGGCTACGCACTTTTTTGATCCTTTCCCTTTTGTTTAAAATTGATTGAGCGTGCCCGAAGTAGGCGTCAGCAGGTGTGACGTTTTTCAAGCTCTCGTAGTATCGCTCATGATTGTAATGCTCCACGAAGTTTTCGATCTGGAGTTCAAGATCACCGGGCAAGAAGTAATGTTCCAGCAATATCCTGTTCTTGAGCGTCTGATGCCAGCGTTCGATCTTGCCCTGTGTTTGCGGATGATAAGGCGCGCCGCGCACATGGCTCATGCCTTGATTTTTTATGTAATCTGCCAGTTCACCAGAGGTGTAAATTGCACCGTTGTCGGACAGCAAGCGCGGCTTGTGAACCACATGCACTTGGTCGCAGCCTGACGCTTGCAGCGCCATATCTAGGGTTTCTGTCACGTCCGAAGTCTTCATAGGCGTGCACAGTTTCCAGGCAATAATGTAGCGCGAGTAATCATCCAAAATGGTCGACAAATACATCCAACCCCAGCCGATGATCTTCAAGTATGTGAAGTCAGTCTGCCACATCTGATTGATGGTCGTCGTCTTGTCCTTAAATTCACTAGCAGCTTTTATAACGATAAAGGCGGGGCTTGAGATCAGGTCGTGTGCCTTTAACAAGCGGTACACCGAGCTTTCTACCAAGAGGGCACAAGTGACACAAAATAGCCTTTGGTATCTGTGAATGTCACGGCAAGCTCACGCGGGCTTAGCTCTGGTTCGTCGAGTGCAAGTTCCACCAATTTGTCACGGATTTCATCTGGAATACGGTTCCATACCAGTCGTGGCAGTGGCGCGCGATCCGCAAGCCCGTCTTCGCCATGCTCCAGATACCGATCATACCAACGATAAAATGTTCGCCGCGCTACGCCGAGCATATCCAAGGTTTGCTTAGCGGGAAGGTGTGAGCGTTCAACTATGCGGATTATTTCAAGCTTCTCTGATGCAGGATACCTCATACGTCGTTGCCCCCATCCCCGATCATGCTTTTTTTAAGAAGCCTGAGTTCCAAAGTTTGCTCGGCCACAACTTCTTTCAGCTCGCGAGCTTCTTTGCGCAAATGCGTGACTTCACTGCTATTGGCTTGGCGAACGATGTCGCCCGCAAGGCGTTTCTTGCCGGCCTCCATAAAGTCTTTCGACCATTTATAATAAATGCCCTGCGAGATGCCTTCACGGCGGCATAGCTCTGCAATGCTATCTTCACCGCGCAAGCCGTCCAGCACAATGCGGATCTTCTCCTCCGCGCTATATTGGCGGCGGGTCTTACGTTTGATGTCTTTAATAATGCGCTCCGAGGAACGCCCTGTATGTTTCTGTCTCTTAGCACAGACCTAAATCTGTGCCATAGGCGCTGACGTCAGACAGCTACGGGGGTGATTTGCTTTAATATTACAATTATACGTTTGAGGGTATGCCTTACGCTAATTATCTTCATCCAGAGCGTAGCCGGCACTTCGGATTGTGCGAATCAGATTTTTGCTATTGTCTTTTTTCAGTGCCTTGCGAAGCCGCCCGATATGGACGTCAACTGTGCGCTCATCAACATATATGTCTGTGCCCCAAACGTGATCGAGGAGTTGGGCGCGGCTCCAGACTTTTCGTGGGCGCTTCAGGAATGTTTTGAGCAGGCGAAACTCGGTCGGGCCAAGTTTGATGGTTTTGCCGTCTCTGCTGACGCGGTAGGTTTCCGTGTTCATCACAATACCGGCGTAGGAAAGCTCGATATTGCTAATGCCCGCTTTGCGCAAATTAGCTTTAATGCGGGCGATAAGTTCTTTGATGGAATGGGGCTTGACCACAAAATCATCCGCGCCGACGTCCAGCCCGCGCACTTTGTCATCTTCAGTACCGCGTGCGGTGAGCATGATAACGGGAATGGTTTTGGTCTTTGGATTCACTTTTATCTGCCGGCAAACTTCTATGCCGGACATGTCGGGAAGCATCCAGTCAAGCAAAATAAGGTCAGGTCTATATTCCTCGATAAACAATAGACCTTCATCTGCATTTGGTGCGTGTTTTACCCTGTAACCTTCCGCCTCCAGATTATATTGCAAAATCTGGGCCTGGGCCTGTTCGTCTTCAATGATGAGGATAAGCGGTTTCATGGTGCTAGCTTACTCTTCTTCGCTTTTGATGTCATCAGGGTCAATGATCATTTTACTGGTTTTATCACCTTTAGGCCGCTTGCCCTCGGGCCAATCGCCTGTGACCAAGAAAATAATTTCCTGGGCTATATCGGCCACATGGTCACCCATACGCTCGATATTTTTGGCAATGAACAGCAAATGCATACAGCCCGAAATATTGCGCACATCCTCCATCATATATGTAAGCAGTTCGCGAAACAAAGTATTGTGCATCTGGTCGACGCCTTCGTCTTTGATACGAACGTTCTGAGCCGCAACCGCATCTCGTTTATTGTATGCGTCGAGTACTGATTTAATCATGCTTTGTACAAGCTCGCTCATGCGCACCAATGTGTCAACCGAGCCTGTGAAAGCCTCCGCTTTGGTAATCGTATTCGTCCGCCTGGCCATATTTTTTGTATAGTCACCAATGCGCTCAAGGTGGCTTGCCATTTTCAGGGTCATTACCACATTTCGCAAATCGGCGGCAACGGGTTGTCGAAGCGCCAAAATTTTGATGGCGTTCTCATTAAGCGCTGCCTCCAACTTATTAATCCGTTTGTCGCCTTTCAAAACAGTTTTTGCAAGGCTGCGGTTTTCCTTGCGCAAAGCGCGGGTTGCATTGATCAATTGCTGTTCAACAAGACCACCCATCTCCAGAAGCAAGCTTTCCAGATGATTTAAATCATCATTAAATGAAGAAACAATATGTTCGCTATTCATGACCTTCTCCTAACCAATTTTTCCGGAAATATAATTTTGAGTGCGCTCATCGGCAGGGTTGGTAAAAATTGTATCCGTATCGCCAAACTCTACTAGCTTGCCCAGATGGAAAAAGGCTGTCTTTTGCGAAATCCTCGCCGCCTGCGCCATGGAATGGGTAACGATTACAATCGTATATTTTTCTTTCATGCTTTCCATCAGCTCTTCGATAACCGCCGTTGCAATCGGGTCAAGCGCCGAGCATGGCTCGTCCATCAAGATAACCTGTGGGTCAACAGCAATGGCGCGGGCAATGCACAGACGTTGTTGTTGGCCGCCAGATAACCCGGTGCCGGATTCGTGTAAACGGTCGGAAACCTCATCATAAAGTCCAGCACGTTTTAAGGACGTGATAACAATGTTTTCGAGATGGTCTTTGGAGCTGGCCAAGTCGTGTATGCGCGGGCCATAAGCCACATTGTCAAAAATTGATTTTGGAAACGGGTTAGCTTTTTGAAACACCATGCCGATACGTGCGCGCAGGGCAACGACGTCAACTTTCGGCGCATATATATCCTGCCCGGCAAAGCGGATATCGCCAGTAACCTTGCAGGTTGGAATAGTATCATTCATCCGGTTGAAACAGCGCAGAAAGGTTGATTTGCCGCAACCCGACGGCCCGATTAAAGCCGTGATCCGGTTTTCGGGTATCTCAAGGCTGACATTGTCGATAGCCTGTTTTTTAGCGTAAAATACGTCAACGTTTTTGGCGCTCATGAGCGGCGGCTTTATAGCCATCGCCTGTTGTGTTTGTATATTCATATCCATTCCCATTACCAGCGCCGTTCCAGTTTTTTGCGCATATATACGGCCAGTAAATTCATCAATACCAAAAACACAAGCAGCACAATAATCGCCGCCGATGTCCGCTCGACAAATCCTTTCTCAGGGCTATCAGCCCAAAGGAAAATTTGTACGGGCAACGAGGTTGCCGCATCCGTGACACCGTGCGGAATATCAACTATGAACGCAATCATGCCAATCATTAAAAGCGGTGCCGTCTCGCCCAAAGCCTGTGCCATGCCCAAAATTGTTCCCGTTAACATGCCCGGCATAGCCAGCGGCACAACATGATGAAATGTCGTTTGGGTTTTGCTGGCACCAAGCCCAAACGCGGCTTCGCGAATTGAGCGCGGCACAGAGCGCAGGCTGGCCCGCGCCGCAATAATAATTGTCGGCAATGTCATAAGTGCCAACACCATACCGCCAACCAATGGGGTTGAGCGCGGAATGTTAAACACCCCCAAAAATATCGACAGACCCAACAAGCCAAACACGATAGAGGGGACGGCGGCCAAATTGTTGATGTTGATTTCGATTAAATCTGTCAGTTTCGATTTCCGCGCGTATTCTTCAAGGTAAACTGCAGTTAAAATACCGAGCGGGAAAGCTATTAAAAAGCAGACCAGAAGTGAGAAAAACGAGCCTAGAGCCGCCCCTAAAATGCCGGCCATTTCCGGTTCACGCGAATCACCATTCGTAAAAAATGCCGTGTTAAATTTTTTCCTGATCCGGTCTTCTTGCCTAAGCTTTTCAATGTAAATTATGTCCTTGTCTTTTAATTTGCGCAGAGCATTGTCAAGCTTTGTGTCAATTTTGCCTTTTATATAAAGATCAACATCTGACGAAGCCGTAACCCAAATTCGCTGGCTTGTTCCGATTATATCCGGATTTTGGCTCACCCGCTTGCCCATTTCATAAACGGCGCCGCTGGAGAGTATTTTATATAGCCGTCTTTTATCGTTGCGCCCGGTAATATCCGGGAACTCTTTCGATAAAGCCTGCACAAGTACGGGTTTGTAATCGGCACTAAGGAGAGCTTGCGGATCGCGGGCACCCTCAGGGTCGATAATTTGTTTGGAAAATGTAACATCAAGCGCAATTTTGGTTTGCTGGAAAGCGCCAATGCCGCGATAGAAAATGACGCTAAACATGAAGACCAAGAAGCTAAGTGCTATCAGTATAGCAATGCGACCATACCATTTAAATCGGGCTTCTTTGGCGTGGCGGCGCTTCAGGCCGGGTGAAGTTATCAGGGCATATTCAGTCATATTTCTTCTTGTACCTGTCAACAATTTTCAGTGCGATTACATTAAGCCCCAAAGTCAGAATAAATAAAAGCAGCGCAATCGCGAAAGCGGCCAATGTCTTGGCGCTGTCAAATTCCTGATCGCCTGTAAGCAGGGTTACAATTTGCACCGTCATGGTTGTGACCGCTTCCAGCGGGTTGAGGCTCAGCTTGGCGGCAAGGCCTGCCGCCATGACCACAATCATGGTCTCGCCGATAGCGCGCGATATAGCCAGCAAGAGGGAACCTATAATACCGGACGTTGCGGCGGGTAAAACGACTTTGGTTATGGTCTCGGCCGGAGTTGTGCCCATAGCGAGCGACGCATCGCGCAAAGATTGCGGGACGGCGTTAATCACATCATCGGACAAGGATGATATAAATGGCACCAGCATAACCCCCATAACCAGCCCGGCGGCGAGCGCACTTTCAGATGATATTTCAAAACCAGCACCCGAGCCAGTGGCGCGAATAATTGGCGCAACAACAAGGGCGGCGAAGAAACCGTAAACTACGGTGGGAATACCTGCGAGAAGCTCCAAAAGCGGCTTTACGATGGCGCGGGTTTTAGGCCGTGCATATTCAGCCAGATAAACCGCCGACAATAGTCCGAGCGGCGTTGCCACCATCATGGCAATAAAACTTATCAGCAAAGTGCCCGTGAGCAGTGGGATAACTCCAAAGGCACCGCTTGAGCCAACCTGATCTTCACGAATGGCAGTTTGCGGTGACCATTCAAGGCCGAATAAAAAATCGGTTATCGGGATTTTTTTAAAGAACAAAAACGCCTCAAGAACCAGAGACAAGACGATCCCGACAGTGGTAAGAATAGCCACCAACGAGCTTGCGACCAGCACAAGCTGGATTGCAAACTCCTTGATTTGCGTGCTTCGGCGCGCACGGCGAAGTTTTAAATCAACTGCTGGCTCCACAACCATCTCTCTAGTCAAGCGTCAGAGGTTCAAGGCCGAGCACACTGGCTTTCCATTTCGTGCGCTCAAACGCATTCAAGGGGATCAGGCCTTTCTCAGACAGATACCCGTCTGCGCTGCTTGCCTTGTCACTCATAAACTCGCCAAGAAACTCTTCAATGCCTGGCACTTTCCCGACATTGGCTTTTTTAACGTAAAAATACAATGAGCGGGAAACCGGATAAGAACCATTAGAAATATTTTCAAATGTCGGCGCTTTTCCGTTCACGATACTGCCCTGAACGCTATCCGCATTTTGTTCGAGAAAACTGAACCCGAAAATACCAAATGCCTTTGGGTTGGTGCCCAGTTTTTGCACAATAAGATTATCATTTTCACCCGCCTCGATAAATACATCATCCTCGCGAATGGTGTGACACAGTGCCTTATAGGCCGCCTTGTCGGTCTTCTTCATGGCCTTGATCCAGGTAAATGCCTTGCAACCGCCCTCCATGGCCAGTTCGACAAAGGCGTCGCGTGTGCCTGAGGTTGGCGGCGGGCCCATGACTTCCATTTTCAGATTGGCCAAAGCCGGATTGACATCACGCCAGGTTTTGTAAGGATTTGGTTTTATGCCGCCATTACCGTCCGGCACATTTTTTGCCAGTGCCAGGAAAACGTCCTTAAGGCTTAGTTGCATTTGCGGGGACTTGCGCGAATTTGCAATCACAATGCCGTCATATCCGATTTTCGCCTCTACAATATCAGCGATACCGTTCTCGGCACAGCGCTTCACTTCGGACGGCTTTATCCGTCGTGATGCGTTGGCAATATCCGGGTAGTTCACGCCAAGCCCGGAGCAAAATAACTTAAGCCCGCCGCCTGAGCCTGTACTTTCAACAATTGGTGTTTTAAATGCGCTGGTGCGCCCAAAATTTTCTGCAACCGTTGTCGCAAATGGATATACTGTTGACGAACCAACGATTTTAATTTGGTTACGCATATATGAGGCTTGCTTTATATCTTGCGTAGAGTTGGAAGCCTTTGGCGTATCTTTACCACCGCAAGCAGCTAGAATTAGGGCGAGCACACTGGCTGTCATAATTTTATTTAACATAGTTATCTCTTTCATCATTTTAGCGAAACCGTTTCGCCATTGCTCCCGCAGATTATGAATTTTCATGGCGGTTTTCATATAAACCCGTGACGGTTATATGACACATACGTGATGGTTTTATGACAAAGGATGTTTAAGTGGGCAGGGTAACGCTAATCAAACTGCCCACGCCGATTTCACTTTCAATCGAAAGCATACCGCGATGACGATTTAAAATATGTTTTGTAATCGCAAGGCCAAGCCCGGTGCCGCCCGTTTCGCGTGAACGGCCTTTATCGACGCGGTAAAAGCGTTCGGTCAGGCGTGGCAAGTGCTTAGGGGCGATGCCTTCGCCTTGATCCCTTATAGTGATTTTTATTGTATCTTCGTTTTGAATAACGCGCACCTCAACCGGGGTATCAGGTTCGCTATATTTCAAAGCATTTTCAGTCAGGTTTTGAAACACTTCCGTTAATTCATCCTGGTCACCTGTTATATATGGCAGGCCATCAGGGGCATTTAAAATAATGCGGTTTCTATATTCAGGCTTGCTTTCGTTCAGCACGGCAATAACGCGCCGTATCAATCTCGGAATATCGACTTCGCCCTTGGGGGTAACATGCTCTTTGGCTTCGAATTTAGACAAGGAAAGAAGGTCACCAACCAACCTTGACATGCGCCGGGTTTCTCCGTGCATCATGTCCAAAAAATTATCGCGGGCTTTTTCGTCATTTCGCGCTGGCCCTTGCAGGGTTTCCACAATCCCCATCAAAGATGTGAGCGGCGAGCGCAGTTCATGGCTGACATTGGCCACAAAAGTTGAGCGCGATTTCTCCGCATCAATCTCTGCCGATATATCTGTGAGCGTGAAAAGAATGCAATCAGCCCCTATACTGGCTAAAGAAGCTGCACTTGCCTTAAAGGTGCGCGGCGTTTGTAAATGTAATACAAGATCACAAGTTTTAAGCTTCCCGGTTTTCACCGCTTTATCCAAACACTCAATCGCCCCAGGCTGTCGCAACACACGCACAAAATCCAGCCCGGCAAGTTTGGTTTCAAACAGGCTTTCCGCAAAACCATTCGCGCACTTAATTTTATAATCAAGTGTCAAAATAAGCGCAGGGTGTGGCAAGGCATCTGCAATGGCTTGCCGCATATTCATGTCCATCATGGCATAACTCGCAATCTAGTCCACCTATCTCATAGCTACAAAGCTATTTCAAATATAGCACACATTATAATAGCTTGTATAAAGCTTCCGTATAAAGATAAAGTGTTACCGATTTTAGGTGGCGCTTTATTCGTTTTAGAGAAATATATTTGTGACAATCATTGTCATAAATATGAATCCAAGTTGTCACTTTAAAGACTCGCAATTTTCGTACCTTCGTAATTTCTCTGTCACAAACAACTGGCAAACCGCACTTCGTTAAGAAGGGGTTAACGTTTGTGACTCGCGAGGTTCAACTTTTCCCCGTCAAAAAATTGAATTGTATTGAATGGTGAGGAAAATCCATGACTTCTAATATGACTTTAACTTTGAGAACTTTGTTATTATCTAGCGTAGCTGGCTTAATGCTAGCATCGTGTGGTAGCAGTACATCTTCACCTGGAAGTGCCGGTGGCGTGACGATTGGCGGCGGCGGCGGCGGCGGTGGTACTGCCCAAGTTGACATTGACCTTGTTCCTGGCGATTGTCCCACAGGTACAACCAAGGAAACCATCAGCAATGCTACTGGCACGGTAGAAGCTTGTACTATAACTGGCACAATTACTGAAAATTTGACACTAGATGCGGCCAATGGTTATGCATTGGAAGGTGCTGTGTTTGTTGGAGAGGACGGCGGTGCAAATGCTACTCTATCTATTCCGGCTGGTACAAAAATATTTGGGAAGTCTGGTGCAGATTACCTAGTTGTAACGCGAGGTTCTCGCATAAATGCTACAGGAACTTCGGATAACCCGATCACCATGACCAGTATCCAGGATATTCAAGGGACAGTAAATGCCCTTACTGATCGTGGTCAGTGGGGAGGCCTTGTTGTTAATGGCCGTGCCCCGATCAATGACTGTATTGATGCTACTGCAACTGGCGGCACAGATGCATGTGTGAAGTCGGGCGAAGGTTCATCTGGTTTGTTTGGTGGTTCTAACCCTTCTGATAATAGCGGTGTGTTACAATATATTCAGCTTAAATATGCAGGCAACCTCATCAATGATGAAGACGAGTTAAACGGTATTGCTTTCCAAGGCGTTGGCAATGCGACTACGTGTGACCATATTCAAATTCACAATAATGCGGATGATGGCGTTGAATTTTTTGGCGGTACTGTAGAGTGTAAGTATTTGGTCCTAACCGGAATCGGCGATGATAACATTGACTGGACAGACGGCTGGCAAGGCAAGGTTCAATATGCCTTGGTAATTCAGGCCGATGATGCGGGTGACCGGGGTATTGAGGGCGATAACCGTTCATCCAATAATACGCTGACCCCGCGCTCAAATCCTAGCATTGCCAACTTTACATTTTTAGGGGGCGCTGCTGGTGATACAGGCATGGTTGTGCGTGCCGGGTCTGCTGGGCGTTTTTGTAACGGCGTTATTACAGGTTTCCAAGATGCTGGTGTGGACATTGATAACGATGAAACAATAGCCCAAGCGCAAAACGGCAATTTAACGATGGAATCAATTTTCCTCGATAATGCTGATAATGTTGAAAGCGGTGACAGCGGTGAAACATTTGACATGGAAGCTTTCTTTGCTTCTGGCGCTAACAACACTCAAGGTAATAACTCTCTTGCCAATCTAGTATTTCCCGGAGCGGCAGAACAGGCTGTGACTTCTTGCGACCTCTCGAATGATGTATTCTTCGATAATGTCAGTTATATTGGTGCGTTTAGCGACACAGAAACAAAAGACAGCAACTGGGCCAAAGGTTGGACATTTAATGTCTTCGAAGACTCTACCGAGTGTCCGGCAGGGACATTGACAACAAGCGATGTGGTTGAGGGCAAAAAAGTTTGCTCTCTTACCGGAACGCTGACAACTAATGTGCGCTTGAATAATAGCTTTATTTATCAAATTGAAGGCCCGGTTTTTGTGGGTACAGATGCTGGCGGTGACCCTGCCAACCCCATTGATGGATCTAGCTCTGCCATCTTGACTATAGATGCAGGCACAACGCTTTACGGCGCAGCAGGTGCTGATTATATCGTTGTTTCCCGTGGTTCACAGCTTCGCTCAAACGGGACGGCTACGGCTCCTGTGAATATGACAAGCCGCGACGAAGTGTTTGGAACGGCTAATTTGGTCACAGACCGCGCTAAATGGGGCGGGCTTGTCATCAATGGTCGCGCACCAATTAATGACTGTATAGAT
Organism: Robiginitomaculum sp.; assembly: GCA_026982415.1. Lineage (GTDB taxonomy): Bacteria > Pseudomonadota > Alphaproteobacteria > Caulobacterales > Maricaulaceae > Robiginitomaculum_A. The sequence continues at coordinate 24,337 of JALSHE010000025.1, forward strand.
GCGACCGCAACTGGTGGTACGATTGGATGCGAAAAATCTGGCGAAGGGTCTTCGGGACTATTTGGCGGCGGATCTGCTGATGATAATAGCGGTAATCTTTTCTACACCCGCGTTTCCTTTGCTGGTAATTTAATCAACGATGAGGACGAGTTAAACGGTATTGCTTTCCAAGGTGTTGGGAGCGGCACACAGGTTGATTATATCCAAGTGCACAACAATGCGGATGACGGAATCGAAATGTTCGGCGGTGCTGTAAACTTAAAACACGTTGTTTTAACGGGGAATGCTGATGATAGCATGGACTGGACAGATGGCTGGCAAGGTAAAGCACAATTTGTTATAGTGCAGCAGGCATCAGATGCAGGCGACCGAGGCATTGAGGGCGATAATCGCTCGTCCAATAATACACTCACCCCGCGTTCTAAACCCACCGTATCCAACTTTACCTTTATTGGCGGCGCTTCTGGTGACACAGGGATGGTAATCCGCGCTGGTACGGCTGGTGTGTTCATGAACGGTATTATCACGGGCTTTCAAGACGCGGGCATTGACATTGATGGCGACGAAACGGCGGTTCAAGCCAATGCGGGTGAAGTTGTGTTTAACTCGATTTATCTCGTTGATAATGCTGAGAACTTAGAGACAGATGATACGGCAGGTGACCTAGACGATACGGCACTGGCCAATGCATTTGCAGTAGGCGCGAACAATGTAGACGGAGATGCGGCGACACCTGCGCAAGATAGCACCTTAACGAGCATATTTGTTCCGGGTGTTAATGAGCTAGCCGTCATTGCAACCGATGCGTCCGTTATCGACCCGTTCTTTGAGGCCACAGACTATGTGGGCGCAGTGAAAGATGCAAGCGACACTTGGTACGAAGGTTGGACCTTGTTGGTCACACAATAGAACAGGTAGGCGCGGCGGTTTTGGTGTTTTTCTCTTCCCCTTCTTGGAAACACCAAACCGCTGACGCCTATCGCCTTAACCATCTGGCGTGTTGTCGTCCAGATGCAGAACTGGTGGCACTAACCTCGGCTAGCCTGCCTAAATATATTTCGTACTTACTACAAATATTTGGAACACATATGTTAAATTTAAAACTCAAATTACTCATCACCACGGTTCTATTATCAAGTACCGCGCTTATTTCTAACCAGACAATTAGGGCACAAGAAGTGCAAATTACGCCAGAAGATGAAATCATCGTTACAGGGCGATTCATTCCAAATGAAAAAAAAATCACTTCTGAAATATCAAGTGTCCTGGATGCCAAAACTTTTGAGACAATGGGTGCTAGCGATATAGCCTCGGCATTGACGCGGGTAACTGGTTTGTCCCTTTCTCAAGGGAAATTCGTGGTTGTGCGCGGCCTGAACGAACGGTATTCATTTGCAACGCTAAACGGCTCGCCTTTACCTAGCCCGGAACCGCTGCGACGAGTAGCTCCATTGGATTTGTTTCCAACATCAGTGCTAAGCGGAGTTACCGTACAAAAAACCTATAGCCCTGAATATAGCGGTGAATTTGGTGGTGGTTTAATAGCTATGCGCACCAAGAAACTCCCCGAAGAGAGCTTTTTGGAAATTAGCTTATCAGGCAGTGTGAACAGTGAAACGACATTACGGCCAGGTTATATATATGAAGGCTCTGGTACGGATTGGCTCGGATTTGATGATGGCCTTCGAGATATACCTATGCTTGGTGCCGACGGCAATCTTTCGGGTGTGCAAAATTTTGAAAACAGCAAAACTCTTCTCATAGATAGACAGGACGAAACGCCTGGAAATCTTGGCGGGCGGATTTCAGCAGGGCACAGGTTTGATTTGAATGATGGGCCAAGCATCGGTGTTTTGGCTACAATTGGTTATGACAATAGCTGGGAAACGCGTATTGGCGAGGACAATACCACCAATATTGGCACTGGCGAACTGGTTAAGCTCGATAGCGGGCGCCGGGAAAGTACAGAAAACAAAATTTCATTAAATGGCATGCTCAGTATCGGCGCCGATTTCACGGACGAACATTCATTACAGTTCACAGGTTTGGCAACGCGCCAAAGCAGTGCCGAGGCAAGAGTTCTCACAGGTGTTGACCGTGAAGACAGAATTTTTCGTCAAGATTTCACAGAATGGTTTGAACGTGAAGTTTATATGGGACAATTATTGGGTACACATTATTTTCCAAATGCCGGCGATTTAGAGCTTAAATGGCGGGCCTCCTATGCCAAAGCTGGACGTGATGCGCCTTATGAACGCCGGGTAAATTATGAAGATTATGAAGACAGCCTTGGCTTTCGTTTTCAGTTTAATCGCCCTGGAACAAATAATAGTATCCGTTTTTCAACGCTTGATGACGAGACAATAGATTTTGGTGCAGACTTCGTCTTGCCACTTACAATAGCCGCGCAAAATATGGATTTAAAATTTGGCGGGGCTTACCTTGATAAACAGCGCGATAGTGAACAAGCTGATTTTCGCTATTTTGGCTCTATTCCCGAAGAGCTTAGAAATTCGCGGATCGATTTAATCCTCTCTGATCCGGTTGTTGATGCAGGGATTTTGGAAATCCGGCGCGGTGGCACTACTGGCTTCCCTGATGTCACTAATGCAAGCCTTGAAGTGATTGGCGTCTATGCCGGAATCGACGTAGACGTGAACGAAAAGATTAGATTTGCTGCAGGTCTTCGCTATGAAGATTCCGTGCAAAATACAGCGATTGCCCAATCAACTGTGGCAAGTAGCCGGTTTGATTTTGATGCGTTGTCAGAAAACTTTATTCTGCCCGCAGCAACATTAACATGGACTGTTGCCGATAATATGCAGTTGCGGCTTGCGGCATCAAAAACCATTAACCGTCCGCAATTTCGGGAGCTTACACCGTCAATTTTTGTCAATACCGATACAGATGACCGTTTCGTCGGGAACCCTTTCTTGAAAAACTCCGAAAGCACCAATCTGGATGCGCGGTTTGAATGGTATTTTGGTGCCAAGCAATTCTTTACAGTTGGCGGATTTTACAAAGATTTTACCAACCCGATTGAAGAATTTATTTTTAACGGGCTTGGCGAGAGCAATGCGACCTCATTCCTAAATGCCCCGTCTGCAAAAATTTACGGGATTGAAGTTGAGTTTGAGAAGAAAATCCCATTTGCAGATGTGACAAAACATATCCCGCTCTTTAGCAATGTAAGCAGTGATAGAGATTTTGTGTTCCGCTCAAATTATACATATTCATCCTCTAGCGTGAGTTCAAACGGCGATGTATCTATTACGCCGCCAACGGTTAATCCCGCGCTTGGTGTAAACCCACTAATCTTACCAGCCGCTGGCCTTTATACAGATGGCCGTTCTTTGCAAGGGCAATCTGATCACCTAGCCAATTTGCAAATCGGCATTCAAGATTATGACAGCAATTACCAAGCGACCTTTTTATTAAATTATTCTTCGCAGCGCATTCGTGCCGTCGAAGATTTGTCCAATGGATTGCCGTCTATTTTAGAGAAACTTCCTGTGTCGCTAGATTTTGTCTTCAATAAAGATTTCATTCTCGATGGTGGCGACTACACAATCGGCTTTAAGGTTCAAAATATTCTTGATGATGGCTACCAAGCTACCCAAACACTTGGTGGTAGCACTATTGTTGTCGATAGTTACGATATAGGCCGTACATTCGCCGCCAGTATTAAGCGTAGGTTCTAGGGTTAGACTTATGCTTTGGGCGCTTGACTATGCCTGAATTCCCTAAACCGACATACCGCTCGATTTTCATATCGGATGTTCATCTTGGCTCAAAAGGCTGTCAGGCTGAGGCACTTTGTGAATTTTTAAAGCAAAATACATGCGAGAAACTATTTCTTAGCACAGACCTAAATCTATGCCATAGGCGCTGACGTCAGACATT
>JALSHE010000026.1 GCA_026982415.1 Robiginitomaculum sp.
TACCATTTCGGAAATTGAACCACGCTTGTTTTCTTTCAACTCGCCCCACGGCGCTTGTCCGGCCTGCGACGGGCTGGGGCATGAGCTTAAATTTGATGCTAAACTGGTTATCCCCGACAACTCTAAAACTCTTAGCTCAGGCGCCATCGCCCCGTGGTCAAAGACGCCGAGCCGCATGTACCGTCAAACTCTCGAAGCCCTGGCCGACCATTACGGGTTCGATCTTGAAACCCCGTGGCAGAAATTGAAAGCCAAACACCAAGACACTCTTCTATATGGCACCAAAGGCGAAATGGTGCAATTTGTCTATTCCGAAGCTGGCCGTAAATACGAAACCAAAAAACCATTCGAGGGCATTATCCCTAATCTGGACCGCCGTTTCAGGGATACGGAAAGCACTTGGGCGCGGGATTTTCTGGCTAAATTCCAGTCCACTGCAAAGTGCGAAACCTGCGAGGGCAAACGCCTGCGCCCCGAAGCTCTCGCGGTGAAAATTGACGGTATGGACATCACCGAAACGGGCGATATGTCCATCAAGCTGGCCAAGGACAGGTTCGAAAAATTGTCCCAGGATTTAAAAGGCCAGAGCAGCGAAATCGCGCGGCCTGTCCTCAAGGAAATCTCCGACCGTTTGTCGTTCCTCAACGCCGTCGGGCTGGATTACCTCACCCTCGGGCGCGGCTCCGGTTCCTTGTCCGGCGGAGAGAGCCAACGCATCCGACTTGCCTCACAAATTGGCTCCGGGCTTACGGGTGTTCTTTATGTACTGGACGAACCCAGTATCGGCCTGCACCAGCGCGACAATGCGCGGCTATTGGAAACTCTGCGCGGGCTTAGGGATTTGGGTAATACGGTCATCGTGGTTGAACACGACGAAGACGCTATCCTGACCGCAGATTATGTGGTGGATATGGGGCCTCTCGCAGGCATAGAGGGCGGCGAAGTGGTGGCCGAAGGCACACCTGCCAAAATTAAAGCCAACAAGAAATCCCTGACCGGGCAATATTTGGTTGGCAAAAAGCAGATAGCCGTGCCGTCCGAACGCCGCAAGGCCGGGCATAAATTCCTCAAAATAAATGGTGCCCGGGGCAATAATCTTAAATCCGTAAATGTGGAATTTCCCCTCGGCCTGTTCATCTGCGTGACAGGGGTATCAGGCGGCGGTAAATCTACCCTAACGGTCGAGACCCTCTACAAGGCGGCGGCGCGCAAATTGAATAATTCCAGCGTCTCTGTCATGCCCCATGACAATATAGAGGGCTTCGAATATCTAGACAAAGTTATCGACATAGACCAATCCCCTATCGGGCGCACACCGCGCTCTAACCCGGCCACCTATACGGGCGCCTTCACCCCCATTCGCGATTGGTTCGCCGGCCTTCCGGAATCCAAGACGCGGGGCTATAAACCCGGACGATTTAGTTTCAACGTCAAGGGCGGGCGCTGTGAGGCGTGCCGGGGCGGCGGCGTTATCAAGATCGAAATGCACTTCTTGCCGGACGTATATGTGCAGTGCGAGACCTGCCGGGGCAAACGCTATAACCGCGAAACCCTAGAGATAAAATTCAAAGGCAAATCCATCGCCGATGTCCTCGCCATGAGTATTGATGAAGCGGCGGTGTTCTTTAAGGCCGTGCCCAGTATCCGCGATAAAATGGTCACCCTACAAAGGGTCGGGCTAGGCTATCTACAGGTCGGGCAACAAGCCACGACATTATCGGGCGGTGAAGCCCAGCGGGTAAAACTCGCCAAAGAATTATCCAAACGTGCCACGGGCCGCACGCTGTATATTCTGGACGAGCCGACCACAGGGCTTCATTTCGAAGACGTCAACAAACTGCTCGGCGTGTTGAACGAATTAGTCGAGGGCGGCAATACCATGATTGTCATTGAGCATAACCTAGACGTCATTAAAACCGCCGACTGGATTATTGACCTAGGCCCGGAGGGCGGCGACGGCGGCGGCGAAATCGTAGCCATAGGCACACCAGAAGACGTAGCCAAAGTTAAGGCCAGCTGGACGGGGAAATATCTTAAACCTGCGTTAGATAAAAACCTTTAAAACGGGTCGAGTTTAGAATTGATCCTCATTATTAGTGATTTCTCCGCTTGCCTATATTGGTTGCAACGGTTTAAGTTCAACTTACTAGGTTATATCAGGAAGTAATTATGGCGCGTTTAAACAGCATCATCACAGTATTTAGCATGGCGCTTTCCGTTACGTTTTTTTCTGTTCCAGTGCCTGCTGGAGAGTCGGACCTGGCGGGTATCTACCGCCAAACAATCCAGATTGACCGAGACGGTATGATGTTCAAAAAGGGCGATTCTATGATGAGTGAGATGATCATCATGGGGACGACACCGGACAAAACAGACGTAACAATAAATTTGGGACATAAGTCAGGCGTTGTCTGCACACTTGAAGATGGAAAAATCACTAATGTTACGGCCACCGGATTTAAGGTAACGGCTAAAGACGAATTTTTTGGCGATGTTTGCCAGTTGGACTTTTCCGTTCGTGGAGATACGCTAACTATTGTGAGCGAAACGGGATGCCGTGATTTTTGTGGTTATGGCGCAAGCTTTAAAACGGCACGGCTGAAAAAAGTGTGCAACACCCCGACAACGGAAGCCGTATATCACCTAAAAGACATGTTTTTTGTCAGCAAAACCAATGTCCGTGCTTGCAAATAACTGAAGGCCAAAAACGCTTAAACGAAGAACACCTAATCAAATTGGCTAGCCTCATCATTACCGCGCCACCATTTTACTGTGTAGGACGAGATGCCAGATATGGACAATGTGTAGGCGGCATATGCACCTGCATAGGCAAATATGGCAATAATGCCCATGAGCATAACTAACGGGTTTTTGAACCGTTCCGCCGCCGCTTCGAAGGCAATTTTAGGGTTCTCTGCGCCCATGCCTGACAGGGCTTCTAAAAATGCTGTGTCCCCTGTGACGACAATAACGCCGATCGTCATCACTACATAAATCAATATATACCCGCCGATAACAACGACTAGATATGCGCCAAGTAGATTCCAGAAAATGCCTTTGCTCACCTTGCGCGCCCCCATGACTTGCAGGCGATTATTATTAACAGTGAGGGCGGCGGCGGGCGCAAGGCTTATGGGTAAAAACACCAACAAACACATCAAGGCGATGAACCCAACTACACCGATGATAATACCTAATATCGGCACAGCAGAGGCTAGGGCGGCGATAAACAATGCCAGCACGACCACGCCAATAGTATATACAAGGAACCAAATAATCCAGACGGCAAGCTGGGCTAGCAACACGCGCAGCTGAACGGCACCAAACCTTAGGGGCACTCCTTGTTCTTCTTCATTAAACAACACTTTCCTATGCAGTGCCGTTTCGACCGCCGCACCAATGGCCAACATACTGACCATAAGAAACAAATATGAAGGGAGCATTTTAGGTAATATGGCCAGCAAAGCCATATTATCGGGCGTGCGGCCATCCATCATGGCTTTCATATTGTGCCAATTCGCCTCCAATAAATCCGGGTAGTATTTGATGATAAATGGGAATGTGACCAACATGGCAATTGCGTAAGCGGCACTAGCCCAAAACCAAAGCCGTTTGGCAAAAAACTTTCCGTCCTGAGTGCGGAATAATTGCGTAATGGCGGCGGAAAAATCAAACCCTGCACCCTGTTTTTGTATATTCATCTATGTCTCCAAATTTCCCTTAATCAAATACTTCAAAACTATTTTCGGATTGGTCGATATTATACAAATTAACCGCGTGGGCGGATACACCAGCAAAGTGCATATACCAGACGGCTTCAAAAACATAATACAGCACCATAGCAACAGCTATTCCGACTAACATGGACGGTTGGGTTATCATCTCTATCATTTGTGCAATACTCTCGTCCGGCTGCATGCCGCCCATTTTTTCAAACTCAGGTATCATAGACATAAAACTGCCCATAAACGCCATCATCAAAATTGTCTGTAGAACCTGGGAAACAATCAGCCCGGCAAGACCAATCACCGCATAAGAACCTAATATTGGCCAGAAACGTCCTTTGGTTACCGGCCAAACCTCCCCCAAGGCAAATCTATCTTCGACAATAGAGAGCGCCGATGCCGGAGCCAAGCGGATCGTAATAAAGGCAAACAGGGCAAAGGTCGCAACAACGCCGAGAAACCCTAGCAGGCCGATAATTGCCCCCAAGGCTCCAGATTGAGAGCCACCTGCAACCGCCCCTATAATCACAACTATAAGAACAAAATACAACAATGAAGATATCGCGAATCCAACCAGCCCAACAATCAGGCGGCAAAACATCACCCTAACTTCGTCCATACCCAGTCGCCACGGAAAAAGAGACGCGGAGGCACCGCCTTCATCCTCGCGCAATATACGGCGGAACAAGGCCGCTTCAACCATTGACCAAATCACCCACCCCCCTACGAGAATCAACAGAATAGGCAGGAACATTTTACCCATCATGCCGAACATACGCATAACCGCTTCCATTTCGTCGCCATTACTCGGCTCGGCTTCCAGCGCGGCGGCGACCTGCATAAATTCAACGAATGACCCCATCATCAATTTGCCAAATAGGAAAATCAAAACGGTCATCATAACGGCATAGAAAATTGCCGATTTGAAAACAAACCCGGCACTACCCTCGCCGCTTTGAAACGGCATGAAGATTGATCGGCCAAAATCGTAAGGCGCTTTTTGTGTTGTTAAATTATTCATTCTAACTCCCCCTTGTATTATGGGAGTTTCTGCCAATGCGTAAAAAAAATCAACTAGTTTCGTTGTTTTTGCTTTTCACCATTGTGGCAGACCTCTAAAGCCCTCTTATGAAAACTGAGAACACAAATATAGTCCACATCATTGGCGCAGGCCTTGCGGGTAGCGAGGCGGCTTGGCAAGTGGCGCAAGCGGGGGTGCCTGTAATCCTTCACGAAATGCGCCCAGAGGTACAAACCGAAGTGCACCAAGGCGGCGGCTTTGCCGAGCTTGTATGCTCCAATTCGTTTCGCTCTGACGACAAAGAAAACAATGCCGTCGGTGT
>JALSHE010000027.1 GCA_026982415.1 Robiginitomaculum sp.
TGCGGCCAGTGTCGCCGCGCAATTGTTACAAATAAGGACAACAAATGGGGATTGATTATTATAATTGGCTATCGCTCATCATTCGCTGGCTACATATAATCACGGGCATAGCCTGGATCGGTGCCAGCTTTTATTTCGTCTGGCTCGATAATAATCTAGAGCGCCCCGAAAAGGTCAAAAAAGGCGAACCAGATGGAGAGCTTTGGTCTGTCCACGGCGGCGGATTTTACCACAATAAAAAATATATGTCCGCACCAGACAACATGCCAGAGCATCTTCACTGGTTCAAATACGAAGCCTATTTCACATGGATAAGCGGCTTTGCGCTGATGGCGGTGATTTATTATTACGGTGCTAATCTCTATCTTATTGACAAAAGCAAAATGGCGCTGGAAAGCTGGCAAGCTATTGCGGCTAGTATGGGCATGCTCGCAGGTGGGTGGATACTTTATGATATAATGTGCAAATCGCCCTTGCGCAAACGTCCCGGACTTTTTGCCGTAGTGTTGTTTTTACTCTTTACTCTAGCCGCAATATTGGCGGGGAAGATATTCTCCGACCGCGCAGCCTATATGCAAATCGGGGCTATGATAGGCACGATAATGGCGGGCAATGTGTTCTTTAACATCATCCCGAACCAGAAAATCGTAGTGGCAGATTTAATCGCAGGCCGTCCGGTTAATCCCGAGTTCGGCAAAGCCGCCAAGCTGCGCTCTATGCACAATAATTACATGACCCTGCCCGTCTTGTTCATCATGACCAGCGCCCATTATCCTATGACATATGGTTCGGGTATAGGTTGGCTCAGCCTTGCGCTTATCGCACTCGCTGGCATAGCCGTGCGCCATTATTTTAATCTGCGCCACACCGAAAAACCCAAAGCCCCGTTCGCGGTCGCCGCTGTCATTTTCATGGTCGTTGCTATGACCTTCCCCCTCGCCCTAAAAAAACCACAGGTGCAAGAAGTCGGCGCGGTCAGTTTCTCGGATGTGCGCAAAATTATGGAAACCCACTGCACAGCCTGCCATGCAGAGGAACCAACTCACGAATGGTATGACGAACCGCCAAACGGGTTCCGCTTAGATACAGACGAACTCATAAAGCAAAACAAAGCCCTTATCATGGAACGCACAGTCACAGGCAAAGACATGCCGCTCGGCAATGAAACAAACATGACGGACAAGGAACGGGAGATGTTGCGGATTTGGATTATTGATAAATAATGGTTTAGGGGTTGTCTACAGACCAAAAATAATACCAATTTTATATAGGATGCCAAACCCCTAAGAATTTATAAAATAAATTTAAAAACACTCGTCAACCTCGCACCAAAATCTTTAACGTCTGCTCCACCGTATCCAGCCTGACCTTTGGATCATGTAGAATGGCGGGGACGAATATGGTTTGGTCGGCGCGGAGACGCCAATTTGGGTGGGACTGCATAGCGCCTAATATAACTGCTGGGTCTTTGATGTCTTGGTGGCGGAAAGTGAAGACTACGCCCTTTGGCCCTGCGTCGATTTTCGCAACTTTGGCCGTGCGGGCGAGGCGCTTAATGGACATAACCTGCAACAGATAATGCACTTCTTGCGGTAGCGCGCCAAAGCGGTCAATTAGCTCCGCCGCGAATGCGTCCCCGGCTTGACTGTCTTCAAGTTCGGACAATCGGCGGTATAGGGACAGACGCACATGCAGGTCTTCCACATATGTATCCGGTATCAATATGGGTACGCCGACATTGACCAAAGGCGACCAAGAACGGCTGGTGACCGTGTCGTCTTCGCGCAGTTCGGCGACCGCTTCTTCGAGCATATGTTGATAAAGTTCAACGCCTAAGTCTTTGATATGTCCTGATTGTTCTTCGCCGAGCGGATTGCCACCGCCGCGCATATCAAGGTCGTGACTGGCCAGAGAGAAACCCGCGCCCAGCGTGTCCAAAGACTGTAAAATCTTAAGCCGCTGTAGCGCACCCTTGGTCATAATATGTTGTTCCGGGGTCGACATATAAGCATAGGCGCGGACTTTCGAACGCCCGACCCGCCCGCGCATTTGGTAAAGCTGCGCCAGGCCAAAACGGTCTGCGCGGTAAATAATCATAGTATTCGCCGCCGGAATATCCAGCCCGCTTTCAATGATGGATGTAGAGAGCAGCACATCATATTTATGGTCATAAAACGCGGTCATGACATCTTCGAGCGCTGATGGTTTCATCTGGCCGTGGGCCATGACATAGCTAACTTCGGGCACATGCTTTGCGAGGAAATCCTCACAACGGCGCAAATCTGCGATGCGCGGCACCACGAAAAAGCTCTGCCCGCCCCGGTAGCGTTCCCGCAGTAAAGCCTCGCGCAAAATAACCGGATCCCACGGCGTGATATAGGTACGCACCGCCAAACGGTCGACGGGCGGCGTAGAGATGAGCGACAAATCCCGAATGCCCGACAGCGCCATTTGTAGCGTGCGCGGGATCGGTGTCGCAGTTAAGGTCAGCACATGGATATTGGCCTGTAGAGCTTTCAGCCGTTCTTTGTGTCCGACCCCAAATCTCTGTTCCTCGTCGACAATGAGCAAGCCCAAGTCCGAGAACTTTATCGTCTTGGCCAGCAAAGCATGAGTGCCGATAATAATATCGCATTGCCCATTTGCCAATTCTTCCCGTGCCGCCTTGGCATCTTTGGAACCCACCAGCCGTGAAATTTGACGGATTTTTATGGGCAAGCCTTTAAAGCGCTCGGTGAATGTCATGAAATGTTGGCGCGAAAGCACGGTCGTCGGCGCCACGATGGCCACTTGTTGCCCGGTCATAGCCATAAGATATGCGGCGCGCAAGGCGACTTCGGTCTTGCCAAACCCGACATCACCGCACACCAGCCGGTCCATAGGACGACCGCTAATCAGGTCGCTCACCACATCTTCGATTGCCCCCATTTGGTCTTCGGTTTCGACGTAAGGAAAGCGGGCGCAGAACTCTGCGTATTCGCTAGCGTTAATCTCGACCGGGTCGCAGGTTTTAAGAGCGCGGGCGGCGGCTATCTTGATTAACTTGCCCGCCATATCTTTCAGGCGCTGCTTGGCCTTGGCCTTGCGCGATTGCCACGCCGTGCCGCCGAGCCTGTCCAGCACCTGATTTTCACTACCTGCACCGTACCGAGACAGCAGTTCTATATTTTCTACGGGCAAATAGAGCGTGCTACCGCCTGCGTATTCTATTTCGAGACAGTCATGGGGCGCGTCTTGCACGGGCAAGGTTTTCAGGCCGATATAACGTCCCAAACCGTGGTCAATATGAATGACCAAATCACCCTCGGACAGAGCCGAAACCTCGGCAATAAAATTCTTGCCCTTACGGCGGCGGCCCCGGCGCACCAATCGGTCACCGAGAATATCTTGCTCGCTCAATATACTGAGGTCACCGTAAGTAAATCCGTTTTCTATGGGCAAGACAATGCGTTTTATCTGCCCCGGTTTTAGCCCCGCAATATCACCAGCCGCATCTATTGAGCCGATAACCAAATCGTGGTCTGCAAACACCCCGCCGAGCCGCTCGCTAGATCCGTCTGTCCACGATGCCAGCAAGACTTTCTGCCCAGATTTCGCCAGTTTCTTGAGGTGGTTACTAGCGACATCAAAGACATTCACCCCCTCTGTTTGGCGCTCCTTAGAGAAATTACGAGCGGAACTTGCACCCATATTCATGGTGTTTTGAGAGACAGATAAAGAAAAATGCGAGTGATTTCGTGTAGTTAGCCCGGATTCTTTATCCGCTAACATTTCGCTCGCCATATAAAGCCGCTCCGGCGGCAATGCCCGGTAGGACGATTCTTCACCCTCGTGATCTGTCCGGGCTTGGTAATAGTCTGCAATCAATTTATCCCGCTCGGCCCCGGCCTCAGCGCACAGCGCATCATAAGCCCATAAAGTCGTATCCGGCACGTAATCAAACAATGTCTCAACCGTGTCCGTGAACAAAGGCAGCCAATGTTCTAGCCCCTGATAGCGTATGCCTTGGCTAACTGCCGCATAGACCGGGTCATTGCTCAGGCCCCCGCCAAAAGCCGCAATATAGGAAGTGCGAAATTTGGCGATACTCTCCGGGTTCAGGAATACTTCGCTAACGGGTGCGAGGTCTATGCGTTTATAGCTCGCCAATGAGCGCTGGCTGTCCGCATCAAATGAACGCAGGCTCTCTAACTCGTCTCCAAAGAAATCCAGCCGCACCGGTTCATCAAAGCTCGGCGGAAACACGTCGACCAAACTGCCCCTGAGTGCATAATCGCCCGGCTCTATCACGGTCGATGCCCGCGTATAGCCGTTCATGGAGAAATATTGCTCCAGGTCTTCGCGTTTAATTTGCTCGCCCGGCACCAGGCGTAATCCGGCTTTGCCCATGACGGAACGCGGCGGCACTTTTTGGGCGAGCGCGTTAATAGTGGTGACGAGAATGGTCGGTTTATCCGCATCTAAATGCCGCAATCTATGCAAGCACCCTGCCCGCTTGGCGGCAATCGTGCGGCTCGGCGATATGCGGTCATAGGGCAAGCAGTCCCATGACGGGAATTGCAGCACCTCAATATCAGGCGCAAAAAACGAGACGGCGCTGCGAAAAGCCCCTGCCCGGCTATCATCCCGCGCCACAAATATATTCAGACCGCCGCGCCGTTTCGCTGCCCGCGCAAACACGAAAGCATCAGCCCCCTCAGCCAATTCCCCAACCTGCCACAAACCTTTGGCATCTGCATATGTTTGGATTGCTTGCACGCTTACTTCTCCTCTCCCCGTTTACGGGGGAGGTGCTGGAGCGTAGCGGAGGCGGAGGGGGGAGCTTCACCCGCAAAACTCTGTGTTTGGCGCTCCCCCCTCCGACCCTCCAAAGAGGGAGGGCCACCTCCCCCGTGAACGGGGGAGGGAATAAA
>JALSHE010000028.1 GCA_026982415.1 Robiginitomaculum sp.
ATAAGGAGGCGGTATGGATGTTAAACCTATACACAGCGGTGGATTTACACGAAATGGCAAATGCTGCGGCGGATCTGGTTCGGTGATTTGTCTGGAGGGTGAAACATGACCTTTCCTGAATTGAATCCGTATTTGCTTATCGGCGCGTTTCTAAGTTTTATTGCGGCTGGGTTGCATATTGCCTGTATCGTCGGTGGTGCGGACTGGTTGCGGTTTTTTGGAGCGGGTGAGCGACTTGCGCGTATGGCAGAGAGCGGGCACTGGTATCCGGGTGTCGTGACGATATTTATCGGCGGTGTGCTTATGGTGTGGGGCGTATATGCTCTGGCTGGCGCAGGCGCGGGGGGCGAAATGGGGACACCACTGGCATTGCCGTTTCTGAAATGGGTTTTGGTGGCGATTACTACCGTATATTTACTGCGCGGTGCCTTGCCGTTTATCGCAGGTGTCTTCAAGCCCGAAATTATGGTGCCGTTCACCATATGGAGCAGTCTGATTTGTCTCGTGTACGCCGCATTTCATTTGATCGGCCTTTATCAGGTTTGGGAGAAATTATGAATATCTGGTTTTTAGCGGCGAGCGCGGCGAGTTTTGCACTTTGTTTATTGCATATTTTCGGTGGTGGCGCAGTTGCGGCCCGTCCTTTGCTGGCGACCAATGCACTGGACAGGGTGGCGAAATATACCAATTATTATTGCTGGCATATGGTCACGATTATCATTGCCGCCATGGGCTTGATGCATATTTATGCGGCAATCTTTGTGGATGCTGTCGAACTGGCCTGGGTGGCTTCGCTTTTGGCTTTGGCGTTCAGTATCTGGAATTTGTCTCTATATTTTTGGCAACGAAAAACGTTTCGACACTGGTATGAATTGGCGCAATGGCTGTTCTTTACACCAATTTGGCTGTTAGGGTTTGCAGGGTTGATATAATGGTAAGGTTTGCAAAAGCTGATTGGCTCGATTTGGGCTTGCAGTCTCTGGCGACAGACGGGCCAGCGGCCCTGCGGATTGACATGCTTTGCACGGCGGCGGGGCGCACCAAGGGTTCATTTTATCACCATTTTTCCGGGCGAGACGATTTTGTTGCGACTTTGCTTGACCATTGGCAGCAAAAACTCACCGAAGCAGTGATTAGCGAGATCGAGCAAGAAGCTGACCCGGTGCAAAAACTTATCGCCCTAAACCGGATCACTGACGATCTGGACATGGGGGTGGAAACGGCTTTGCGCCGCTGGGCCGGAACCGAGGATAGCGTTGCGGTTGCCATTGCCAAGGTTGATAAACGCCGTATTGATTATGTGGCAAGCCTGCTGATGCAAGCCAAGAACATATCGGTTCAAAAGGCCGTGGATTTGGCGGTGATGAATTACGCCGGCTTGATCGGGACGCAATTGATGTTCACAGATATAAGCTGCGAGCGACGCAAGCGCATTGCCCGCATTTATGTGGATATGTTGGATATGCTACCAGATCACGCCGATTAAGCTTGGTGCCAGCCATCTAATCGTCCCGTCAAATAAGGTGCGTCAATAGTTCCGGCATTGGCACCCCAGACATGGGACGGGTGGGTTATGCGCAGGCCTATCCATGCATCTCGCAGCGGACCTGGGGGCAGGGCGTCTGCGGCGAATATTAGGGCGGCGCGTTCTGCGAACAGGCGGGCATCGACATTTGTGGCGTCCTTGAGCCAGTCAGTAAGCGAGCGCACCGAAGGAATGTCAGAGCCGATGCGGGTGATTTCTTCATTAAAGGCGTTCATGGTATCGGGGGAGTGCAAGGCGCGCTGAATATCCAGCGCGATGACATTGCCCGAACCCTCCCATATGGCGTTGAGCGGGGATGTCTGGAACAGGCGCGGCATACCGCTTTCGTGGACAAAACCAACGCCGCCGAGGCATTCCATAGTTTCGGCAACCACATTTGGCTGGCGTTTGCAGACCCAGTATTTTGCAATAGGGGTCAGAACCCGTGACAATTTATGGGCATGACTGTTTTTGGGCGCGTCAAAGCCCGCCGCTACTGCAAACCCCAAAGCCAGTGCGGCTTCGGATTCTAGTGCCAAATCCGCGAGCGTGTTTTGCATCAGCGGTTGGTCGATGAGTTTTTTTTGAAAAACGGTGCGGTGACGGGCAAATTGTGCCGCGAGTGCCACAGATTTTCGCATGCCAGAGGCCGAGCCTATGATGCAGTCAAAGCGAGTGTGGTGCGCCATGGTAATAATGGTCGGAATGCCGCGCCCCGGCTCGCCCACCCGCTTGGCCCACGCGCCGCGATATTCGATTTCGGATGAGGCGTTGGAGTGGTCGCCCATTTTGTCTTTCAGGCGCTGGATTTCCATGGCATTGCGCGTGCCGTCCGGGCGCCATTTCGGCACCAGAAAACAACTCAGCCCCGCATCTTCATAAGCCAATGTCAAAAATCCGTCACACATAGGTGCAGAGCAAAACCATTTATGCCCGGTTAGCTCCGCTTCGCCGTCTGCGCCGACCACGGCCTTGGTGGTATTGGCGCGCAGGTCAGACCCGCCCTGTTTCTCGGTCATGGCCATGCCCATAGTCAGGCCGGATTTCTCCTGTGCTGGACGGCACGCAGGGTCGTAGTGCCCGGACGTTACACCCTTAAGCCACGTCTCGTGTGTCCAGCTTTCATTCTGGAGTACCGGCGTCACCGCATAGGTCATGGTCATTGGGCAACCGACCCCCGTATCGGCCCAGCCCATCATATAGGCGAGGGCGGCATGAGCCATATGACCGGAGGATTTTGCCGTCCATGCCCGCGCCGATACGCCGTTCTCCAGCCCCATTTTCATCAGTTCGTGATAGGCAGGGTGAAACTCAATTTCGTCAATCCGCCGCCCCCGTGCATCAAAAGCTTTCAGGGTGGGTTTGTTCTCACTGGCAAGTCGCCCCAAGTCGCGCGCTCTGGCACTGCCTGCTAACTTGCCGAATGATGACAGATGTTCTGTGTGTTCCAATAGGCCATCATCCGGACCGCCGGATTGGGATAACTTTGCCAGTCCGCTTCCCATAGCACTGGCCAAAGCCGGGTCGCCAAACAGGTTGAAATCACCCGGCAAGGGTGGTTGGTTCAAGACATTATGTGTCGCAAGTTCTGTGCGCGGGTTTTGTGTTTTCATGGAAATGAGTTTAGTATAAGCCAGCCCGAACGGCAACGGTCAAAATTATGGACAAGTGTGCGGCAATTGAACGCTTGACGGCGCAAGGTGAGCAGGTCATTTTACGGCTGAATTTAGGATATAACAAAGAGGTTTTTCATGTCAGAAGTATATGATGTATTGATTATTGGTGGTGGGCCGGGGGGCTATAATTGTGCCATTCGCGCCGGGCAATTGGGACTTAAAGTCGCTTGTATCGAAGGGCGCGGGGCGCTTGGCGGGACTTGTTTAAACGTCGGCTGTATCCCGTCCAAGGCTTTGCTTCACGCATCCGAAATGTACGAGGCGGCGGAAAAAGACTTTGCAGACCTCGGTATAAAAGCCAGTGTTGAACTGGATTTACCGACAATGATGGAGAGCAAGGAAAAGACCGTATCGGCGCTCACCCAAGGGATCGCATTCCTGTTCAAGAAAAACAAAGTCGATTATATTCAGGGCTTTGGCAAGATAACCGGAAACGGTACTGTCGAGGTTGAAGGCAAAACCTATACCGCAAAACACATCGTGATTGCCACAGGTTCCGAAGTCGCGACCTTGCCGAATGTGGATATTGACGAAAAGAAAATAGTCTCCTCTACAGGTGCATTGGCGCTGTCCGAAGTGCCGAAAAAAATGCTGGTCATTGGCGCGGGCGTTATCGGGCTGGAGCTTGGCTCGGTCTGGCGCAGGCTTGGCGCAGAGGTTGCCGTGGTGGAATACCTGCCGCATATTCTACCCGGCATGGACGGGGAAATTCAAAAACAAGCCACCCGCATGTTCAAGAAACAAAAAGTCAAATTTGAACTTGGCCGTAAAGTCACGGGCGTGGAGAAAACCAAATCCGGCCTCAGCGTCACCACCGAAGCTTCTGCGGGCGGTAAACCCAAAGACATAGACGCAGACGTGGTGTTGGTCGCTATTGGCCGCCGCCCTTACACGAACGGCTTGGGGCTGGACGGTGTTGGCGTCAAGACGGACAAGCGCGGCTTTATCGAGACCAATTATTTCAAAACAAGTGCCGCCAATATCTGGGCCATAGGGGATTGCACCACCGGCCCTATGCTCGCTCACAAGGCCGAAGAAGAAGCGGTCGCCGTGGCCGAACTGATTGCTGGCAAGGCGGGGCATGTTAATTATGATGTTATCCCCGGCGTTATTTACACCAGTCCAGAGATTGCCTGCGTTGGCAAGACCGAAGAAGAATTGAAAGAAGCAGGCATCCCGTACAAGTCTGGCAAATTCCCGTTCATGGCCAATTCCCGCGCCCGTGCTAATCACGAGACAGACGGCTTCGTAAAGATATTAGCCCACGCAGAAACCGACGAAATCCTGGGCGCCCATATGATCGGGGCAGGGGTATCCGAGATGATAGCCGAAGTTGCTCTCGCCATGGAGTTTAAAGCCGCCAGCGAAGACATAGCCAGAACCTGCCATGCCCACCCGACATGCAGTGAGGCAGTACGCCAGGCAGCAATGGACGTAGAAAAATGGGCAATGCAGATGTGATAACTCCTTCCCCTGCTCTTCGCGGGGGAAGTGCCGAAGCTCTTGCGTAGGCGATGGGGGCGCGCACATCTTGTGCGCTACTGGACTCTCGTCAAAACTATAACATCGAAGCGTCGCGCCCCGTAGGAAGTACTCTTGGGGTGCATAAGGTTATTTGAAAAATGGCTTGGACTATTTTACCCTTAACCCGTACACGCTCTCGACTGC
>JALSHE010000029.1 GCA_026982415.1 Robiginitomaculum sp.
TGGCGGTTGAAGCCGATATTACGGTGATGACCACAGGCGGTGTTGGCGGCTTGTTCAAGATAACCACTAATCCCAAAACCTCGCGCGGCGATGCGCTCGGCATGGCGGCAGTTCACGGAGCGGTCATTCGCGATCCGGAGTTCGTGCAATTCCACCCCACCGCAATAGACATAGACCGTGACCCTAATCCGCTAGCTACCGAAGCCTTGCGCGGCGAAGGCGCGACCTTGGTGACGGCTGACGGCAAGCGTTTCATGGACGCCTATCATCCGGACGGCGAACTAGCTCCGCGTGATGATGTATCGCGCGCCGTTTTCGCGCAAATCCAAAAAGGCGACATGCCGTTTCTGGATTGCCGGGAGGCCGTAGGCGCACATTTCCCCGAAGAATTCCCGACCGTGTTCGAGAGCTGCATGAGCGCCGGCATCGACCCGCGCACCGGGCTTATCCCCATCGCCCCCGCCGTGCATTATCATATGGGCGGCATAAATACGGACGACCAGGGCCGCACCAATTTACCAGGGCTTTGGGCTGTGGGTGAATGCGCTGCCACGGGGGTTCACGGCGCAAACCGCCTCGCCAGTAATTCACTGCTGGAGGCCATAGTGTTTGGGGGCCGCGCCGCCCATGCTATCAATACCGACCCCCACGAGGAGCGCCGCGCCGACTATATTGGCAACCAGCCGTGGATGGCTATGACCACGGATGTCAGCGAGACTTTAAGGCACAGTATGACCGAACATTGCGGTGTTCGCCGCAATGCCAAAGGGTTGAATAAATTACTCGGTACAATCGCCGACCTCACCGCGCAAGTCGGCGAAGCCAATCCCCTCATTGCCGCCCGGCTCATTGTATCCGGTGCCCTCGCCCGCGAAGAAAGCAGAGGCGGGCATTACCGCGATGATTTCCCGGACGAGACCAACCCGCCCCGCTCAAACTATATCACCTATGATCAACTGGTTTGATGATGTGTACACCCAATTACATCCAAGCCCCTCACCTTGTTCCTCTCCCTATGGGAGAGGAGACGTTACCGAAGCAAACCTTGCTCTCTCTTGTTCACCGCCAAGGCTCAGCAACCTTAACCTCTCCCATGGGGAGAGGTGCGCGACAGCGTGGTGAGGGGGTAATATCTCAACTATGAACCACTGCATATGAAAGACTGAAACATGACCAATATCCCCCCGCTCCCGCAAATTGTTATTGAACCTATGGTGCGCCGTGCGCTGGAGGAAGACTTTGGTACGGCTGGTGATTTGACGGCTAATCTCTTGGTGCCGGAAACTGCCACCGCCACACTTTATTTTAAATCCAGAGGTACGGGCGTCGTATCCGGTCTACAAGCAGCCGTGCTAACCTTTGCATTGGTTGACCCGGATGTACATTTTGAAACCTTTTATCCAGACGGTTCGCGCGTCCGCAAAGGTACAATTATCGCCAGCGTCGAAGGCCCGATGCGCGCACTACTCATGGCGGAACGCACGGCGCTTAACTTTATGGGTCGGATGAGCGGCATTGCCACCTTGACCGCTAAATATGTCGCCAAAGTCGCCCCCCACAATGTGCGAATCGCCGCCACCCGCAAAACCACGCCGGGCTTGCGGGCGCTGGAAAAACGTGCCGTCCTGCACGGCGGTGGTCATACGCACCGAGGCTCGCTCTCGGACGCTATCATGGTCAAAGACAATCATATTGCCCTCGCAGGCGGTGTCGACAAAGCCGTGCGCGCCGTCATGTCGGGCGCCGATCACATGGCCAAAGTCTCCATAGAAGTCGACACGGTCGCCCAATTCAAAAAAGTCCTCAAACACCGCCCGGATGTTATCTTGCTGGACAATATGAGTCTGAATAATTTACGGGAATGCGTCGCCCTCAATAAAGGCAAAACAACCCTAGAAGCCTCAGGCGGCGTCAATATGCGCACAGTCGCAGGCATAGCAGCGACGGGCGTGAACGTAATATCAATAGGCGCCCTCACCCATTCAGTGATGAATTTTGACATTGGTTTGGATGCAGGTTGAGCAACTCAGTATTATTATTTAACGGTATTTTTCAGCACCCTGCTATCGGTCAGTTTCCTTTATGGGTTTTATGAGTGCACTACCTAATCTACCACATCATAGATAGAGGCGCTACACGTGCAAAAGGCGAGTAATTTTCCTGTCTCTATGTCGATCAACTTAGCTTTTGAATGTGCCAAATTTATGCCCATTGATTGCAGTTCACCTTCTGCGCGGCAGACCATGCCAGCTTTTATAGGTCGAGCAAACTTTACTTCCAGACTGGAAGTAGCGCACAATTTCCCTTTCGGCAGTGCGGTAATAACGGCCAGAACAGCTGCCGCGTCTAATATACTCATAGCCCAGCCACCATGTATGAAACCACGGGGGTTTTTGTGCTGCTCGCCTGGCTTGCCCTCGTAAATACAGATGCCCTCGCGAACCTCAATAAGTTCCAGGTTTAGAATCTCGCCCATAGCATCGGAGATGGGGGCTACCCCATCCACAAAATCTTTCAAGTTCTCCAGACCTGTTTGGTCAGACCATTTTCGAATTTGCCCCATTTGGTTCCTCAGTTATTAGGCAAGTGGCTCGTAGCGACACGGCTGTTTGGCTCATAAAATTGATCGCCGCTACAGCAAACTCTCTATGCCCACTATAGAGAAACAGTGCGTGTTATTAAAAGTAATTAGCTTTCATTGCCGCCGTTAATAACGTCATCTTTAGCGGCTTCCATAACGGCGTTAGCAAGTGCATCGTCAGCGGCCAATTCGCCGTCATTGACTTTAGTTTTCTCCATAGAAAACACGGTAGATGCTTCTTTTTTGCCTTGAAAAGCCTGGGCGGTGAATGTGTTTTTATCCCATTCACCTTTGACGGTGTAATTTTTATCTTCGTGCTTGAATTTAAGAGTTGTCATTGCAGTGTTCCTTTAAATTTTGAGTGTGGTATTTGTTATTCTTGTTCCTCGAGCGCAGCCAAAGCAGCTTCGCTCAGTTCGAGATTGTGATAGACGTTTTGAACATCATCCAAATCCTCAAGAGCTTCCACCAATTTCATTATTGTTGCCGCTTTTTCTGGCGCATCAATCATGTTTTGGGCTTTCCAGATCAAGTTTACACCTTTCGGCGCTTCGCCCAAATATTTTTCTAACTCAGCCGCGATGGTCGCTAATTGCTCGCGCTCAGTGAAAAAGGTATGTTCTGGTGTTTCGTCTGGGTCTTCAGAAGTTTCGTCAGAAACGACATCATCAGCACCAGCTTCCATAGCGGCTTCCATAACCTTATCGTCATCGCCAATCGCTAGCGGGTAGGTTATTTCGCCGATTTGGTCAAAGCCAAACGATACAGTGCCAGTCTCGCCAAGATTTCCACCGTTTTTAGAAAACGCCGTGCGCACTTCCATAGCGGCGCGGTTTTTATTGTCTGTGGATACTTCAACAATGATACCAATGCCAGCCGGGCCAAAGCCCTCATAGCGCATTTCATCATAATCCGCCCCTTCGCCCGCCGACCCTTTGTTAATGGCGCGCTGGATATTGTCCTTGGGCATGGATTGCCCCTTGGCATTGTTCACAGCCAAGCGCAAACGCGGGTTCATATCCACATCAGGAACACCAAGCTTTGCTGCAATGGTGATGTCTTTAGAAAGCTTGGAAAACAGCTTGGAACGCGCCTTGTCCTGACGGCCCTTGCGGTGCTGAATATTTGCCCATTTTGAATGTCCAGCCATAAAATGCTCCGGTTAAAAATTTAGTTCGTTGCGTATGTAGCGTATGGTTTAGGGCGGTTCAAGGTGTCTATGCAATCATCTTGCTAAAAGTCTGGCCGTGGTGACTATTAGGGCGCATCAGAGAACACATAATCCCCACCCTTAACCTCGACATTGGGCGGAGCACCATGTTCCTCAAACCAGTCCCAGCCTTGTTTTAGGTTTTGCCAAAAAGCGTGGTGTGGGCTGGATTTTACTTCTTCCAAATTTTCAGTACTCATTGCGAATGGGAAACTGTGGACACGGATAACTTTTTGGCCGTTTTTATTGGCGGCGCTAACTAGGGCGTAAATTTCCTCTATCCCAGCATTGGTCATGGCGTAGCAGCCTATAGACACACATTCGCCGTGTATCATAAGAAAGTCCCCCGTATAGCCACGTGCGCGGTCATAGGCATTGGGATAGCCGAGATTGAGGCTGAGATGATAGCTTGACCACGGGTTAAACCGCCCTGCGGTAATATAGTAAAACCCTTCCGGCGATTGCTGATCTCCGGTTTTGGTTTTCGGGCCGAGCGTTCCAGATGCGGCGCATATGTCTCTTGTTTTGAACAGGCTGTACCGCCCGTCCGCGCCTTGTAGATAAATTTCCAGCAAACCGTCCGTTATCCGTGTACTGATCGTCGAGGACGATTTTATAATGCGCAAGAATACCGGGTCGCCGAGTTTAAAACCTTTATCCGCTAATGCTTTGCTCAGTTCCGGTGTGACCCGCTTTATGGCTGCAAGGCTTCGATTCGTCTCCGGGATTGGCTTTGCCCATGCAGGAAAATTGGCTGCGAACGCAAGAAAGCAGGCTAAAACACTGAGTGCGAAGCCTGCCTTTTGTGAACTAAGGACTTTTATGAACATGAGATAAATGA
>JALSHE010000030.1 GCA_026982415.1 Robiginitomaculum sp.
GCTCATACCTGCGCATGCAGGTATCCATCTTCCAAGCCTGCGATGGACCCCTGCATGCGCAGGGGGGAGCGGTTTGTTGGAGGTTGAGTAGTTATCCTGCCAACCCCAAATGTGCCGCTATCTGATCTGCTATTACGGTAAACCCTTTGTGCGGGCCTCTTGCGCCGGGTTTTATTTTGGGGCCGAAAGCTAGGACGGGGACTTGTTCGCGGGTATGGTCGGTGCCCGGCCAGCTTGGGTCATTGCCGTGGTCGGCGGTGATGATGACCAGATCGTCCGGGCGAAGCTCTTGCGCAAAGGCTTCTAGCATAGGGTCAAATTCTTCCAGCGCATTGGCATAGCCGGGCACGTCGCGCCTATGGCCAAAATCCATATCGAAATTGACGAAATTGGTGAAAATGAGCGCACCGTCTTTGGCCGTTTCGGCTGCTTTGAGGGTGCCCTCCATTAGAGCTTTATGACCTGCGGCGGGGAGCTTGTGGGTGACACCCCGTCCTGCGAAAATATCGCTGACCTTGCCAACGGCATGAACTTCGCCGCCCGCCGCTACAACACGGTCGAGCAAAGTTTCCCCAACTGGCGGCACGGCATAATCATGGCGGTTATGGGTGCGGGCGAAATTGTCTGGACTATCGCCCGTAAATGGCCGGGCAATCACCCGTCCAATATTATAGGGGTCAACCAATTTGCGCATAAGCTCACACAATTCGAGCAATCTATCCAGTCCGAAATGTTCCTCATGGGCGGCGATCTGCACCACCGAATCTGCGCTGGAATAGACAATCGGCTTTCCGGTTTTGACATGTTCAGCCCCAAGATCGACCAGAACAGCAGTGCCGGACGCATGGCAATTCCCCAGTACACCCGGCAAATTACCCTGTTTGATTAAATCATCGATCAGCGCCTTCGGCAGGCTATTGGTTTTATCGGTGAAATAGCCCCAGTCAAATGTGACGGGCAGACCTGCCATTTCCCAATGGCCGGATATGGTGTCTTTGCCCGTGGATAATTCTGCGGCGCTCCCGTATTGCCCGATAATATCCGGGCGCGGGTTCAGCCCGTCTGGCAATTCCCCGCAAGCCATTTTCGCCGCCAGCCCCAGCCCGAGCATTTCCAAAAACGGAATGTGTAAGGTGCCAGAGCGCACCCCTGCAATATCGGCGCGACCATCCTTGGCCCACTGGGCGATATGGCCGAATGTATTGGCACCAATATCACCAAACTTTTCCGCGTCCGGTGCGCCGCCAATACCGACACTGTCCATCACCAATAAAAATGCTCTGCTCATATGCTTGCCTTATGTATTTGCCACAATGCGTTCGATAATCAACGGACTATCAGGTGCGCCATCAGAATATATATAAGCATCTCGCAGCATTTTACCAGCCTCGCGCACTTGGGTTTTACTACGGGCGTGGATGCGGGCTAGGGTGTCGCCTTTGCTAATTTTGGTGCCGATAGGGGCGATATGGTCAAAGCCGACAGCATAGTCAATTTTATCATTTGGCTTCTTGCGGCCACCGCCCATGACGATGACAGCATTACCGACGGCGCGGGCGTCTATGGCCGAAACAGTGCCCGACTTTTCGGATTTTATATCGGTGAGTATCGGTGCCGCATCCAGATATTTATTCGGGTTTTGCATCAGATCAGCAGGCCCGCCCAGAGCCGTGACCATGCGGGCGAACACTTCCGCCGCCTCGCCATTATCAAATACGGCCTCGACTTTGGTGCGGGCCGTATCAACGCCTTTCGCTAGGCCGCCCGACACTAACATTTCGGCGCATAATTCCACTGTAATTGTATGCAGGCGCGCATCCCGAATTCCATGAAAATGGTTGATAACATTACGGACTTCTACCCCATTACCCGCCGCACTGGCGAGGGGCTGGTTCATGTCTGTAATCAGGCCAGAGGTCTTGACGCCTGCACCATTAGCGACTTCGATAAGCGATTTTGCTAACGCTTTGGCATCCTCGAAATTATCCATGAACGCGCCGGTTCCGCATTTAATATCCAACACCAAACCATCCAGCCCTTCGGCCAGTTTTTTGGATAATATGGAGGCAGTGATGAGCGGCAGGCTACTGACGCTGGCCGTGGCCGAGCGTATGGCATACATGACTTTATCCGCAGGCGCCAGCGCCCCGGTTTGGCCGATAATCGCACAGCCTATGTCTTTGACCGTGCGGCGAAACAGGGCGTTGTCCGCACCCACATTATAGCCAGGAATAGCGCTAAACTTATCCAGCGTCCCGCCCGTATGGCCAAGGCCTTGCCCGGAAATCATAGGTACATATCCACCACATGCTGCGACGACCGGGCCGAGTAAGAGCGACACATTGTCTCCGACTCCGCCTGTGGAATGTTTGTCCAGCACGGGGCCGTCTAAATCCCAGGCCATAACATCACCGCTGTCCCGAACCGCTTTGGTCAGGGTGACAATATCGTCCTTGGCTAAACCCTTGAGGTACACTGCCATAACGAACGCGCCAATATGCGCTGGGCTAGTGTCGCCCGTGCCGATACCTTTGATGAAGGTTTGGATGTCCTGCGCGGACGGCGAAACACCGTCGCGGATTTGCGCGAGGAATTCTTGTGGCAGGAAGGTGTTTTTCATCCTCGCCCCGCTTCAGCGGGGGAGGTGGCCGCGTAGCGGTCGGAGGGGGGAAATCTCTCGTCACGAAAAAAGTTTGTAATTGAAACACAAAAAATCATTTAAACCTACTTACCTATAACTCTATGCCATTTTCTAATCTGGCACTTAACGATTACTGCTTCCCCCTCCGCCCCCAAGAGGGGGCACCTCCCCCGCAAGCGGGGTGAGGATGGTGCCTTAAGCCCCATAAGGCACCCAGATGTTTTTGACTTGGCTGGCTTTTTCCATATAGCGGCGGCTATGAGATGACGCCCAGTTTATCTCTTGTTCTTGGTGCGACCAGACTTGTTTGAGATTGCCTATGGATGCGGCTTCGACGCCTGCGACGCCGCCTGCTTTGCCGAAATACCATATTGCACCCACCTCGTCGTGTTCGGCCAAGGTCGGGGTGAGTATATCGTGTGCGCCCGTGATAATATTGACCACGCCAGCGGGTATGTCGGATGTTTCCAAAACCTGATAGAAATCCGTAGCCGCTAGGGGATACACATCGGACGGAATAAGTACGGCGCGGTTTCCTGCGGCTATGACCGGAGCCAGCAGAGATATAAACCCAAGCAGGGGCGCGGCTTGGGGAGCGACGATACCGACAATGCCGATAGGCTCGTTCATGGCGATGGCTATATCGCGCACAGGTGGGGCGTGGACAGCCCCGTCAAATTTATCGGCAAAACCTGCATAGAAGAACAGGCGCTCGACCGACAGGGCGACTTCTTTTTTTGCGGCGGGGAGGGTGCAGCCAGTCATGGACTTTATCCGCTGGGCAAATTCGTCTTTGCGGGCGTCGAGATTTTCGCCGATATAATAAATGATTTGGGCGCGCAAATGGGCGGTGGAGGCTGACCATTTTGCGCTCTTGGTCGCAGCTTCAACGGCATTTCGAATGTCTTTGCGGTTGCCGCGCCCAACCTCGCCGAGCAACTGTCCAGCGGGCGAAACAACAGGCATAACCGAACTACCGTCCGGCCTTGCTTGCTTGCCGCCCACATAGTTTTTCGGCGTTTTGTCTATACTTGTTACAGGCGCGTTGGACTTTAGCGCGGCGGGTTTAACGACTGTGAGTGCTTTACCATCACCACCTTTGGGCTTGAGATATGCGAGCATGCCTTCGCGCCCACCCTCACGACCATAGCCACTTTGGCGCATACCGCCAAAGCCTACGGCGGCATCAAGCTGGTTTGTCGAATTAACCCAGATAACGCCTGCCTTAATCTGCGCCGCCATGTCCAGCGCCGTATTGATATTTTCAGACCAGACGCTGGCCGCCAATCCGTATTTCGTATTATTGGCAAGGGCGACGGCTTCTGCCGGGGTGCGAAAAGTCATGGACACCATGACCGGGCCAAAGATTTCTTCGCGCACCAATGTGCAGGCCGTGTCCACACCCGTAATCAGGGTTGGCCGCATGAAGCAGCCCTTGCTTGGGAGCGGGATATTGGCTTGATAAATCTCTCCGCCCTCTTTCAGGCCAGCATCCACCATGTTTTGAATACGCGTCATCTGGGTCTTGTCGACCAGCGACCCCATGTCTATGGCTTTGTCGAGCGGGTCGCCAACGCGGAGTTTGTCCATACGGCGTTTGAGTTTTTTATAGAATTTATCTGCAATGGCTTCACTCACCAACAGGCGCGAGCCAGCGCAACAGACCTCGCCCTGATTAAACCATATAGCATTGACCACGCCTTCTACGGCACTGTCTAGATCCGCGTCCGAGAACACAATGAACGGCGATTTTCCGCCCAGTTCCAGCGTGATGTTTTTGCCGCTGCCTGCGGTGGCTTTTCGGATATATTTTCCGACCTCGGTGGAGCCTGTGAAGGCGATTTTGCTGATGCCTTTGTGGGCGACAATGGCTTGCCCGGTCTCGCCGTCTCCGGTGATGATGTTGACCACACCGTCCGGCAAGCCTGCTTTCATGCACA
>JALSHE010000031.1 GCA_026982415.1 Robiginitomaculum sp.
TGTGCATGAAAGCAGGCTTGCCGGACGGTGTGGTCAACATCATCACCGGAGACGGCGAGACCGGGCAAGCCATTGTCGCCCACAAAGGCATCAGCAAAATCGCCTTCACAGGCTCCACCGAGGTCGGGAAATATATCCGAAAAGCCACCGCAGGCAGCGGCAAAAACATCACGCTAGAACTGGGCGGAAAATCGCCGTTCATTGTGTTCTCGGACGCGGACCTCGACAGTGCCGTTGAAGGCGTGGTCAATGCTATATGGTTTAATCAGGGCGAGGTTTGTTGCGCTGGCTCGCGCCTGTTGGTGAGTGAAGCCATTGCAGATAAATTCTATAAAAAACTCAAACGCCGTATGGACAAACTCCGCGTTGGCGACCCGCTAGATAAGGCCATAGACATGGGGTCGCTGGTCGACAAGACCCAGATGACGCGCATTCAAAACATGGTGGATGCTGGCCTGAAAGAGGGCGGCGAAATTTATCAAGCCAATATCCCGCTCCCAAGCAAGGGCTGCTTCATGCGGCCAACCCTGATTACGGGTGTGGACACGGCCTGCACATTGGTGCGCGAAGAAATCTTTGGCCCGGTCATGGTGTCCATGACTTTTCGCACCCCGGCAGAAGCCGTCGCCCTTGCCAATAATACGAAATACGGATTGGCGGCCAGTGTCTGGTCCGAAAACATCAATACGGCGCTGGATATGGCGGCGCAGATTAAAGCGGGCGTTATCTGGATTAATTCGACCAATCAGCTTGACGCCGCCGTAGGCTTTGGCGGTATGCGCCAAAGTGGTTATGGCCGCGAGGGTGGCCGCGAAGGCATGTTAGCTTATCTCAAGCCAAAAGGCGCAAACGCAAAACCGCTGAGCCTTGTTAAACCGGCGGCACTTAAATCCACCGCGCCTGTAACAGGTATCGACAAAACGGCCAAAAACTATGTGGGCGGCAAGCAAGCAAGGCCAGATGGTAGTTCTGTCATGCCCGTGATTTCCCCCGCCGGAAAGCTTCTCGGCGAGGTCGGGCGCGGCAACCGCAAAGACATTCGCAATGCCGTCGAAGCCGCGACCAAGGCAGGAAAATGGTCATCTTCCACCGCCCATCTGCGCGCACAAATCATTTATTATATCGGCGAAAATCTCGACGCCCGGAAGCACGAATTTGCCCAGCGGATAAAATCCATGACGGGCTGCACATTGCCTGCCGCCAAAAAAGAAGTCGATTTGTCGGTTGAACGCCTGTTCTTCTATGCGGGCTTTGCTGATAAATTTGACGGCGCCGTCCACGCCCCGCCTGTACGAGATATTGCTATCGCCATGAACGAACCTCTCGGCATTGTCGGTATTGTCGCCCCCCAAGCCGCGCCTTTGCTTGGGTTTATCTCCCTGCTGGCGCCGGTCATCGCCGCAGGCAACCGCGCCGTCCTTATTCCGTCCGATATTTATCCGTTGGCTGCGACGGATTTTTATCAGGTGCTGGAAACATCCGACGTCCCCGCAGGCGTGGTCAATATCATCACGGGCGCACATGATGTGCTAACCCCGACCTTGGCCGAACACGACGAAGTGGGTGCAATATGGTATTTCGGCAAAGCAGGCGGCGTCGCAGGCGTCGAAGCCGCATCCATAGGCAATCTAAAGCAAGTTTGGTCGCACCAAGAACAAGAAATAGATTGGGCAAATTCTTACGGTCGCCGCCATATGGAAAAAGCCACGCAAGTCAAAAACATCTGGGTGCCCTATGGGGCTTAGGGTGGGGCATGAACTATCTACTCCTCTCCCCGTTTACGGGGGAGGTGCCCCGCAGGGGCGGAGGGGGGAGCGTAATCCACCATACTCGGTGTTTGCCGCTCCCCCCTCCGAGCGCAAGAGCGCCCACCTCCCCCTTGAAAGGGGGAGGGAAATATTATGACCACTTTCCTGCCACAAGAATTCCTCGCGCAAATCAGCGGCGGCATTTCGCCGTCCGCGCGCGACATCCAGACCTTCATTAAAGGCATCGCCACACGCGACACCAGCCCTGCGCAAATCGGTGCGTTCGTGATGGCGGTTTACCTGAAAGGTTTGGCCAAAGGCGATATTGTCACTTTGACCAAAGCGGTTCGGGATAGCGGCGATGTTATGCAGTGGAATTTGGACGGCCCCGTGCTTGATAAACATTCCACAGGCGGAGTCGGGGATAATGTTTCCCTATTGCTCGGCCCGGTGATTGCCGCTTGCGGTGGTTATGTGCCAATGATTTCCGGGCAAGGGCTTGGGCATACGGGCGGGACGCTGGATAAATTTAGCGCCATTCCCGGCTATAATGTCAATGCGGATAATGCCCTATTTCGCTCCACGGTCAAAGACATAGGCTGTGCGATTATCGGCCAGACCGGAGCGCTCGCACCTGCGGATAAAGTCATGTATGCTATCCGCTCGGCTACGGCCAGCGTCAGCAGTTTGCCGTTAATTACGGCTTCTATTCTATCCAAAAAACTGGCCGAAGGTCTGGACGGTTTGGTGCTCGATATTAAATGCGGCTCTGGTGCGTTCATGGATAATTTTGACGACGCAAAAGCGCTGGCAAAATCTTTGATAGAAGTCGCCAACGGGGCGGGCGTCAAAACATCCGGTCTTATCACCGATATGAACGAGCCTCTCGCCAGTGCGGCGGGCAATGCCGTGGAAGTCCGCAATGTCATCAATCATTGGCGCGGGGTACGGGACGCACGGCTGCACAAAATTACGGTAGAATTATGCGCTGAAATGTTGGTGTCCGGCGGCTTGGCTTCAGATGTCGGTGCTGGCCGCGCCAAAGTCGAAGCGGTATTTGACAACGGCAAAGCGGCGGAGGTTTTCGCCCGCATGGTCACGGCGCTGGGCGGGCCGGCTGATCTGATGCAAAACCCAGATAAATATTTGGAAACCGCACCGATTATCACAGACATAAAAGCCGAGAAGTCCGGCATTATTTCGGCCATGAATACCCGCGCCGTCGGCAATGCTGTCATCGTCATGGGCGGTGGCCGCAAGAAACCAAATGATAAGATTGACACTGCCGTTGGCTTTGATCATATCGCGGCTATCGGTACAAAGATTAACAAAGGCGACACCCTCGCGCGTATCCATGCCCGCAGTGAGACCCAAGTGAGGGAGGCTGGTAAAATGCTGCGAGATGCTTATAGATATTCTGATAGCGTGAGTTCTTCTGATAGTCCGTTAATCATTGAACGCATTCCAGCAAATACCTAAAGGCAGATTTATGAGCAGAGCATTTATATTGGTGATGGACAGTGTCGGTATTGGCGGCGCACCGGACGCGGAAGCGTTCGGCGATGTCGGCGCAAACACATTCGGCCATATCGCCCAATGGGCCAAAGATGGCCGCGCCGATATTCTGGGCGTGCGCTCTGGCGCCCTACACATTCCGTTTTTGGAAATGCTTGGGCTGGGCCTTGCGGCGAAAATGGCCTGCGGGGAATTGCCAGACGGGTTAAGCCCAAGCCCGGATATTGTCGGGCAATACGGAAGCGCCGCAGAATTGTCGTCCGGCAAAGACACTATATCCGGCCACTGGGAAATGGCGGGGCTGCCCGTCACATCTGATTGGGGTTACTTTACCGAGAAAACCAATAGCCTGCCAAAAGCACTGATTGACGCCCTAGTGGCGCAAGGCGGTCTGCCCGGCATATTGGGGAATTGCCATGCGTCCGGCACGGCTGTTCTGGTTGACCTCGGCGCAGAACACATAAAAACCGGAAAGCCGATTGTTTACACCAGCGCAGATTCGGTGGTGCAAATCGCCGCCCACGAAGAACATTTCGGGTTGGATAGATTGCTCGCACTGTGTGAGCTTATGCGTAAATTGGTCGACCCTTATAATATCGGACGGGTGATTGCCCGGCCATTCGCGGGCGACAGTCCGGCTAATTTCGCCCGCACCCATAACCGCCATGATTATGCCGTGCCGCCAGTTGGGGAAACTTTGCTCGACCGTGTTGTGGCAGCAGGCGGGGAAGTTCATGCCGTCGGCAAGGTCAGCGATATTTTTGCCGGGCAGGGCGTCACCCATAAATTACCCGCCAACGGCCACAAAGCCCTGATGGCGGCCACCCTAAAGGCGGCGGAAACGGCCAAAGACGGCGATCTTATTTTCACCAATTTCGTCAATTTCGATATGGATTTCGGCCACCGCCGCGATGTGCCCGGCTATGCCAATGCGCTGGAAGAGTTCGACCCTATGCTAGAAGCTTTCGCACAGGAGCTTCGCCCGGACGACCTGGTCATCATCACCGCCGACCACGGCAATGACCCAAGCTGGCCCGGCACCGACCACACCAGAGAACAAGTCCCAGTCCTGTCTTTCGGCCCAAAAATAAAACCCGGCGCAAGAGGCCCGCACAAAGGGTTCACGGTGATAGCGGATCAGATAGCGGCACATTTGGGGTTGGCAGGATAACTACTCAACCTCCAACAAACCGCTCCCCCCTGCGCATGCAGGGGTCCATCGCAGGCTTGGAAGATGGATACCTGCATGCGCAGGTATGAGC
>JALSHE010000032.1 GCA_026982415.1 Robiginitomaculum sp.
CATGTCCTCTTGGGGAAGACGTAGAATGCCGCCATTGTCTCTTTTACGCCTATCAAATCGTTCTATGACCAAAACTTTCTTCGTCTTGAAATTTTCCATCCATGCATTGGCGACATCTATGCCAAAAGCCCCTAGGAGTTTTAAGCAATAATATTCATTTTCAACACTTTGTGATAAATCAATTGTGCCTGTACTAAATTCCAGTTTACCGATTTGAGGTTTGAAAATATGTGTTGTTGGCATCGTCCCTAAAGGTCGACACCAGTTTCCGTCTTTAAACAAAAATGCCGCTTTTTCCTGTGCGCCCGCGACGGAAATCCGAAATCCGCCCTCTTGCCTAATGCCAAGTGGTGCGTGCTTTAGATCTACAAGAATATCGAAGACCTGTTTTTCTGTTAGGGTTTCAAAATTGCCACCTTCCCCATCTTGGTGATCATA
Organism: Robiginitomaculum sp.; assembly: GCA_026982415.1. GTDB lineage: Bacteria > Pseudomonadota > Alphaproteobacteria > Caulobacterales > Maricaulaceae > Robiginitomaculum_A. The sequence goes on from JALSHE010000032.1 coordinate 439, forward strand.
ATCCTGTGGCACAAATTGCAAAGCGCCGACGCAGTCCCGGCCAATTTCAGATAATAGGCTAAAGGCATCGATACCCCGCGCCCCAACCCGTTCAGCGATGCCTTTTAATATTGCATCAGAATCCGGTAACAAGTTGTCAAAATATGCACTAACCGAAGCCCCACGGTGTGGTGTAGTTTGCAGCGGCAGAGACAAGGACACAGGCATAGCATGTTCCCAATCCAACCATTTTTGGTCGTATTTGAAACTGACATCCCCGCCCGAAGCCTTGTTCAGTACACCAACATGTTTACCATTGAGCAAAACTTTCAACGGCGCATATGTGCGCACACGGCTCACGAAAATATGTCTTCAATATCTTGCGCCGAACCTTTGCGGCGCGGTCTGATTTCAATCTCTAAATCTAACGCCCGCATCACATCAAAAATAACGTCAAGGGTACGCCCCTTGTTTCCGGTTTCCAACCGCGATATTAATCGTTGATGGGTTTGCGTTCGTCGCGCCAAATCAGTTTGGCTCATTTCAGATTTGTACCTATATTGGCGAAGAATATGCCCTAAATCTTGCGCCGACCTCGCTATTTTTTGCATGCTATTTTCCTAGTAACAATTAAAATGTCTAAAATAAAATTATAACATATATGTCTATTACATGATTATGACATATATGTCTACATGTATTTTATGTCATATTTGTCTAAACGACCGACACACCAAGCTGAGTATTCAGTAACATGCAATAGGAAAGGCTAACATGGGAATGGCTAAAAAAGCCAAATATGCCACCTAATAAACCCGCTTGGCCGGCTTAATATAGTCTATATCGTCGGTCATTGTGTAGGTGTGGACTGGGCGGTCGCCTAGTTTTACTTTGCCGTCTTTGACCCATGCGAGCGTATGTTTCATCCAGGTTTTGTCGTCTCGTTCCGGGTGGTCTTCTGATGCATGAGCGCCCCGGCTTTCTTTGCGGGCTGAGGCGGCGGACATGGTCACCAGAGCATTGCCCATGAGATTGTCCAGCTCCAGCGTCTCCACCAAATCCGTGTTCCACACCAAAGTGCGGTCGGTGACGCCGATGTCTTTCATAGTGGCTTCTACCTTGGCCAATTTGGTGACGCCTTCAGCCAAGCTTTCGTCTGTGCGAAATACCGCGCAATGGTCTTGCATGGTTTTTTGCATGTCGAGACGGATACTCGCTGTACTTTTGGGGCCGTCCGCTGTGCGGAATTTCTCAAGCCTTGCATAGCTTTCTGCGCCTGCGTCCTCTGCCAGTTCTGGCTGGCTTTCGCTGGCATCCAGAAGCTCGCCGCAACGCAGGCCAGCCGCACGGCCAAACACCACAAGGTCGATGAGGGAATTAGAACCCAGACGATTGCCGCCGTGCACGGAGACACAGGCCGCTTCGCCCACGGCCATCAAGCCGGGTACAACCGCGTCCGGATCCTTGCCTTTTTTGGTCACGACTTCACCGTGGAAATTGGTCGGTATACCGCCCATATTATAGTGACAAGTCGGCAGGACCGGGATCGGTTCTTTGGTCACATCAACACCTGCAAAAATCCGCGCACTCTCGGAAATACCCGGTAGGCGCTCCGCCAGAATATCCGGGTCGAGATGATCCAGATGCAAATAAATATGGTCTTTAAGCGGCCCGACACCGCGGCCCTCACGGATTTCAATGGTCATAGCCCGCGACACAACATCCCGCGACGCCAAATCTTTGGCCGACGGGGCATAGCGCTCCATAAAGCGTTCGCCCTCGGAATTGGTTAGATAACCGCCCTCACCCCGACAGCCTTCGGTAATGAGACAACCCGCGCCGTAAATGCCGGTCGGGTGAAACTGAACGAACTCCGGGTCTTGCAAAGGCAAGCCAGCCCGCAACACCATACCGCCGCCGTCGCCCGTACAGGTGTGAGCGGATGTACAGGAGAAATAGGTGCGGCCATAGCCGCCAGTCGCCAAAATAACTGTCTTGGCACGGAACCGGTGCATGGTGCCGTCGTCCAGCTTCCAGGCCGTAATACCTCGGCACACCCCGTCTTCCATAATCAAATCAAGCACGAAATATTCAATGAAAAATTCGGCAGAGCGGCGCAGAGACTGGCCGTAAAGCGTGTGCAACATGGCATGTCCGGTGCGGTCGGCAGCGGCGCAAGTGCGCTGTGCGGGCGGGCCTTTGCCCATATTTTGCATCATGCCGCCAAACGGTCTCTGGTAAATCTTACCGTCTTCGGTGCGCGAGAACGGCATGCCCCAATGCTCAAGCTCGTAGACGGCCTTGGGGGCTTCGCGGACGAGATATTCGATACTGTCTTGGTCGCCGAGCCAGTCGGAACCCTTGACCGTATCGTACATATGCCAACGCCAATTATCGTCGCCCATATTGCCAAGGGAGGCCGCAATGCCGCCTTGGGCAGCAACCGTATGGGAACGGGTCGGGAAAACTTTGGTCACACAAGCGGTTTTCAGACCCTCCCGCGCCGCGCCTAGTGTGGCGCGCAGACCCGCGCCGCCAGCGCCAACAACCACAACATCATAAGTATGATCTATCCATTTTACTTCGGACATATTAGGCTCCATTTTAGGCTAAAAGCCAAATTTTAAGAATTGCCAACACACCGACGAGCCAAAACGAAAACGCGGCCAGCGTATTTAAAAGCATAAACAGTGTACGTGAACCGACGCGGGGTACGTAATCGGAAATCACCTCATTGATACCCAGCCGCCCATGATATATGCCTGCCGTGATAAAGCCAAGCAACACAAATGCGCCGACAGGTGAAGTCACCCATGCGATCAAACCATCATAGCCACCGTGTAAAGCATTGATCAGGCCGTAAAGAAAAAACGGTAAAAGCAAAGCCAGCACCACCGCACTCACCCGGTGGGTGATAAACTCATGTACCCCGCCTTTGGCCGCACCACTGCCTCTTACCTTGCCGAGGTCAGTTCTAAAATCACTCATAGCCCCGCCCCTAAAATCGGTTTTGGCATATCCCCGACCATATACCAGGTTAGGGCGATAGCCGCTATGACGGACACCAATATCGTCACCAAGGAGATCATATTGGCGAACTTGGGGTCAAATCCTGCGCCAATATCCCAGACCAAATGGCGGATACCATTAAGGAAGTGATAGATCAAAACCCCGACCACAAAAAAGAAGACAAAAGCACCAAGAGGCGAATAAACCAGTGGCGCAATCTTTGCAAACCACTGGGGGCCAGCAGCCAAAAATGCCAGCACGACGGCCAGCTTCAGCAGTCCAAAATACAGCACAATACCCGTCGCCCGGTGCAAGATGGACGACAGCATAGTCGGATGCCATTTCCAAATGCTGATATGCGGGGACATGGGACGTTTATCAGTCCAACCCTTTGCCATAAAACCCTCCAGTTAGTGCGTATCGACGCTAGGCGGCAAACCTAAACCCAAGGCCAGCTAAGTCAACGCGAAATCTTGAATAATCGTCAGGTTCATTGCTTTTTACACTTGGCTAAATGTCCCAGTTAGGCTTATGACAGGAGCATGAGAAAATTAACCATATCGACTATCCTTGCCAGCGCCGCCTTAATGAGCGTCTCTTTGGCATTTGCGCAATCTGCGGACATCGCTCCAGATCATATCAATTTTCCGGAAGACACCCCCATAGAGACAGTGCATGAACGCTGCCGAGATTTGGTGATTGTCAAAACTGGCAAGCGCTATATTTGCGAACCCCGAAAATCAATCAAGTCCTATGATAGCCTAGAAAAAATAATTAGCGATATGCAACGGGCAGATCTTAAACGTGACCCTATACAAGCGGGCAATGAGGGTAACCGCGAGGCTCTTCGCCATTTACCCGATGTCAGCTTGACTACGAGCGCCGCCAATACTGCCGAAACCCACAAGTTCATGGAGCGCTACCGCGCCCTCGACGACGCGGCGCTAAAGGGCGAGAACTTGCTCAATCACCGCCTGATGGGATATGTGCTTAGCCAAAAACTTATGTTGGTCGATTATGACACAAGCCGCCTGCCATTTACCAATGACAGCGGCTTTTTCAATATGATGAGCTATGTATCGCGCCAAACCAAGTTCAAGACCGCAGATGATTACGAAGCCTATGCGGCGCGGCTATCGGAATTACCGCGTTTTTTTGACCAACATTCTGACAATATGCGCCGGGGCGTGGCAACGGGCTATACAGCATCCGAACAAATCTTGCCGGGCATTGTAGATGTAGTGAAAAGTCTAGGTCAGGGCGAAGCCGAAGACCATGCATTCTTCAAACCTTTCACCGCTTTCCCAGACACTATCTCCAAGCAGGAGCAAGCACGGTTGAAAGCTTTGGGACTTGCCGCGCTGAACGACAGGGTTTTGCCCGCCTATGCCAAGCTGCTCACTTTTCTCAACCAAGAATATAGCCCCACCGCCCGGGAGACTGCCGGTATCGGCACAAGCAAAGCTGGGCGCGACTATTATAAAGCTTTGGTAAAATACTTTACCACTTTGGACATAACTCCGGACGAAGTTCACGAACTTGGTCTTAGCGAGGTCAAGCGCATCCGCGCCGAAATGGACGAAATTATCGAGCAGACAGAATTTGACGGTACATTTAAAGAATTTCTAAAGTTCCTGCGTACCGATGAACAGTTTTATGCAAAATCTGCGGACGACCTCCTGAAAGAAGCGGCCTGGATTGCTAAACGCATTGACGGCCAAATGCCCAAATATTTCGGCAAATTGGCTCGCCTGCCCTACGGCGTTATGGCCGTGCCGGATGAGATTGCACCTAATTATACGACTGGTCGTTATTGGGGCGGTAATCCGGAGCAAGGCCTTGCCGGAAACTATGTGGTCAATACATATGATTTGTCCCAGCGTCCCTTATATAACCTGCCCTCTTTAACCTTACACGAAGGCGTGCCGGGGCATCATCACCAGATTTCACTAGCGCAAGAAATGAAAGATGTGCCAGAGTTTCGCCGAAGCTTGTACCCGACTGCATTTGGCGAAGGTTGGGGGTTATATTCCGAAAAACTCGGCGTCGAGATGGGCATTTACCGCACACCTTATGAACAATTTGGCCGCCTAACATACGAAATGTGGCGGGCTTGCCGTTTGGTGGTAGACACAGGTATGCATTGGAAAGGCTGGAGCCGGGATCAGGCAGAAGCGTGTTTCTTGGAAAATTCAGCCCTCGCACCCCACAATATCCGCACTGAAGTAGACCGTTATATTAGCTGGCCGGGGCAAGCTTTGGCTTACAAAATTGGCGAATTAAAAATACTTGAACTAAGAGGGCGCGCCGAAGAAAAATTAGGCGCAGATTTCGACATCCGCAGCTTCCACGACGAAGTCCTAAGCGCAGGCGGTATCCCGCTGAATATCCTGGAGGACCGCATTGATGCGTGGATAGAAAGACAGAATCTCAATCAGTGAAACGCATAACAAAAACCCGAAGAACCGTTCTGGTTCTCCGGGTTCTCTTACCCCCCCACAAAATGGGTACATCTAGAAGCGGTAACGACCACGAATAGTCAGTGGCACGCTCCAGCGGGTTCCGCCGTTATTTGCGCCGTTGTAGCGCGCGTTGAATGTGCCTGCCGATTTGTCTGAATTATCAGATTTCGGGACGCCCGCATAACGGATACCCGTTTCAACACCCATGGTGAAACGGTTAAAAATCGGCGTTTCAATACCGATCAAACCAGCTGCCGTTGGCACCCAGCTACTTTCGTACATAGCCAAGCTGGTTGGTGTACCCGGATTAACCAGACCGCCGACTTCATTGATATTTTCCAGTCTAATTGCATCAATATGCGCCGCACCTAGTTTAGCCTCAACATAGGGACGAACCGATTTTAGCAGAGGGATTCTAGCTGGTGTGGCATATTGCCTTATGCCAGCTTCAAGACCATAACTCTTATAATCAGACATTGTGCCGCGCAGTGTGGCCGTGTCTTGTGTACCCCAAGTGACTTCATTGCCATCGGCTTGTGCATAATGTCCGGTTAGTGATATTTTCCTGTTCGGATTCACGGCATAAGAACCTCCGAGTTCTGCTCGGTATCCGACGGCATAAGCATCAGAATTGCTGACATCTTGTAGGGTAGTTGTGGGGTTTAAAAACCCTATTGGTGCCTGGTTTCCTGTAATAGCATTACCGCCAGTAGCAAAATCTGCGCCGAGGCCAGATTCTATATTCCAGCGGCTCAAAGTTTTTCCGCCAACACAACAACCTGCATTACTGGCTTTTTGAGAATATGTATTACCCCCATATGTATGGCTTTGCTGGATATTGCCAAAACCCATCCATGAACATCCCGAAAGTGCGACCGCAGCTACTCCACATAACAAAATACGCATAATCCTAATCCCTTATCTATTACATTTGTAGCGATATGGCACACATGCCGAACCGCTTTGTCTCTTGTCGATTAAGTTGCAATATACAGGCCAGTTGTATCAATCCGGTCAACGAACATGGTTTCTATTTGGTAAATATAGGGTGTATTAAGGCTCAAAACGCAAAAAAACCAGGTAAAACCCGGGATTTTTACTTTATATTAAGGCTTAAAGAGCGCGCGTTATTCCTAGAATGAAACACGTCCGCGCAACTTAATTGGCACTGACCAGCGGTCTTCTGATGCTAGATTTGTATTTAAATCGTCACGCCAGCGAATACCCGCCTCGACACCAAGAGCCGTCCGTGGCCCCACTTGCATTTCTGCGCCAACCACACCACTTGCCGTTGGTGTCCAGCCCGCATCTGTATATCGTTGCACATTTAGTGCAGCCGGAGCTAATATAGCCGAATCTTGCACTAAGTTGATTGCATTATTGTGGCTAAAGCCAGCTGTTGCTTGCACATATGGACGGATACCACTCATAGAGTTGTTCCAACCACCCATATATTTACGGACGCCACCCTCTAGGGTAAATTGTTCCGTATCGCCCCACTGGGCGAATAAATCTTCGCTGACCAAGGCGCCATCATTAATAGTACCGATTTTAATGCGCTGACCTTTAGCTTCGGAATAGCCAACACGGCCAAGCAATGTTGTACTTGAGTCTACGTCAAATGTAGCCGCCATTTCGTAAGTAACTGCATTATCATAGGCGTCTTTATATGCGATAGGGTCAATAGCCGAAATAAAGTTGGTGCCGGCAGGTTTGGCTGGTGCGCCTGGGAAGATGTCTCCACCTACACTTATTTCCGTCCCAACTCCGGCTTCAATACCAAAAGGAAGTGCCGCATAACCACCACGAAGTCCGCCGCCGTAAGCGTAACCACCGCCTGTGGCAACGCCGTAATATGCCGGGTAAGGCTGTGGTACATATATAGGTGCACCTTGAACCGTTGTTACACTGCTGGATGTACCGTATCCGTAGCCTCCTGCAACGCTCGTCGCGCCGCCTGTTACCCATTGACCATTAACAAATTGTCCGCCTGCAGCAGAGCCGTAAGGGGCTGTGCCGCCAAGAACTGTGCCTGCACCTGCACCACCAGCTACCCATTGGCCGTTGATAAACTGCCCGCCAGTAGTAGCTAGGCCGCCCGCGCCGTAATTTCCAGCGCCGGCTCCGTAACCGCCCATACCTGTGCCGGGCATACCTGCACCGCCGAAGCCTGCACCATAAGCGCCAACGCCTTGAACGCCGCGAAGACCTCCTGCGTGTCCAAGAGCGCCTGTGCCCACACCGTATCCATTTGCACCGTATCCGGCACCACCAGCTCCGTAACTTGCAACACCGTATCCACCTGCACCACAGCCACCTGCGACGCCGCTATATCCGGCTTGGCTAAATTGGCTACCGTAAGCGCCCGTATTGGCACAATTAGCACCATAGCTGTTACCACCTCCGCCGTAACCGAGCCAAGAACACCCGGACAATAAAACTGCTGATAATGTACAAACTGCAAGACGCATGATCGTCTCCTTCTCAAAAACTATTTTCACTTGATTAACCATGATATGTTTAACAAACCTTTTGTTTTGTCTTACCGAAGCGTTAATTTCGTGGGGGAAATCAATCTTTTATCTCTAAAACCAGTTTATATTAAAAATTATAACTGCCGCGAATTGTTATGGGTACAGAAATAATATCGTCGCCTTTTGTGCCGTCAGAGAAATCTCGCGCACTTTCGTATTTAACACCTGCCTCAAATGCCAAAGCGGTTTTCGGCGTCATCTGCCATTCCAGCCCTGCCTTGACCGCACCATAAGGCACCCATTGCGCGTCATATATTTGCGTAGGTGTACCAAAACTTACGTCGTAAAAATCGCCGGTTGGGTTAACTTGCGTGTCATCGAAAGCCCTTTGTATATAGCGTTGAGACTGGCTTTCAGTAACGGTTGTTGCATTGTAATGCGCGGCGCCACCTGATGCACTGACAAATGGGGTAAGCGGTCTCTGCAGTTTTGATTTCAAAATTGGGTTTAAGTAATAACGCCCCCCGACATTAAAGTCGTATTTTTCGAGTTCGTTAAATTCATATATGAATGTTGCAACTGTTTCGTTGGGAATAAAAGTTGTTTGATCTACAGGCAGGCCAAGCGGAGACCCAACAACACCGTTAGCTGGATTTGTAACATAGGTTTGTGTTGAAACAGTTCTTAGCAATTCTTCATTAACTTCAACACCCCCTCCTTTTTTTCCTTCTGAGCGCGTATACCCTGCACTGGCGAAAACCGTGGCATGGTCACCTAAAATCATTTCTAATCCACCGGTAACCCGCAGTGGGGCAGTATAAACATCATCAAAACTTATTGTGGGCGTCAGCACCCGACCTAACCTGGCGTCCGAGCTGGTATATGTAGTTGTCTCAATTGTCCCAGCGGCGACCGAACCTGTTACAGTCGATTCTGCATATGTTGGGCGATTGTAACCGATAACGGCTGCAGAAACACCTGGTGCATAGAGTTCGCCGCTGACACTGTGATCGATCTCAAGACCGAATTGCCCGCGCAACCACGGACGTTTCACTTGCGCTTGTGGCGCGTAATTTGCTTGCGCAGTTTGTGCCGCGCCGACATGTGAGCCGTAACCGCCGCTGGTATATTGAACCTGATTGTTTTGAACCTGTCCGCCATATCCAACTTGCGGCCCGCCGAGCGCCAAAGTAACTTCCTCAGGGCGGCACCCCGCAGGCACACGCTGCGTAGGCGAGGTAATTTGGCAACGCCCCAATGTGCGGCGACCTGTTTGGGTGTTATATTGGGTTTGGTTATTTTTATAGCTAGCACTTTGCGCTTGATAAGCACCCTGCTGATGGGATTGTTGGCCGCCTCCACCAAAACCCAACCAGGAACATCCTGATAATAACACTGTAGCACTTGATAAAAGTACCAATTTTGTACACGCAATAAACCGCATATTCATTCTCATCATTATTATCCCACACTGGGAAATCAGTGCGCAATTGCACTATGGTTAATGACTTGATGCACGCTTATGCTTAACAACTCGTTTATTGCCCGCAATTTTTGCGGCTTTAACGGGTTTTCTAAAATAATGACAATACATTTTCGGGGGGGCGGCCAATCGCGGCTTTACCGTCTTTAACGACAATAGGGCGTTCTATCAATTTGGGGCTTTCGACCATGGCACGCACTAATTTGTCCTCGTCTGTGACCGCTTTCAAATTCAGCTCTTTATAGATACTTTCCCCGGTGCGCATCATTTCGCGTACTGATTGAAGCCCGAGCATTTTTGCCACTTCGCGAATTTCCGCTTCGCTGGGCGCCAATTTAAGGTATTCGATGATTTCCGGTGTCTCGCCGCGCTCGGTTAAAAGCGCCAAAGTTTGACGGGATTTGGAACAACGTGGATTGTGATATATTTTTAAAGACATTGAATTTCTCTTTTTTCGTATTGATTTGCGCTATCTTATAGGCTTTTCTTTGACCATGAAAACTGAAATCAATAAATTTCCTGTAAAGGGGTATGTTGCCGAAGGGTTTGAGCCAGTAAACGGTGCTTTCACCGCCAATTTCTCGGACGGGCTGGAAGCAGGGGCAGGCTTTTGCGTGTATAAAGACGGCGAATTAGTGGTCGACTTAATCGGCGGCACAAAGGACAAGCGCGGCGCTAAAGCTTGGCAGGCGAACACACTAGTGCCCGTATTTTCCACCACCAAAGCCGTAGCCGCACTGGTTATCGCATGGCTGGTAGAGCATGACCGCCTAAATTACGAACAAACTGTCGCCAACCTGTGGCCTGATTTCGCCGCCCACGGCAAAGGCAGACTTACAGTCGCACAAGTCCTGTCCCACCAGGCGGGGCTATCCGGCATCACCGAACCCATGCAACCCGAAGATTGGTTCGATTGGGACGGCATATGCGCCCGTCTCGCAGCCCAAAAACCAATTTGGCCGCCCGGCACCAAAAGCGGCTATCACCCGCTGACTTTTGGGTTTTTAGCGGGAAAAATCGCCCAGCTAGCAGATAGCAAAAACCGCACACTCGGCACAATATTGCGCGAGGACATTTGCGCACCCCACGATATAGACTTCTTTATTGGCACGCCTGAAAGCGAACACGAGCGCTGTGCGGATCTCCACAAACCGAAAGCCATGGCTAATTTTGGCGAGATTAATGCGGCCACCAAAGCCGCTTTTTTGCGCCCTTGGTCATCGCCCGGCAGGCGCGGAACAGAGGCGTGGCGCACGGCAGAATTCGCCGGAGCCAATGGCCACGGCACGGCAAAATCTATAGCGCGGCTGATGCAATTGGCGCTGGACGGGCATATCGGTGAAACCAAATATTTGTCACAAGAAACCCTAGCGGCTCTGTCACAACCACGCATTTCGGGACAGGATTTAGTCCTGCCCTTTGATTTAACTCTCGCGGCAGGCTTGATGATAAATACACCCAATCATTTTTACGGCCCCAACGACAACACACTCGGCCATAGTGGCTGGGGTGGGTCTTGCGCATTTGCTGACCGGGCGGCAGGCATAACCTGCGCCTATGTCATGAACAAACAAAGCCATGCCTTGCTGGGAGACGCGCGTCCTTTGCGGCTCATTAAGGCTCTATATAAATGCCTTTAGAACACCCCTAAAAGTAACGCAGTCCCATTTTACGGCCTAGCCAGTCTATCATATGCTTGTTTATGGCGTCCGGCCTTTCCCACATGGCCCAATGGCCACAATCTGGGACGACCACTCGTTCTAGGTCCGCAATCATATCGACCATAGGTTCAGTGTGTTCTGGTGGTAGGAATAAATCATCCGCAGTGCTAATCATCAGACTGGGCTGGGTTATATCATTGCTGAGTTTTTTGTCGTGGTGCCAATTATGGGTGGTGTTGCGGTAGAGATTGACCCCGCCGTGAAAGCCCGAATGGGTGAAAGCACCCGCGTAAACCTCTAGGTCTTCATCGCTCATCACTTGACCGGGCAAGGTCGGTGCGCCTGCGGCCAAATAGGCTTTATATTGTTCGACCAAATAAAAATGTTCTGAGGTGAGAATCGTGCCTGACGGGGTTTTGCGAAACAGCATTTTAAACACGGCGAGCGGGTCTTGTTCAAAAACCCCCTCCGCAACCCCCTCTTCCTGGAACGCGACGAAATAGTGATTATCACCATGGCGGCGCTTAAAAATTTCTATAGGGTCCGCGGGCGGTTGCTTCATATGGGGCGTACAAACCGAAATCACGCCGCGCACCCGGTTTTCCAACATCCGTGCCGCATGCCAAACGATAATCCCGCCCCAATCATGACCGCACAAAACCACTTCGCGAATACCCAGCGCCCCCAAAACGCCCTCTATATCCCCGACCAGTTTTTCGATAGTGTAAGCGCTAACATCCCCCGGCGCCTCCGAATGACCAAAGCCGCGCACATCCATAGCAATTGCCCGGTAGCCCGCATCAGCTAATGGCTGCATTTGATGTTTCCACGAATAGGCGATCTCCGGCCAGCCATGGATCAAAAGCACAGGCGGGGCGTCTTTTGCACCCCGTTCATAGGTAGCGATTCTCACCTCGCCTGCATCGACGATTTTCGGCCTTGGAAATCCCATAACAATCCTTTTTGCGCTAAACTGTCCCATATCCGCTACAAATGGAAGAATTTCCTGTATTTTTACACGATTTTCCCTAGACGCCTTGCATTTGCTCGGCTACATACCCGCCACATCAGAAATTACAGGCTCGCCTACGCAATTGCGTATGCTAGCGTTTTACTAGAAAGCAGACGAATATATGGTTGAAATTTACGTGCGCCAGAACAATGTGGACCAAGCACTCCGGGCGCTTAAAAAGAAGTTGCAAAACGAAGGCGTTTTGCGCGAAATGAAAGCTCGTAAACACTACGAAAAACCATCTGAAAAACGCGTGCGGGAAAAGGCTGAAGCCGTTCGCCGTGTCCGCAAGCTAGCCCGCAAACGCGCCCAACTTGAAGGCTTGCTCCCCATGAAAAAGAAGAAAAAGCGCTACTAGGCTCTTTCACTTCTTTATACCCTAAAACAAACAGGCAAGCCCCAGAGCAATACAGGGTTTGCCTTTTGCATATGGGTATATGCCCGTCAGAGTGCCAAAGCCATATATTTTGAACAAGCCGACGGCGCATCCGCATAGTTTTCTATGTCCACAAACCCCATATTTTTATAAAGCTTAACCGCATGCTCCATGACGGGTTCGGTCGACAGCACGAGGCGTTGATACCCACTGTCCTTGGCATAGTCTTTTGCGGCTTCACTAAGCTTGCGGCCCAAAGCGTGACCGCGCCCTTCGGGGCGGCAATAGAGACGCACTAATTCGCAGTCCTGCTCGTTAACGCGAATGAGACCACAAGCCGCGACTGGCGTACCGTCCAAATTCGCCAAAATAACGCCGCATAGCCCGCCGGAAAATCCTGCATATCCGCTTGGCTATCGGCACAACCAACGGCTTTGCCAAAATCAGTATTTAAGACTTCCAGATATTCAACAAACAAAGCCTGCGCTGCGGCGGTTTCCGCGCGGGTGCGGACTTGGTCTATGGATATGCTAACCATCTATTTCAACTTGATGTGGGTACGGGATTGTGATGCCGTTTTTGTCAAAAGCTTCTTTGATTGATTTGTTGAGGTCAAACATCACATCCCAATAATCATCAGCGCTACACCAAACCCGGTTTTGAATATCGACCGAGCTATCATTAAGCTTGACCACCTTTGCCCACGGTGTGTCTGGCTTTGACAGTACAGACGGATGAGCGGCGGATACGTCCTTCATAATCTTGATAGCCTTGTCTATATTATCATCATAATGAATGCCGTAATCCACATCAACACGGCGCACACCCATAGATGTGAAGTTTTGTATGGTCGAACCCCAAGCCTCGCCGTTAGCTATGATGATTTTAATATTATCAAGGCTGGTCAATATGGTGGTAAAAATATTGACGTCGTGAACTACACCTTCTTCGCCCGCCACAGCAACATAATCACCGATTTTATAAGGGCGGAACAACATCAGCATCACACCAGCCGCTACATTACCCAGTGTGCCTTGCAAGGCCAAGCCAATGGCCAAGGTCGCCGCACCAAGCATAGCGACAAGGGACGAAGCTTCGATGCCCATTTTGGTTATGGCAGCCACGACGACAACAACTGTCAGCGCATATTTGGCAATCGAACCTAAGAAGTTGGCGAGCGTTGCATCAATATTCGGGGCTTTTCCTGCATTTTTCTTGACGATATTACCAATGCGTTTTGCAAACCACATGCCGATAATGAGTATCACAAGCCCGATAGCTATATTGCTGACAGAGGGCAGGATTATCTCCCAATATCCGGTCAGCTTTTCTGGTGTCATATATTCTGATATTTTTCCCATACTATTATCCTTGTTCTCTGAAATGTGTTACGCGTTTCTAAGTGCCGCCAAGCGCTCGATACGGTCGCGAGCTTTTGATTTTTTGACTGTCTGTTTGATAACGACTTCATGGGGGTACGGGATGCCGATACCTGCCGCATCAAAAGCCGCTTTGACAGGCTGGGATATATCCATTTTTATAGCGCGGTGATCATTATAATCGCACCAGACACGCAGCTCTATATCGACGGAACTATCATTTAATTTCACCACCTTGGCCCACGGCGCAGGGTCTTGATAAACGCGGCGGTCTTTCGCGGCAGTTTCAGTCAGCACCTTGATAGCTAAATCAATATCGGCATCATAACTAATACCGAACACTTTATCCAGCCGCCGCTGCTCCATAGCATTGTGATTTTTAATCACCCCGCCCCAAGCTTTACCATTACCGACAATGATTTCGATATTGTTTCTGGTTTTCATACGGGTTGCAAGGATTTCTATAGACTGTACCACGCCTTTAATGCCGCCAATTTCAACCTCGTCGCCGACATTATAGGGTCTGAAAATCATCAACATCACACCAGCCGCTACATCCGCCAGCGCATCTTTCAAAATGAAAGCCAATGCCACGCCAAAGCCAAGCACCATGCCGCTAATACCGCTAGTATTGACACCTATGACGGCAAGTGCGCCCATAATAGCTGCGAACAATACGACAAATTTGACGATGTTAGCGAAGAAGCGTGACAATGTCGGATTGGCAGTGGGAGCCTTGTTCAACAAATTTTCAACACTTTTGCCAATGCGTTTTGACAACCAACTACCAACAACGAAAACCAAAAGCGCCAGTAAAAACACAGGCGCTTTGCTCAATATGGTTTGCCCAATAGCAATGACATCAAAATTAAAAATAGTCTTTCCCCACTGAATATTACAATTAACCTTACCCAAGGCACAACTTAGGCTCAGAACCTATTGATTTCAAGCAAACACACCATGTTGTTTTCAAGGAACCTAATCAGGGAGCCATAATACGGCTAGGCTAAACTCCAACAGCCAATTGCAAGCGGTTTATGAGAGCCGCATTCACACGCCCGGTTTCCGGCAAGCCGTTAGCACGTTCAAAGCTTATGATGGCGTTGCGGGTATTGGGACCGAGAGCGCCGTCGGGCGGGCCAATCGAATATCCGAGAGATGCGAGCATTCGTTGGGCGCCTTTGACCGTAGGATTGGTCATAGGTGCGCGGCTGGCTTCTTTTTCGGCCATCCACGGGAGGTTTTTGAAGATACCGTTCGCGGCATTATTAACCGGACGAGGCGCAAACGCTTTGACGCGGGCTTTGGCTTTGGCCAGACTTTCCTCAGAAAGTTCGCGAGCAACGGCTTCACTGCGTTGGATAGCTACTTTATCACCTTGGCTACCTGCAATTGAATACCATATATAAGCATCTTCCAGACTAAGGGGTACACCGGAGCCACCCTGATATAGCACTGCGAGATTAAATTGGGAATCCAGTACGCCGCGCTCAGCCGCCATAGAAAACCATTTGACGGCTTGTTGTAAATCAGGTGAAGCACCATCCGCTCCCGTCGCATAATAATGCCCCAGATCGTGCATGGCGATGCGGTTGTCGGCTTTGGCGGCGCGCGTCAATAGATCCTTGGCCGTTTTGCCGTTGACCTTCACACCAATACCCGCTTCATATAATTTCGCCAGTCGGTATTGCGCTGCGGCTTGCCCTTGATTGGCCGCAAGGCGTATCAAACGAACCGCATCTGCTTCGCGCCCGGCTTCTAAATGTGATAAACCAAGCTGGAATTGGGCAATGGCATTACCGTTGACCGCCGCTGCCTCCAATGTTTGCTTTTGCGCACTATTCGCTTCGTTGCCGTTATTGCCAAGATCAGGGGCGGACATACCCTGGGAATAATCGCCAACCGGTTCAACGCTTTCAAATGTTTGTTCACCCATTTGCTCGCCAGCTTGTTCACTTGTGCCAAGCGCGTCAAATTCCCCAGAAACTTCAACCGAAGCCAGAGATCTCTTGGTCGCCATTTGTGTGCTAACTGGTTTATCCGTGTCGTTGCCAAATATTTTTGGCGCAAATGTTTTATAAGCAAAGAGCGCAACAACTGCGACACCGCCATAAAGTGCGACCTTGCGGATCATGCCGTGACCACCACCCTCGCCGGAACCACCTTTATTTTTTTTTGGTTTCTTGGCTTTGCCTTTTTTGTTTTTCGCTGGCTTGGCATCTGGGTTTCCGCCTGGTCGCACGCTCTCCATACTGGGTTCTAGCGTCTGAATTTCCGGTACGGCAGCCGTATTCGGCATAGGTGGCAAACCAGCATCGGGCATAGGCGGAAAATTCGTTGCGGACATAGACGGAGGGGTGGCCTGATCATATACGGGTAATTCTGAATATACTGGCGCTTCCGGTGCTATATTTGTGTCACGCGACTGTGCATAAACTTGCGGGCCATTATCGACCACAGCCAATGGCGGCGGCACAATATCTTGTGCCTGTGTATCCACTTGTATCTGCGTGTCTGTTTGACCCTCAATTTGCGCTGACGGCGCATAGGCGCGCGGTGAGAAAACTTCTGGGGTTTGCCCGCCCGAAGCGGTGGCGACAGCCGATGCTACATATTCGACAGGTGCAAAGGGTTGCGGAGCCGCAGAAATTTCCGGAACAATTTCTGGCACAAATGCCGGCGGTGACCCTGCATGTGTATTCTGTTGCATATCAACTAATTCAAGGGCAGCAAAGGCATCATCCGTCTGTTTATCGACTGATGTTGAGACCAATTCGCGCTCTGGTTCTTGCGCTTCAATCTCGGGGGCAAATGTTGAGATAACAGGCTCTGCCGCCATGTCATACAAACCCATATTACTCTCAAGGGCTTCCATGCGTATGTTCAGCTTTGTAATACCGCGCTCAAAGGTTGGCAATTGATTGCGCTGTTCATCTTCAATGGCTTCTATACGCCGTGCTATTTCGTGCTTATGTTCTTCGTAATCTTGTTGGCGCGTCAGAGCCTGTTCAGCGAGTTCACCGCGTAAGGTTTGTGTTTTTTTCGTCAAGTCTTCGGATACACTAACAACTTTCTCGCCTATAGTGACGATCGCCGCAGCACTATCTTGCTCGATGGTATCCATGCGCTCATTTAACAGAGCCTCGCCTTTTTCGCGTTGGTGTTGTTCTCTCCTCATGCGCTCATCAACCGCCGTCGCTAAACGGGCAATATGGGTGTTGATAGCATTAATGGCTTCGGCCTGGTTTTGCTCGGCAGAGGTCAGGCGCTGGTTGGCCTTGGTCAAGGCACCCGACAGAGTTTCCAAACGAGGGTCGCCAAGCACAATTTTTAAGTCATGGGCAACATCCTTGCGGGTCTGCTCGATCATACCCGTTAGGCGATCGGAAAGCTCTTCAATATGCCCCGTAAGCGCAGTGGTGTGATTATTACCGTCCAAAACCTCGTAAGATGTTTTAAGGGCGCGCACCGAATTACGGGTCAGACTATTGGCACGTTTCAAACGTTTTTCAATATCGTCCACATGGGCGCGAAGTTTGGCCAGAGTATCGCGATCAGCTGTACGCGGCTTGGCGTTTGCAGATGCTAGGACTTTTGAGGAAGCCCGTTTCGCAACAGATTTCTTTTCTGGCTTTTTTGCCGCTGGCTTTGCCTGTGATTTTGAACGTGTAACCATTTACATTTGTCCCTATAGCGTCAGTGCTCCACAGGTACACCCCCATGTAAAGCAAATCAGTAAGTACAATGAGTGCGTTAATTATGGTTAAAATGGTGTTAACAAATCTTCTAAATGTTAAGGTTTGCTTGAGATTTGAAGCAATTATTCTCCCAAAAAATACCCCGGTGCTGTTTTTTGCAGATTTTTCTCTAAACGATTGATTTTGAGATCAATGGAATCCGCAGTTGGGATGCCTGCACGCAGGGCATCATATAAATCCCAGGATTGCTCAAACGCGCCTTTTGCTGCCAATACTTGCGCTAAACCTACATATGTATTGGGGTCATATGGGTCTTTGGCCAAGGCAGTTTGCAATAAGGTTTCCGCGTTCATGTCACTAAAACCGGCTGATATGGCTTGCGCAGACTTCATTTGCGCCCGGGCCATAGCCGCCGTTCGGACAATAAATGCAGGCGTTTCTTTTTTGCCCAAATAAGGCGTTATGGATTTTATGGCTTCGGCCTTCAGCCCTGGTCGACCAGCGGAATTCACCGCTGTTAAATAGTTTTGAATACGCTTTGGAAATGTGTTTTTGTGGTTTTCCTCAATCATGGTAACTTTTTTACATATGGACATATCCGCAGGGTTTTTGCATCCACCTGAATATGCGATATATTTTTGCCCGATGAGCCAGGCTTGCCAATATTCTTCTGCGTTCAATTTCTGTGTAAAATCCCGCGTCATATCTACAACCGATTGAATGCCGCCAAGTGCGCGGTTGTTGACTGCCTCATCTATCAAAAATGCCAATGGGGAAACTTGTTTAATTTGGGCAATGCCAATTGCATTTGCAGGCAAGGGAAAGCCCTTTTCTACGTCCGTGCGCTCCGTCAAAATCCAGACCTGTTTTTGCCCCTTGGGCGCGGTCGGCCCGTAGGATAGCATTTCAAATTGAACGGGCGGAGCATCATATGCATAAAGAGCCTGTAACACCAATGGATGCAGTGGCCATTTATGATGCGCAAAAGCCAGCAGCGCGTTTTTAGAGCCGTTATCCAAATAGGCATCGTCAGAAAACTCTGCGCGAAAAACAACCTCCCCATCACGTTCAATCTTGAGGGATTTACCAGTTTTCTCTACCGCTAGGCCAGCATCCAATTTGCCTGCTGCCCAACTCATAGCACTTTCCACCCAATACGCATCGAGAAATATACCGCCGCCCATATCCAGCTTCTGTAGGCGTCCATTTTTGGTCGCACCCCGTACCGCAGCAATATCGCGGTACGCCTTGGCATAGAGAGAATTGTTTTCAAACAAATGCCGGCCAGTTGTCTTACCGTCCATACCGTATTCAGGTTTTACAACCAATATTCGGTTCAGCTTGAAATCATAAATAGTCGTTTTCTTGGCGGCTTCCATAGCCACGAAATCGGCCCCTATGAGGAGCTTAATGTTTTGCGGCACCGCAGTATTTCGACTAAGATTAGTACCCGCAACCGAGCCACTTTCGACTTTATAGCTTAAGATGGTTTGCAAATTTGCTTTGCCGCCGCGCAAGTTGAGATAATCTTTAGCACTTAAGTAAAATGGCGCAATTTTAGGCGAGGTTGTTTTTGGTGTTGTTTTTGGTATAGTGGTTTTTAATATTTTCAGCCTAGGTTCGCTGGCAATTTTCGTAACGGTTTTCTCAGTAACAAGAGACTTGGTATCCGGTATTTTCGGAACATCTTGTTTGAATAAGTTTTTAATATAATCGCTGGCAGATGCTGGCTTGTCCGTATCGGCTTCACCGCCTTTTGCAATGATTTTTGTTGCGCTTGTCACAGGTAAGTCCGCAGGCTTCACTATTGGTAACCCACCTAGCCCCAAATCATGGATAATATGCTCCCGTGGCGTCATATCCCGCTGAGCATCTTGGGCAATTGTAGGAACGGCAAACAGAGCGGCCAAGAGGGTAATGTTCAGAACAAAAATTATGGACGAAATGCGGAAGTTTTTCATATTCAGGCTTTTGTGCGCCCTAGCTTTCAGCGTCAAGCGAGTTCTACATCATATTTACGCTTGACGTTAACGTTAACGTTAATTAAAAGTAAGCATGCATTCAAATCTAGCTACAGATTCTGCGCCTGAAAAACCTGCCCATCACGACAGTTGGAGCATTGCCGACACAGCGTCGCATTTTGAAATCACCACGCGTGCGCTTCGATTTTATGAAGATAAAGGCCTAGTTAAGCCACATAGATTGGCTGGTCGCCGGGTGTTCAATATTGATGACCGCGAACGGCTTGAGAAAATTTTGCGCGCGAAACGTATCGGGTTTTCTCTGGAAGACATCAAACAGTTTCTCGATATAACAGACGGTGATGTCACCGACCAAGAAGAATTATTGCGCCGTAAGACAAGCTTCGAAGCAGTGATCACACGCTTGCGCAACAAACGTAAAGACATCGAAATTATCGCCAAGGACATGCAAGATTTATGTACCATCATCGACAATTACATAGAAAATGCACCCCAAGACGGTAAGCGCGGCGTATTTGAATTTGCAGATGCTTATGATGCCAAATTTCGCGCCCATTTAGATGAAGATTTTATACCAGTATAACCAAATAACAAAAGAGGGAGACTACCATGCCTACATATAAAGCACCCACACGGGATCAAAAATTTTTGCTACACGAAGTGCTGGAATTATCGCGCTTCTCGGAACTTGAAAGCTTCCAAGATGCTGATCCGGAAATGATCGATGCTATATTGGAAGAAAGCGCAAAATTCGCCGAAGAAGTCTTAACCCCGCTCAACCGTGTAGGCGATGAGCACGGCTGTGTCCGCAATAAGGACGGTAGTGTCACAACACCGCCCGGCTTCCACGAAGCCTTTGACCAATTGCGCCAAAACGGCTGGATGGGGCTGTCCGCCGATACTAAATATGGCGGCCAAGGCTTGCCGGGTGTTCTCGGGCTTGCTTGCGGAGAAATGACCAGCTCCGCCAATATGTCTTTCGGCATGTATCCCGGCCTGACGGGCGGTGCCTCCAAAGCCATTTCTATTGGCGGTAGCGACGAACAAAAAGATTTCTATCTGCCAAAAATGTATACGGGCGAATGGACAGGGACGATGAATTTGACCGAGAGCCATTGCGGTACGGACTTGGGTATGCTTAAAACCAAAGCAGTTCCCCAAGACGACGGCACTTATAAAATCACCGGCGAGAAAATATTTATCTCGGCAGGCGAGCACGGCATGTCGGATAACATCATCCATTTGGTCTTGGCACGCATTGAAGGCGGCCCCGAGGGCGTTAAGGGTATTTCGCTATTTATCGTACCAAAATTAAAGGTCGATAAAGACGGCACGGTCGGCGAAACCAACGGCGTAACCTGTGGTTCCATCGAAGAAAAAATGGGAATTCACGGCAATTCAACCTGCGTCATGGTATTTGAAGACGCTGTCGGCGAACTAATCGGTGAGGCTCATAAAGGTCTCAAAGTTATGTTCGTGATGATGAATGAAGCGCGGCTCGGTGTTGGTATGCAGGGGCTTTGCCAAAGCGAAGTCTCCTATCAAAACGCGGCTATCTATGCCAATGACCGCATTCAAGGTCGCTCGCTAACGGGCGTAAAAAACGAAAATGGCCCGGCGGATCCAATTATAGTCCATCCTGATGTACGCCGTATGCTCATGGACAGCCGCGCTTTCAACGAAGGCGCACGAGCGTTTATTTACTGGCTTGCTTTGCAAGAAGACCTAGAGAAAGTGTCCCCCGACGAGAAAGTACGCGAGCGCGCCGATGATTATCTCGGCCTAATGACCCCCGTCATCAAAGGCTATATCACAGACGTAGGCTTTGCCAATTGCGTCAACGCCCAGCAAGTTTACGGCGGGCACGGCTATATCGAAGAATGGGGCATGAGCCAATTTGTAAGGGATGCGCGGATTGCGCAGATTTATGAAGGCGCTAACGGCATTCAGGCGCTTGACCTTGTAGGCCGCAAGCTAGCCCGCAATGGTGGTCGCGCCTTGATGAATATTTCAGCTGAAATAGATGCTTATATCAAAGAGAACGAAGGCAATGAAGATCTGAAACCGTTCATGGACGGTCTAGGCGATGCCAAAGCTAAATTGCAAACAGGCACAATGTGGCTGATGCAAAACGGTATGAGCAATCCGGATAATGCAGGCGCTGGCTCGGTGGATTATATGCATATGATGGGCATTGCTATGCTGACATATATGTGGGCGCGCATGGCCAAAACGGCGCAAGCTGCTATTGATGCCGGCAGTGACGATCCGTTCTATGCGGACAAGCTGATCACGGGCAAATATTTCATTGCCCGTACCCTCCCCAATATGGATGCCCATTTGGCAAAATTACAAACAGGTGCAGACCCCGTCATGGCGCTAGCAGCGGATCGGTTTTAAAAGCATGGCATATAGTCTTGGCACAAAACGGCCTCTCTGGCGCGAGGAAGAAGAGTTTGTTCTCTTCACTGATGCGGCCAACGCATTCGTCGCCGACACCTGCGTTCCCCATATTGAAAAGTGGGAAAAGCAGGGCGTGGTCGACAGGGACGTTTGGACAAAGGCGGGTGAGTACGGCTTGTTGGTTCCAGATTGCCCAGAGGAATACGGCGGTGTTGGTGGTGATTTTCGCCATGACGCCGTAATCGTCGATGCAATCCACGGCCAAGGCGTCGATAGTTGGGGCGCGGTTTTGCACAATTCCATTGTCGCGCCTTACCTGAAAAGTTTTGCTTCTGAAGACCAGAAGAAAGAATGGTATCCTAAATTTATCTCGGGCGAATATGTCTCGGCCATTGCCATGACCGAACCGGGCGCGGGCTCTGATCTCCAAGGCATGAAAACCACGGCCATCAAGCAGGGTAATCAATATGTGCTGAACGGCTCCAAGACATTTATCACAAACGGCGGCACGGCCAATTTCATCATCGTCTGTGCCAAGACCGACCCGAGCGAGGGTGCCAAAGGCATATCATTATTCGCGGTAGAAACAGACGGGTTGGACGGTTTTAGTCGCGGCGAGAAACTCGACAAAGTTGGCCTTAAAGGTCAAGATACTTGCGAGCTGTTTTTCGACGATATGAAAATCCCGGCCAGCGCTCTTCTTGGTATGGAGGAGGGCAAAGGTTTTTACCAACTCATGGAAAAACTACCTCAAGAACGTCTAATCGTCGCCCTGCAAGCCATGGCCATGATCGAAAATATATTGGGTCAAACCATTGAATATGTGAACGAGCGCAAAGCCTTCGGCAAATCCATCATGGATTTTCAAAACACAAAGTTTAAACTAGCCGAATGTAAATCCGAAGCCGTCATGGCGCAAATCTTTTGCGACCACTGCACGGATGAACTGGTCGCTGGCCGCCTAACCACAGAAATGGCGAGCATGGCCAAATACTTGCTGTCGGACCTACAATGCAAAATCGTAGACGAATGCGTCCAGCTCCACGGCGGCTACGGATACATGAACGAATACCCGGTAGCCAGAGCCTGGCGCGACTCCCGCGTCCAACGCATTTACGGCGGCACAAATGAGATTATGAAGCTGGTTATTGCGCGGGGGCTTTAGGGTGAAGAATGTGAGCATATGGTTTTGCCGCCCCCCCCCTCCGAGCGCAAGAGCGCCCACCTCCCCCGTAAACGGGGAGAGGGGTAAACGTCCTTCCCCTCTCCCCGTTTACGGGGGAGGTGGCCCTCCTCTTAGAGGGTCGGAGGGGGGAGCGGCACACACGGAAGCTATAGAATGAGATTAAGAGAATGAGAGAAAAGCAATGGAGAACAAAACACCACGCTAAAGCTCTGCGCAAGAACCCTACAACTGCAGAAGAACTCCTTTGGTATGATTTACGCAATAAATTACTAGGTGGTCATAAATTCCGGCGCCAACACCCGGTTGGTAATTACATAGCAGACTTTGCCTGTATCAAAGCAAAGACAATAATTGAAGTGGACGGTGCAACCCACGGCACACAACAAGAAAGAGACTATGACAAGAAACGAACGAAATATTTAGAAAGCCAAGGTTGGAACGTAATTCGCGTTTCCAATGAAGATATTTATAAACACCGGGGAGATACACTTGACCATATTTATTTGCATCTCCCCCCTCCGCCTGCAAGAGCAGGCACCTCCCCCGTAAACGGGGAGAGGGAAAGAAAGGAAACTTTAAAATGACAACAGCATACATATATGACGCTATCCGCACACCGCGCGGTAAGGGTAAAAAGAACGGCAGCCTGCACGAGATTACGGCGCTGTCGTTGGCTACGCAACAGCTTGAGGCTTTGCGTGACCGTAATGACCTCGACACATCCAAAGTTGATGATGTGATTTTGGGCTGCGTTCACCAAGTTAAGGGCCAAGGCGCGGATATTGCGCGCTCTGCGGTGATTACTGCCAATTGGGCCGAAAGCTGCGCCGGTTTATCTATCAACCGTTTCTGTGCGTCTGGTCTTGAAGCCGTCAATATTGCGGCCGCTAAGGTTATGTCCGGCATGTCCGACATGGTTGTCGGCGGCGGGGTTGAGAGCTTGTCGCGTATCCCTATGGGCAGTGACGGCGGGGCTATGGGCGTTGACCCGTCGATTGCTTTTGACCACCACATTATTCCCCAAGGTATTTCGGCGGATTTGATCGCGACCAAATACGGGTTTAGCCGTGATGATTGCGACGCCTATGCGGTCGAGAGCCAAAAGCGCACGGCAACTTCATGGGAAGAGGGCCGGTTCGCCAAATCTATCGTACCCGTCAAAGACCAAATGGGCGTGAATATTTTAGAGCGCGACGAATATATGCGCCCCGGCACCGACATGCAGGGCCTTGGCGCGCTCAACCCAAGCTTCGCCGCTATGGGCACTATGATGCCGGGCTTTGATTTTGTGGCTTTGCAAAAATACCCGGAAATAGAAACCATCACCCATGTGCATCATGCGGGTAATTCATCCGGCATTGTTGACGGCGCTTCTGTTGTCTTGGTGGGGAATGCTCAAATCGGCAAAGACCTCGGTCTAAAGCCCCGCGCCAAAATTCGCAGTTTCGCAGAGATCGGCTCCGAGCCAACGATTATGTTGACCGGCCCAGAATTTGTGACTGCTAAGGCCCTTAAAAAAGCCGGTATGACAGTAGACAATATTGACCTTTGGGAGATTAACGAAGCGTTCGCATCGGTTGTCCTGCGCGCCATGCAAGCCCTCGACATTGACCATGATGTCATGAACGTCAACGGCGGCGCCATTGCTATGGGGCATCCGCTCGGCGCCACAGGTGCTATGATTATCGGCACAATGGTCGACGAATTGGAACGCGCAAATAAAAACACCGCCCTGATTACATTATGCGTAGGCGGCGGTATGGGCAGCGCAATTATTATTGAGAGGGTGTAATTTATCCTCACCCCGCTTGCGGGGGAGGTGGGCGCTCTTGCGCTCGGAGGGGGAAGCCTCTCAAAGAATACATAGATTTTGAGAATAGTACAAACGAGGGGATATTCCCCCTCCGCCCCTAAGAAGGGGCACCTCCCCCGTAAACGGGGCGAGGATGACAAGATAGGAGACGAACATGAAACATTTTACATTAGACATCGACAAAGACGGCATTGCGCTGATTACCTTTGATAGCCCTGAGCGCTCTATGAATGTGCTGTCACAAGACGTGATTGCAGAAATCGGACAGTGGGTGGCCAAAATCACCGACGACGAGAGCATTAAAGGTGCC
>JALSHE010000033.1 GCA_026982415.1 Robiginitomaculum sp.
AGCATCGACATGATATTCGCCGACCCTCCCTATAACCTTTCCAATGACGGCTTTACCTGCAAAGGCGGGCGCATGGTTTCGGTCAATAAAGGGGATTGGGATGTCAGCGCTGGGCCGGAGGCGGATTTTGAGTTTCACCGCGAATGGATTGCTGCTTGTCACCGTAAGCTGAAACCCGGCGGGACGATTTGGATTTCGGGGACTTACCACTCCGTCTATCAATGCGGCTTTGCTTTGCAGCTTGGTGGCTGGCATGTGCTCAATGATATATCCTGGTTCAAGCCGAACGCTTCGCCTAATTTGTCTTGCCGTATGTTCACGGCATCACACGAAAGTATAATTTGGGCGCGGACGGATAAAAAACACAAACATGTGTTCAATTATCAAGACATGAAGAACGGCGAGTGGCACGAAGCCGACCCGATTAAAAAAGACGCCAAACAAATGCGCTCGGTTTGGTCTATTCCCCTGACCAAAAAATCCGAAAAACGCCACGGCAAGCACCCGACCCAAAAACCGGAAAACCTGTTAGAGCGCATCGTCCTCGCTTCGACCAATCCCGGCGATACCATATTAGACCCGTTTTGCGGCAGCGGTACGACAGGGGTTGTCGCCGTGCGCCGTGGCCGTAAATTCATCGGTATAGATATGGACAAACATTATCTGCACGACATCGCCAAGCGCCGCATTCAAGACGAAGTGGATAGTCTATCGACAAAGCAAGAAGGTCAAACCGCCGACCGCTTCATGGCGGAGATAAACCGCAAAGTAACCTTGGCGCGGTCATAAAGTAGCGCATTTATAAAACTGTATCCACGGTTCTCGCGCTTGCGCTACATTCAAATTGTTCTCTTGTTCATGGACAGACAAAACGCGTTAGTTTGTTGGAGCAAAGACGGTGTCGGACTGAGGCTTGCGATATAACACCTCAACCCGGTGCGCGAGTATCCGTTTAGGCCTCAATAGAAAAGACGGGGATAATCATACTCTTGGACGGCCCGTAAATGGCCAGCACTTCCTCGCTGCGCTCAGGGCGTGTAGTCTAACCCTCACGAAATAGATTTCGCATGCTTTTCTGGTACTTCCAGTGGGGCGAAACCACACGGGCTGTGCACTATCAGCCAAGATCAAACAACTGGCCTTTCATAGGGTGCGGGATATTTGTTATGAGCGTTTCATGGGGCGCCATAGAAAGTTTATGAGTACACTACCTAGGGAGCCACTGATTAACTCGGGTTGGATTTTCCATGAGATGAAAATTTCAGATTTTTGTTTGGAAATTGAGACAATAGCAAGGCTATTGTCGATATTTACACGCGAAAAGCTGGATTTTTCAGCCATGGAAAAACAGCTCATGAGTTGTTCAGAGGTTCCCTAGTTTGCAGCATTTGCATTCTGTGCTATCAATGCCTAAATCCATAACAGGAATACGCCCAAAGGAAACATTATGATACACATTGCCGACCATCCGCTTATTCAACATAAATTAGGGCTTTTACGTGCGGCGGATATTAGCACCAAAAATTTCCGGGAATTGGCGGCAGAAATTTCTATGCTCTTGACCTATGAAGCTACCAAAGATTTTCCGCTGGAACCGCGCACCATAAATTCTTGGGACGGCAAAATTGACGTGCAACAAATCAAAGGTAAGAAAATTACTATAGTGCCCATACTGCGCGCCGGAATTGGCATGCTCGACGGGGTAATCCAGCTTCTGCCCAATGCGCGCATTAGTGTGATCGGGCTGTACCGGGACGAGGAAACCTTGCAGCCCGTGGCCTATTTTTCAAAAATGGCACCCAAAATTAATGAACGCACGGCCCTTGTCGTTGACCCGATGTTGGCGACGGGCGGCTCGTTCAATGCGGCTGTGGACATGGTCAAACAAGCTGGCTGCACCCGTATTAAAGGCCTGTTTTTAGTGGCTGCGCCCGAAGGTATAAAAGCCGTGCAAGCAAAGCACCCGGATGTTGATATTTATGTGGCGGCGGTCGATGATCATCTCAACGAGAGCGGCTATATCATCCCCGGCCTAGGGGATGCGGGTGATAAATTGTTCGGTACAAAATAGATGTTATTGCAATGGATTAGGGTTTGTTGGGATTTGATGTTTCGGAATCCTGTTGATCCATTTCTGTCTTCTCAGCTTGGGTCTTCTCGGCTTGAGCCTTGTCGCCCCAAATTGGCGGCGGGGTTTTCAATTCACCCTTAATGCCACAAGCTGATAATGTTCCAAGTGCGAACATACCCAAAAGGGTTGTTACGCTCAGTCTATGGGTAAAACGGTTTCTCATAAAAACCCTATACCCCTAGCCCCGCATATGTGTCAAACGCTGATAAATTAACAAAATTTCACTGGCGTTGTTTTCAGAGGCGGGTTTTATGGAGATGAGTAAAATGGGGAAGACCTGAATGATGAAATCTATATATGTTAGTGTAGCGATCTCAGCTGCATTTGCTTCTAGCACTGCACATGCTTCGGAAGCGGCAGACCTCGCAGCAGGCATTAAGTGTATGCCCGCCAAAAAAATCATAAAGTTAACCCGTAAGTTCAACAAATTAAAGCCCGAGAAAAGGGACACTGTTGGCGTGGTGCCCGAGATGAAATTAACCACGACCGGCGAAAGTGAATTACCAGAGCGGGTATATTTTCGCACGGGCGCGGTCGAGGAAGCTTTCGCTATGGATGCGGACGGCTGGGTCACGGATTTCGCCCGCATTGCTACCATGGATAAAGAAGGCGACCTTTGCATGCAAGATGAACATTTTGCCGGCAAGAAGGATGAGGATGCGGGTATTAACCTGTCCATAGATTTTGATGTTTTATTTAAGAACACATCCGGCACCCACACACTTGCTGAGCTTCTGGACGGTGCCAAAGACGGCAAGTCCCATTACAAGAAAATGTATCCCGGGCCTTTGGCTCTCATGGTGCCAAAAATGACCCATGTGGGCGTGGTCTATCTGGTGGAGGACGCGGCGCTTGCCAGCTTGACCCCGCAAATTTTTGCGACCAAAGACGGTCAGAAAATCACGGGGCTTGCGGTGGAAAACTTCGGCGGTATGTTTGTAGTCGGCATTGAAGATTTGCAAAATATGGGTGCGGACGGCCTAAAAATAGAAGGTAATAAATACGAACTCCTCCCCATCCCCAGCATCCAAAAAATGAAAGATTTGGGTTTTGCCGAAGGTGAGGAAGAAGAAGCCGAAAATTAATTTAGCCAAATGCTTTCTTTTCGACCCTAGCAATATAAGCACTTAGAGTTTTTGATCCGGCAATATATTCCGACAGGGGCGAGGGAAATGGCTCGGCCATGAAATTGGCGAGAAAACCATACCCGCTTGCATCGTATTCGGATGGTACATCGCCAAGCAAATAGGGCTTGTCGCCCAACACAGCTTCGAACGCCGCCAAATCGGCCAGCCCAAATGCCATTATTTCCGCGTCCGTATGGCGGCCTATACCGTGGGCATACATACCCTTTGCCATATCCTTGATAATTTTTTTAAAAATCAATCCACGAATGAGCGCAGGTATGGCGTCAAACCATGTTTCTTTCATCAGCTGGTGCTTGTCTTCATCCATCCAGCGCATATTGACCATCACCCAATAGGTGCGTTCTTCCAGCATGGTTTTGACTGCGTGACCAACAGCGTGCTGCTTGGGCGACAAGTTTTTGCCTAGCTTGTCGCCGTATTTGTCTTTCAGATAACCAATACACAAGCTGGAATCAGCAATGGTCTGGTCGCCGTCAATAATATAGGGAATTTTCGCCTTGGGTGCCTTGACCGGGCTCATGATTTCTATGCTTTCATAATCAAGCCCGGCAAGCCGTAAATAGGTCTCAAGTTTCAGCGCAAATGGGCTGGCATCACGTATGCCGAATTGCGGTACGAATTTATAAAGTTTTATCATGTGGTCTATGTCCCAATTATGTTTTCGGCTCTGTCATGCAGAAAAAGCTAAATTTATTACCGTCAAGGTCTCGGCAAAATCCGGCGTAAAAACCATCATCGCCGCGCGGCCCGGCCGGGCCTTCATCGCTTGCGCCCAACTTCATGGCTAGGGCATACATTTTATCAACCATTTCAGAATTTTCCATTGCAAATGCTGTCATGGAGCCATTGCCGACGGTGGCCTTTTTGCCGTCGTGGGGGACGTGAACACAAAAGCCGGGCGTGCCTGGGGCCTTAGACCATAGCACAAAACTACCTGCTTCCTCCATGACCCGAACGGCGCCGATTTCCGCCATTAACGTGTCATAAAACTCTATGGCTTTGTCCAATTTATTTGTACCTACGGTTTGGTATCCAATCATGATGTGTCCTATTATTGGTGCGCGGCAAAGGCCGGGCTTGGTTATTTTCACTTTACAAAACGCCTCTAACACACCCATACTGACAGCAGTATGTCAGGAGAGGTAAATGAAAAAA